>JARKPC010000046.1 GCA_029975435.1 Propionivibrio sp. | reverse complement strand
TGGCGACGGCTCCCCGTAATTGAGTAGCAGCTGGAATTAGAGTCCAATCCCATCGATGAAGGAGATTGGACATGAAGAAGCGTTACACGGAAGAACAGATCATTGGATTTTTGCGGGAAGCGGATGCAGGCGTTCCGATTGTGGAGTTGTGTCGTCGGCACGGTTTTTCGGAGGCGAGCTTCTATCTGTGGCGCAACAAATTCGGAGGCATGAGCGTTTCGGACGCCAAGCGGCTCAAGGAACTGGAAGGTGAGAACACGCGGCTCAAGCGGTTGCTGGCCAACGCCATGCTGGAGAACGAAGTCATCAAAGAGGCGCTGCAAAAAAAGTGGTGACCGCACCAGCCCGGCGCGAGTTGGTGCGGTATTTGTCTTGTAGAGGCCTGAGTGAGCGACGATCCCTGCGGATTGCGCGGATCAGTGCCAGCGCATTTCGTTATCAAAGGCGGCCGGATCGTAATATCGAACTGCGGAGCGAGATCGTTCGCCTGGCGCACCGGTACAAGCGCTACGGAGCCAGCATGATCGGCTTGAAACTCAGGCAATCGGGCTGGCGCGTCAATCACAAACGCGTCGAACGGCTTTATGCGTTGTCGGGCTTGCAGGTAAGGCGGCGCAAACGCAAGAAGGTGCCGGCCTGTGACCGGCAGCCGTTGCTACGCCCTCAGCAGGCGAACGAGGTCTGGTCGATGGATTTCGTGTTTGATCGCACGGCGGATGGCCGGGTGATCAAATGCCTGACGGTCGTGGATGATGCTACACACGAAGCGGTTGCCGTTGTTCCAGAACGGGCGATCGGCGGCGAACCGCTGACCCGAATTCTCGATCGACTGTGGTTCGAACGCGGTTTGCCCCGCGTGATCCGGACCGACAACGGCAAGGAATTCTGTGGCCGCGCCATGTTGAACTGGGCGCATCAGCGTGGTGTGCAGTTGCGGCAAATCCAGCCCGGCAAACCGAATCAGAATGCCTATATCGAATCGTTCAACGGACGTCTGCGCGACGAATGCCTGAACGAACACTGGTTTGTCAGTCTGGGTCACGCCAAGACGATCATCGAAGCCTGGCGTCAGGAATACAACCACGAACGACCCAAGAAATCTCTTGGAGGACTCACCCCCGCCGCTTATGCCCGGCAACTCGCCGAGGCAAACACGGTATGATCAGCAACAGGACTCTAATCCAAACCGCTACTCAAAGTGGGGAGCCGTCGCTTTTCCTGCAGAAGCCACTGTGAACCATAAATATAGTCGGCGCCAGCCGCCACAACAGAACCAGATGCCAAGTATGCGAAGACGTCGTACGCTTTAAACGGTAACTGATTCATAAGAACTCGTCCAAGAGCGCTCTAGCATTGTTTACACGAACGCCAGTGTTGGCATGACAAATGATATTGCTGAAGAAGGATTCGTTGCACCAAATACATGATTTCGGTCGCTTGGAATTTTGCCTGTCAGTATAGCAACATCACTATGCCGAACAACTGCGCTGTGGCAATGGCTGCTTCGTGGACGGGTATTCATGGGGCCACTTGTGGCCAATGGCTGACCGCAATATTAGGATCTCATTGTGGTCTCTCGGTAAGTAAACCAACGATCCGCTTGGGGCCAGTGACTATGGCGATTTCGGTGGCGATTGCGTTGGGAGCCTGCGGATCACCAGAAAGCACCATGCCGCCGTAGAAGTGAACTCGCCAGAGAGTGAGTTGAGGAGTGTCTGCCGCCTGGACTCCGCTGTAGCTCACGGTCCCTTTCCCTAAGTTGTGTTGAACTCGGTTGGCAGCATTCATGGAGAAGATGCGCGCGAAGAACTCGCGGCCGAAATTGGAAAGGAACAAGGCTTCGCTCATCTGACCGGGTTGTAGATATGTTCCCCAGTGGTACCACGCCAGACCCCGGCCGATTTGGGCAAACAACTCGCAAGTTCGATGCGGGTCGATAGGCATCGTCATGGTTGGCTGAACGATTCCCCCTTCAAGGTGCCAGATTCGGCCTCGGCCTGCGATTAGTTCCCGTGCCAGACGCTGGTTCTTTGCGAGGCGTCCAGGAACCTGTGTTGCAAGGTTTTCGTGTGCGTGAGCATGGCGGCCGCCGAATGGGAGCAATGCGGTTAGATAGTGTTCGAGCTTGCTCTTGTCGTTGTTACAGCGGTCGCAGACCGGAACTTGCGGGAGGTTCGCGCGAACTTCGGGCAGGAAGAACTCTCTGGCAAAGACGTGGTCGCCGGTCACACTGGGGCGATCGGAGCAGTAGACACAGAGTTTTCCTCTAAAACGCTTGCTGCTCATGATGGCTTCGTATGAGTACTATCAACATTTGAATCCAGCGACTCAGTCATCATAGCTGGGGCAGGTCCGCTGCAATGACTGTTAGCCACCAATTGTGGCAGTCAAGATTGCCGCTCCCACCTGTTTGGCTCCTTCTTTGACTAAGTCAAACGTCATTGACAGGCCTTGCTCGGCGAATATCTTCTTCGTCTTTTGCCAGACTGTGTCGCTGCGAATTGAATCCAGGAACTCATGCCCACCCCACGTCAACTTGTGAGCAAAGAAATCCTTGACCTCTGGCCCAATTGTATTGACCATCTGCCCATTCACTAAGCCAGCCTCAATCAGCAGCGCCATGTGGTAGGAGATCTCAGCGGCCCTTTCCTCTGGGAAATCAGCGAGACGAACCATCTCGGCGGGTAATGTGCATTCCTCCACCTTTGCGAGGAGTTCCCTGATGGTGTCCCAGTTGCGTTTCATTCTGCTACTCCCTTAGAAAAAGTGAAGTGGCTTGTTAGTGGCTGAGTGTTTACACGGACACTGTGGTCCGTATGGTCCGTATAACAATTGATATTGATGACGCCGGTCATTCTTCCCTAAGTTCATTATTTTCATATACTTGGTCTTCTTGTTGTCAGTATAACAACATCAATATACCGGACGTAAGTGAGGGACTATGACTGCTTCGGGGAGCTTGCACGTAGGTCCGCTTGTGGCCGTTTCGCGTCCTTTTGTCTTTCTCGATACCGGGCACACCAATCACCCGCCGTGCAACGTAAGCGAGAGCGGCAAGGAACACTCGGGAGCGGCAAAAAACTGCTGCATGAAGAAGTGTGAAGCCGAGGACGGATGAACCCCGCCAACCTCACAGGCAAAAAAAACCCGGGCCGGTGTGGCTCGGGATAGAAATCCCATCGTTGCGATGGGTCAGGGAGGGTCAAACATTGTCAGCGGGGGACGCTGAAGCAACACTTCCAATATAGACCCCGATCCGGAACGCGTCTGTAGCGACCTTTCCCGGTTTGTGTAACGCTGTGTGTAACCTCGTGTATCCCGGTACCGTCGCGGTCATGAACGTGACTGTCACCGGCACTTTGTGATTGTCTCTCGCGTCAAATGCACTTGGAGGAAATTCCTCGAATCCTTCGCCGAACACTGATTAATGGCTTTCGCATCAAAATCGGGGCTTTCGGTCCGCCGCAAAGCGGCCATGGTGAGTACCCGGGCGCTCGGTAAAACCGACGTCGCGCGCTACTACAGCCCGCTCAGCTCCGCATAGAGTTTCGGCAGGCGCTCCGGCAGCCTTTCCGGATCGCTGATCATCAGGAAACCGTCCTGCCCGAACAGGTGCGGAAGGTACGCGCCGCCCGCGCGGTCGATCGTGACGCAGAACGGCGTGATGCCGATCCGGCGTGCTTCCACGACCGCCATGCGGGTGTCCTCAATGCCGTAGCGGCTGTCGTACTCGTCGAGATCGTTCGGCTTGCCGTCCGAGAGCAGCAGGAGCAGGCGGCGATTGGCCGGCTGCTCGGCCAGGATGCGCGTCGCCTGGCGCACGGCGGCGCCCATCCGGGTGTAGTAGCCGGGCCGTAGCGCGGCGATGCGGCCGCGGGCGCTGGCATCGTATGGCGCTGCGAAGTCCTTGACGAGGTGAAAACGGACATGGCCGCGCTTCACCGAGGAAAAGCCGTATACCCCGAAGCGGTCACCGGTCGCGGTCAACGCTTCGCAGAACAGGAAGGCCGCATCGCGCACGACGTCGATCACGCGATGCGCGTTCGAGACCCAGGCATCGGTCGACATCGACAGGTCGGCCAACAGCAGGCAGGCGAGGTCGCGATCGAGCGGACGGCGCGCGCAATACAACCCCGGGGCCGGCGTGACACCGGTGCGCCGATCAGCGAAATAGCGGATGCAGGCGTCGAGGTCGATCTCGTCGCCGTCGCTCTGGCCGCGTTGCCAGCGTCGGCTGTCGACCAGCGCCGCGAAACGGTTGCGCAGGCGGCGCGCTGGCGAGGCCAGGTGACCCGGCAACGCCGCGGGCGAAGCCTCACGCGCCTGCATCGGCTGCAGGCGGACGTGGCCCGGGAGCAGCAGCCCCTGGCGGTAGTCCCATTCCGGCAGCGGAATTCCCTCGCCGAGACGCAAATCGTCGGACGAGTCGGACGGCAGGTCGAGGTCGAACTTCACCTTCGAGCGCGTCGGTGCCCCGCCGCGTGCCAATGACAGACGGTCGAGGTCGCGCGCCGCGACTTTGGCATACGGATCAGGTTCGTCGTCGAGCGCTCGATTCACGTGCACGTATTCGCCCCAGGTCGGCAGGCTCTCGGCGCGAAACATCAGGATGAACGGGCTCTTGGGCTGCGGCAGGTCGACGCGTTCGGCGCGGTGCTTGTGCTCTGTCTCCTCCGCCGAATCGGACTCCGCCGCTTGTGCCGCCGCCCCGTCCGGAGCAGGCAAGGGAGAGTTCTCGGATGTCTGCGCCGCATCGTGGGAAAGCGGTGAAAGCCAGAGCATAACGGGTTGCAGGGGCCTCGCCTTACGCCTACCCGTCGGCATTTGGGCCACGCTGCCCGGATCGAGCAACGCAGCGCGAATGGCGTTCTCCTGTGCGGCTTCCTCCAAGGGCAGCGCATCCGGCGCCAGGCGCTGTGCCAGATGCGCCGCCACCAGTCGCCGGTAACGACCGGCCAGACCGGGGAAACGTACCAGCGCATCCTTGGTGGCCTGCTGATTGCGGGCCAGCCAGCCGCCATGGGGCGATGGAATCTTCGCAGCGCAAGCCGCCAGTGCCGCCAGCCACAGGTAGAGATCGCGATTCAGTTCACGATCGGCAAAGCAGTCGATGCTGGCCGGCAGGCGCAGCGTGTCGTTCTCGACCGAAGCCAGGGCGACCCGCTCGCCGCTACCGGCAAGCCGCTGCAGCCAGCGCCGGCGGCCATGGTGGCGATCGAGCGCGGCGCCGCCGACGCGATGGCCGCGGTCGCCGCCGAACGCGCGGTACAGAATGCCGAGCGGCCGCTCCATCTCGGCCAGATACACGACGGCGTCGGGGTGGTGGCCGCCGGCACTGCGCGTGACCAGCCGGTGCCAGATTCCGCCGACCCACTCTTCCATTTCAGCATTCCCCCGCGCCTGGATTACGCGCCGGGCGCGGCGCCTTGAACCCGCCTTCGAGCTGTCGTGCTTCCTCGCCCTGCACCCAGGCCAGCAACCCACCCTGCGGATTTTCCGCCTGCACCGCGGCACAGGCCGAGAGGCATTGCGCGCACTGGGTGCAGGCGAACATCAGCCGCTTGATGCTGCGCGGCTTCAGACGCATCGGACAGACCGCGTCGCAGGCGCTACCCTCGCCGTGCAGACAGTCGGCGCATTCCGCCAGCCGCGCGCGGTCCACACCGACCACCAGCGCCTTCTTGTTACCCATCCAGGCCAGGCTCTGGAACATGCCGACGGCGCAGGCGTAGCGGCAGAAAAGATGGCGCGCGAGCAGGAATTCGAGGCTCAGCACTACGGTCGCGGCGGCAATGAAGATGGCTTCGTAGCGTTGCAGCGACAGGCTGAACAGGCGCGGGTACATTTCCAGCGGCGGCATCAGGTAGCTGAGCAGCACTACCGCCCAGAGGAAGGCGAAGAACACCGCCAGCGGGAGCACCAGCACCCAGACGCGCCGGTCGGGCCGGACCACCGAGCCGTCGGGCTGGCGGGTCGGCAGCACGCGCGGCTCCCACAGGCTGGGCTTGCCGGTGGCCACCAGCATCAGCCGGTTGATGGTCTCGACGACCGAAAAGTGCGGGCACAGCCAGCCGCAGTACAGCCGCCCCCACTTCCAGGAAATGAATATCACCAGGCCGGCGATCGAGAACAGCGGAACGAACAGGCGGCCGAGAACGTTGATCGCGGCCATGCCGGCTCCGACCTCGCCATTCAGGAAAGCGTCGATGCCCAGACGCCACTCCATGCCGAGGAAATACGCGTGGCCGTGCGTCAGGTCGTAACGGAAGAGATCGAACACCGGCGTTAGCACAAACACAATGAAGAACACCGCCTGGGCCAGCAGGCGCCAGACCTGCTTGCGGCGTTCGGCCGCGCGGGTGCTGGCGGGCGCGTGAATGGCGATGGGGATGACACGATAGCTCATGTCGGGTCGCCGGGCCCGACCAGGGGGAAACGGTAAGGTTGGCCGGCGAGTGCGCGCGACAGGCCGACCATGCCGCACAACACCAGTGTCGAGTGAAAAACGATGAAGTAGAGGATCACCGCGAACCAACTCCACATCGACGCAAAACCACCGACCAGCAGAATGATCGCGCTCAGTCCGACCAACAGGACGCCGGCCCACAGGCTGGCCGCCAGTGTCTGCCGCAGGTGCTGGCGGGCCAGCGGCAAGGTGCGAACGTCGGCACGCCGCCACAGGCAGAGCAAACCGAGGAAAGCGACCCCGGGCGCAATCAGCAGGTTGGCGAGGTACAAACTCTCGGCGATGACGGCGAAGCGTCGTCCTGGATCGTCGGGTGGAGAGAACATGGACGCTGGTGCTCAGAATTGTCGTCGGACGGGGAGCCGCGGCCCTAGCCCAGCACGGCCCGCACGACGTCCATCAAGGCCGCCGCCGTCGGCGGGTCGTCGGTCAGGCCATCGACGACGGCCACCCGGCAGGCATCCTCGGCGGCCAGTCCGCCGGCAATCAGGGTCGCGGCATAGACCAGCAGGCGCGTGCTCGGCGCTTCTTCGAGGTCGCGGTCCTTGAGCGCGCGCAGCGACAACGCGAGTTTCACCAATTGCGCACAAACGGCGAGATCGAGGCCGCTTTCGCCATGCACGATAGCCGCTTCGCGCTCCGGCGCCGGAAAGTCGAAACTCAGGCTGACGAAGCGTTGGCGCGTCGATGGCTTCATTCCCTTGAGCAGATTCTGATAGCCCGGGTTGTACGAGACCACCAGCATGAACGAGGGCGGCGCGGCAAGCAGTTCGCCGGTACGGTCGATCGGCAGCACGCGCCGGTCGTCGGCCAGCGGGTGCAGCACAACTGTCGTGTCCTTGCGCGCCTCGACCACCTCGTCGAGGTAACAGATGCCGCCGGCGCGCACCGCCCGCGTCAGCGGGCCGTCGCTCCACACCGTACCGTTGCCCGAGATCAGATGGCGGCCAACCAAGTCGGCGGCGGTCAGATCGTCGTGGCAGGCCACGGTAAATAGCGGCAGCCCCAGCCGCGCCGCCATGTGCGCGACGAAGCGCGTCTTGCCGCAGCCGGTCGGCCCCTTGAGAAGCAGTGGCAGCCGGTTCTTCCATGCCAGTTCGAACACCTCGGCTTCGTTGCCGGCCGGGGTATAGCTCGGGATTTCGCGCAAGGCCGTGAGCCGTGGCTCTGCCAGCGCATTGCTGTTAATAGTCATGGCATTCCCTTCAAATAGGCCCCGACGATGCCGAGCACGACCAACCACAACCAGCCCAGCACGCTCAATCGCCAGACCGTCGGCGCATGGCGCAGTTCCATGAAATGCAGGGCCACAAGGCTACCCTTGAGCAAGGCCAGCGCCAACACGCCGACGACGAGCCAGCGACCGGCAGGACCAAACTCGCCAGCAAAGAAGGTAATGGCGGTGGTGACGACCAGCGTCTGCCAGACCGTCAGGGGCGAATAAACCGAATCACGCGTTGGCATGGGCATTCAATGCATCACATAAACCAGGGGGAAAAGCACCAGCCAGACCAGGTCGACCATGTGCCAGTAGGCAGCTCCACTTTCCAGGCCATTGGCATCTCCGGGCCGATAAACACCGGCGGCGGTCTGCCGCCATAGCACCACCAGCACGACCAAGCCGAGAACGACGTGAAAGAAATGGAAACCGGTCAAGCCAAGGTAGAACATGCTGAACGTGCTGCTCGACAACTCCATGCCAGCCGCAAAGTGGGCGGCATATTCATGCCCCTTGACGACGATGAAGCCCAGCCCGCAGGCGATCGCGCCGAGCAGCGCAGCGGCCGCGCGTTGCGAAGCATCCGCACCCGCGCGACGGACCACCGCTACGGCCTGGGCCACCAGGGCGCTGGACGATACCAGCAGTAGCGTGTTGATCAGGCCCGATTGACGATCGAGGCCGGCCTGCTCCGCGTCGAAAAGCCCAGGATTGCGCGCGCGGGCAAAAGCGTAGGCGAGGAAGAAGACGCCGAAGGCGAGCAGTTCGGCCAGGAGGAAGATCCATACGGCAATATCGCCCTGCAATACCCGCGGTGTAGACAGAACGAGCGAGGACGACGAGGTTCGGGAACTGGACATGGCTGACATCTGAAAGATTGAAAACACTCGGGGAAGGAGGCTGCCGCCGGGCCGCCTCCTTCCCGATCTCAGGACGCCCTGGCCTCCGCCGGTCTGCCCCCAACGAAGAAACTCGCGAGGTAGGCCAGCAGGCCGATCAGAAAGATCACTCCGGCCCATTCGCGCATCCAGTAGAAGAGCGACACCTGATCCTGCACAACCATGAAGGGTTGCGGGTCGCTGGCGAGGCGCTGCAGCCAGATTTGCAAGATGCCGGCGGCAGTCAGGAACAGCGTGATGAACACCATCGACACGGTCATCAGCCAGAAGCTCCACATTTCCAGAACCTGCGACTTCTCGCTGTTGGCCTGACGACCGCGCAGCAGGGGCATCGCATAGGAGATCATGGTCAGATTAACCATTACGTAGGCGCCGTAGAAGGCCATGTGGCCATGTGCCGCGGTGATCTGGCTGCCGTGCGTGTAGTAGTTGACCGGGGCCAGCGTGTGTAGGAAGCCCCACACGCCAGCGCCGAGGAAGGACATCACGCCGGTGCCGAGCGCCCACAGTGTGGCCGCCTTGTTCGGATGCTCGCGGCGGCGGCGGTTGACCATGTTGAAGGCAAAGACGGTCAGGGCGAAGAAGGGAATGGGTTCTAACGCAGAGAACACCGAACCGACCCATTGCCAATATTCCGGGGTGCCGATCCAGAAGTAATGGTGACCGGTGCCGAGCAGACCGGTCACCAAGGTCAGTGTGATGATGACGTAAAGCCACTTCTCGATCACCTCGCGGTCGACGCCGGTGATCTTGATCAGCACGAAGGCCAGCATCGCGCCAAGGATCAGTTCCCATACGCCTTCGACCCACAGGTGAACGACGTACCACCAGAACATCTTGTCGAGCACGATATTGACCGGGTTGTAGAAGGCGAAGAGGAAAAAGATCGCCAGTCCCCACAACCCGAGCAACAGGACCGACGTGATGGCGGTCTTGCGGCCCTTAAGTACGGTCATGGTGATGTTGAATAGGAACGCCAGCGCCACCACGACGATGCCGATCTTGGTTGGCAACGGCTGTTCGAGGAACTCTCGTCCCATTGTTTCCAGCAGGTCGTTGCCCGTCATCTTCGCCAACGTGGCGTACGGGACGGCCAGATAACCGACAACGGTCAGTGCACCGGCGACCAGGAATACCCAGAACAGGATGATGGCCAGCTTCGGACTCCACAGCTCGGTTTCAGATTCCTCCGGCACCAAGTAGTAGGCGGCGCCCATGAAGCCGAACAGTAGCCAGACGATGAGCAGGTTGGTGTGGACCATGCGCGCCACATTGAACGGGATCGCCGGAAAGAGGAAATCGCCGATCACGTACTGAAGCCCCATGATCAGGCCGAAAATAATCTGGCCGACGAACAGGCCGATCGCCGCTACAAAATAGGGCTTGGCAACCGCTTGCGATGAGTATTGCATGACGCTCTCCTTGTTGTTGGCCTGGATCAACCCTGATTGTTGGGCGGCCACTTGGCCGTATCGATCGTGCTGACGTGTTTGAGGAAAGCCGTGATGGCCTCGAGTTCGCGCTCGGTCAGGTTGAACTGAGGCATGCTGCGCCGCCCCGGGATGCCGTCCACCGGACGGCTGGTGATGAAGGCCTTGACCCCTTCTTCGCCGTAGCGAGTCACCACGTTGCCGAGTTCGGGCGCGAAATAGGCGCCTTCGCCAAGAAGCGTATGGCACCCGATGCAGTTCCGCGTTTCCCAGACCTTCTTGCCTTCAGCGACCAGCGGCGTGATGTTCTGTCGCATGTCGCGCTTTGGAAGCGCGCGTACAGTATCGAACGTCAGCCCGAGGAACAGGAGAAAGAAAAAGACTGACCCCCCGTAGAAAACATTGCGCGCCATCGATTTGGTAAACACCCCGCTCATTCGGTCCTCCTTCGTTCATGGTGATCAACGCGTACAGGTTATGTTCGCGAAGGCGATACTACATTGATTCAGATTAAAAGCCGACTAAAAAAGTCAAGATTACCCCACAGAAATAAAGGGTTTATGCCTGCGTCCGTTTCATTCGTCGAAATGCCACTGGTATTCTCAGTGTTCCTTCCCATCAACGCGTGCCGCCAGCAGGAACGGGATATAGCGCCAAGCCAGCAACGCAAAGCTGGCGAACCAACAAAAGGCCGCGAGATCGATCCAGCGCATGTACAACCGAGGGGCCAGCTGCGGCATGACAATCCGGGCGACGAAGCCGGCCATCATGATCCACAGCGCCGCCTTGTCGAGGCCACCGAAGATCACCTTGCGCCCGGTATGCCCATTGCAGATACGGGTCAACATGGCCGGAATGATCAGGCCCATGACGCCGAAGGTAAACACGTGCACCGAGACGCTGCCGACCCAGGCGACGGCCATCACGGTGTTCACGAACTCGATCAGGAGTTGGGCGACGATGCCCAGGTAGCCCAGGTACATGATGCCGAGGTCGAGCCGGCGCATGGCCAGCAGCGGCTTCCAGAAGGCCAGGCGGAAGAGCAAGAGCAGCGCGAGCAGCAACGCGGCCCCGCCCACGAGCGTTCGCGGCAGGAAGCCTTCGGCGACGAAAACCAGCGCGAGCAGCTTGATCGAGCGGTCGAGCCAGATATTGCGCAGGATCGCCACCTGGAAGACGTTCGTCATGAACTGCGTCAGCGTGCGTTCGAGCATGACCAGGAAGGCCATGCGGAACAGCGCGATGGCCATGCCCGAACCGGCGGCGAAGTACGCCTCGCTGAGCAGCAGCTGCTTGGCGACGACGAAGAGCGGCAGAATGATCAGGAACGCCCAGTTCTCCGAACGATAGCTGTCGTTCTCGCGGTGATGAAGCAAGGTCCAGAGCAGCATGGCGATGATCGTCGCCAGGAACAGATTGTTGGTGATGGCAAACGTCATCGGAGAAAGACTGCCCGCGAACCACATGCCTCCGCGCTCGACCAGCCAGAAGAGCACGAGCATCATCAGCAGGGGGCCGTGGTAGCCGCGAATCTTCACCCAGTTCTTGGTCGCGGTCAGCATGAACCCCCCCAGCACGGCCCAGCCGAAGCCGAAGAGCATTTCGTGCGCATGCCACTGGACGGGCGAGAAGGACGCCTGCGGCGCCGGTAACTTGCCCGAGAACATCAGCACCCAGGCGATGGGCAGGAGCGCCCCGGCCAGGAAGGCCAGCGCAAAGAACGGCCGGAAGCCGACGAGCCAGATGGGTTGTTCGGAGATTTTCATCAGTTTGCCTCTGCCGAAGAAGTGCATTGCCGCGAATCGAGCCGGGTACCCACCTTCCCGCGCAGGATGCCGATCACCAGGACCGCGATGAACGCCAGCAGCGCGTAGGCGTTGGCCAGTCCGCCGATGCGGCGCAAGGTAAAGTCGCCGGCGATTCCGCCGCACACGCGCAACAGAAGCGTCGTGTGCAGTGCCACCAGCGGCAGGTAGAAGGAGAGGTGATACGGAATCTTTACCCGGGCCACCGCCGGAAAGATGATCGGTGCATGACCGAGCACCATCGAGAATACGAAGCCCAGCCCGACGGCATGCAGGGTGCTGTCGCGCCAGGCGTGGCCCAGTGCGAAGCCTCCGCCGGTGCCGAGAATGCCGGCGACTCCCAGCCAGACGTAACCGGTCAGCAGGCACAGTGCGATGAAGCGCGGCAGGCCGTCGCGGCGAACGTTGCGCGAGGCGATGTCGAAGGCCAGCAGCCAGGCCGCCAGAGATAACAACGCGACGGAGAACAGCGCCAGGCCATGGCCCTCCTCGTAGAGAGACAGCGCCGCGCCGGCCAGCAGCGCGCCGACGATGGCGAAAAAGACCCGGCGGGCCGCCCGCGGCGTCGGAATGAAGCGGCTCAACTCCAGTCGTTCGCCGCCGATGGTCAGGACGAGGAAGGCGAACCACCACGGCGTCGCAACGCTCGTCGCGCCAAAAACGAACCAGACGAGATTGCCGACTGCCCAGCACAGCGCGCCGCTGGCCAGCACCACGGTGAACGGCGCCAGAAGGCGGCGCAGCACCTGGATACTGGCGGCCAGCATGATGGCCGAGGCGACGAGAGAGAGCCCTTGGGGAACAACGAGCGGCGCGCCGCCGAGCAAGGCCACGCCGCCGGCGCCGGCCGCCGCGGGCGCCAGATACGCCCAGGCGCGTCCGAGCGCCACCGCGCGCTCCAGGCTGATCACCGTGCCGAAGAAGGCCGAGACCATCAACGCCCCGTGCACGCCCGAGGCGTTCGCCGCGATCGTCGGGACATCCCAGCCGAGCCGGGCCAGTCCCGCGAGCACGCCGCCGAGCAGGGACAGCATGCCCAGCACCAGGATCGGCAGGCGGGCGAGCGGGCGAACGTCGTTCATGGTTCCTCTTTTAGTGACAGCAGCCTTTGGCGACGGTGGGCGAGTCGCTTTCTCCGACCTTGCCAATCCTGACCTGCCAGACCTCCGGTCCCTTCTCGACGTATTCCCACGTGAATTCGCCGGCCGATTCGGCCTGGAACTGATAGAACAGCGGTTTCGGGTCGTGATCGTTGACCAGCAGCAGCGCTTCGCCGGGAAGAAGGCCGTCGAAAGTGCCGAAGATCAGCGGATGCCGCTCGCGCGGCACGATGGTGCGGACATCGACGATCGTCTTGAAAGCTTGCGGGGTAGTCATGGTGTGGCTCCTGTACATCGGGTGTGAAAAACTGGTTCGAAAAATCGTGGCAGAGGACTGACCGGCCTTCACTCCGACCAGCCGAGGGTTTCCTTGGCGCGCTTGCTCATCATCGAGGGCTCCCAGGGCGGATTCCAGACCAACGAAATATCCGGCTCGCCGCTGCCCGGAAATCCGGCGGCAAGTACCGTACGCGCCTCGTCGACGATCATCTCGCCCAGCGGGCACACCGGCGACGTCATCGTCATTTCGACGCGGACTCCTGCAGCACCGGCGTCGATGCGGTAGATAAGACCGAGATCGACGATATTCACCCCGACCTCGGGGTCGATGACCTGTCGCAAAAGATCGCGGACACGCTCATCATCCGACACGGTCGCTGGAGGGTTTTCGCTCTGATTTGCTCGCAATTCGGGTTCGATGGCCACGGCGTTCATAAGAAGTATAATTTATACATGTTAATAATAACGACATCGCCAGAGTAAAGCAATATAATTAGTACATCTTTAAAACTTCGAGCGAAGACCATGAAGCTGACCACGTTTTCCGACTACACCCTGCGCGTCCTGATGTATCTGGCGGTCGAGCGGGACGGATTGGCGACGATTACCGAAATTGCCGCGGCCTACGGCATCTCGGAAAACCACCTGATGAAAGTCGTCCACCAGCTGGCGCGGACTGGGGTGATCGAGACGGTGCGCGGGAAAGGCGGCGGCGTCCGGCTGCTACAGGATCCCGCTGACATCCGGTTGGGGAAGATCGTGCGGGCAAGCGAAGGCAACAGCCCCATCGTCGAGTGCCTTTCCGGCGAGCCGGGTGGATGCAGGATCACTCGCGCCTGCCGGCTGGCGCCAATCCTCGTGCGCGCTTTCGACGCGCTGTATCAGACGCTCGACGAGTATTCCCTCGCGGACCTCGTCAAAGACTCGCGCCAATCAAGCCAGATTCGGGCGCTCCTGAAACAGACCTGACCAACGGAGAAATGCCTTGAAGCGCAGCCCGTCCCTTGTCGCCCTATCCCGCGAACACCACACGGCCTTGGTGTGGGCAAAACGCGCCCAACGCGGAGGTTCCGGCAATCCGAAGACGTTGGTGACACAACTCGCGGCAGTATTCGACCGCGAAATGGAACCGCATTTCCAGACCGAAGAAAGGGGTCTTCTCCCGGCGTTGCGTGCGTGCGGGCAAAATGACCTGGTGGACCGCACGCTCGCCGACCATCGCTCCTTGCGCAATGAGGTCGCCCGTATTCGTGCTGGATGTACCGATGCTGTCGAAGCATTCGGTAAGTTGTTGGGCGCACACGTCCGTTTCGAGGAACGCGAGTTGTTTCCTGTCGCCGAGGTGTTATTGTTTTCCGCCGCGGCGACTGGGGCAGAGAAGGACGAACCCAGGATGTCTGTTTAATAGCACGCAGAACCGCCACACTGCGTGACTCACAATCCCTACCGCCGTTTCAAGGACTTCACTCCCTCGAAAGGAAAATGCCATGTTCCACCAACCTCCGGATCTTTATCGCGCCATTGTGGAGCAAAGCGCTGATGCGATCATTTTTGCCGATCCCAACGGGCTGATTGGCATATGGAACGCAGCATCCGAGCGCCTATTCGGCTTCAGTACCGAAGAAGTCCTCGGACAATCGCTCGACATCATCATCCCAGAACGCCTTCGTGAACCGCATTGGCGCGGATACACGGCAGCGATGAAATCGGGAAAGACAAAGCACGCCGGACGCCCAACACTAACCAAGGCATTACATAAATCAGGGGTATCCATCTACGTGCAGATGAGTTTTTCCGCCATTGTCTCCGAAGAGGGCACCGTATTCGGATCGATGGCCATGGCGCGTCCTGCACCACCTCCGGTACGACAACCTGCATGACACTTGTGCCGTCGAGCCGCCGCGGCTGACATAGTCGACGCAAATATTCTTCCAATTACGGATCGTTCCAACGCATTACAGTCCAGAATCTGGTTCAACACGTCGATGCGCGCAAGTCGCTTTGCCGAATTCACACTGTTCGGCCTTATGAAGCTTTTCATAAGGCCGAGGATTGGAAGTTCGATTCTCCCCCACCCGTGGTTGTTTGACGTTATCGCCCCTTTCGTCGAGCCGTGATAACAAGTTCAGAGCCGCACCACACCAAAAGGAGCACGCCGACAACGCCGATGACGAAGCGACCGTCTTCAGGAGTCGAGCCCGCCAGACAACGCCAATCAGGCGTTCCGGTTCCTGTACTGCGTCGGGGTCATGCCGGTTTTTTGCTTGAACGCCGTATTGAACACGGACTTTGAATTGAAGCCGGAGGCGATCATTACCTCCAGGATGGTCTTACCCTCTTCCCGAAGGTCGAGGAGTCCCGCGGCATGGCGTATTCGATAGTCACCCACGAAATCAAAGAAATTTTTCTCAAATCCGTGATTGATCACAAATGAGAGCTCGCGGGGAGACACACCCATCTGCTTGGCCAACTGATTCAACGACAAATTCGCGTTCAGGAATGGTTTTTCTCCGTCCATGAACCGCTCAATCCGATCTTTCTGCTCATCCGTAGGCAAGACTGATTCCTTGCAAAGCTCGCGTTCTTCGAGCAGCCCCGCCTCTTCGCTCGTCAACCCGGAAAATACGACCGACTGTTTCAGCGCATGAATGACTAGCATGTTGATGAAGATGAACCCCGACGCGCCGGCGACCATCAGTACATAACCGATTTCGGCGGAACATTTGAAGATGAAGAACGCCAGGCAATAGATCAGGCTTACCGTCCAGATCACTGCATATCCGGACAACAGGACTTTCAGCCACGCCATCTGCTTGCTCTCGACGTCCGAGAAAATATCCTTGACGCTCGCCGCAAATTTTCTCAAGGCCTGCACGGAATAGATCAGATACGAGAGGAAAACTCCATGGATGACGAGCGCGAGCGACAGCGACGTGGGCATGCCGGGAAGGTCCTGATCGAGAAGAATTTGGGTCTTTACCTCGACCGGTTTCAGGTAATAGGCGAAGAAGAACACAACGGCCGCCGCGCAAAACGGCAACAGGTGCACAAAATGCCGTGGTTTGATGGCGAAGTCACGGCGCATCAGAGACTTCGTATATAAGTAGATCGCCGGCGGCTGCAAGATTGACAGCAGGGTTCCGAGATAGGCGTAATTTGGATGTCGCACGGTCATCCCGGCGCTATAGAGAAGAATCTCGGCGTACTCGGCGGCAATGGAAAGCAGGACGACCACCAGCAGCCTGTTGCTCATCTGCCCGATGTTTGACGGCAGGAGCAGAAATACCGAGAGCACGACCGCTTGGGTCACGCTGGCGGCAAGCAGGAAATTCGACACGTCAATCTGCATGGGTAGCAGTCACCTCATCTCCATCAATCCTCATCCCAGAATAACGCGCCCACCCCGAAAACACGAATCCACGCCGGTGTTGTGCCATCTGGGCACCCTAACAACGTTCGATTCTCCGTCTCGAACGTTCGATTTCGTGCATACGAACGAGAATTCCGGCGCAAGTGCCTACATTGGACACCGAAGCCTGAGTGTTTGGACGCCATCGCGGATGAACGTCCGACACCATTTCTTCAAGCCGACTTCGGCAAAAGCATCATTCATTTAATTGAGACAAAGGAGCATAAACATGAGAAACCTCTTGAAAACCAAAACGGCGTTGGCTGCAGGCGTGTTGATCCTCGCAAACTTCGCCTTGGCGGGATCCGCTGCGGCGCACTGCGATGGGCTCGACGGCCCGGTCATCATTGAAGCCCGATCGGCGCTTGAAAAAAAGGACGTCACTCCATTGCTAAAATGGATCCCCGAAGCCAGCGAACATACGATCAAGGAATCCTTCGCCAAGACGTTGCAGGAACGGACGAACGGCAAGGCAGCGCAGGAAGCAGCCGATAGAAAACTCTTCGAAACCCTCGTCCGGGTTCACCGAGAGTCCGAGGGGGCGCCTTTTACGGGCATCAAGCCCGCTGGGCAAATCGCGTCCGTCGTGGTCGAAGCGGACGCCGCGCTAGCCAGGAAGAACGTCGATCACCTCGCAAAGCACGTCGCTGCACAGGTGGAGAATTCCGTCCGTGAGAAATTCGAGAAAACGGCGCACAGCAGGAAGACCGCAGACCAGTCCGTCGAGAAGGGACGTGAGTTCGTGAACAACTACGTTCAGTACGTCCACTTTGTGGAAGAGTTGAACAACATGGCAACTCAGAAACCGGAGCACCACCCCGCCGATGCAAAAACCTCTGGCCATGTGCATTGAGCTCGGGCTGTCCAGCTTCGACGGGAATAAGCCCCGTTACTAGACGACGAAGGCCCCAAGATTTGCCTTACTTGGGGCTGTTCATCCGTCTATAAATGAATCTCGGGGAGTGCTCTCTCGTCACTCGGCCGAAAGCACCCCGCCCGATTTCTCTTACGAAGGAGAGTTTCGATGAGCAAAGCGATCGATGATCTCAAGCATGAACATAATGCAATTCTGTTCGCCCTGGAAATCCTGGAAGGCATGAATCGCGAACTGGCGACCAGGAAGAGTATCGACGTCACTGACGTTTCCGATTTCCTCGGTTTCCTTAAAGAGTTCGCCGACAAGTGCCACCACGGCAAAGAAGAGGGCTTCCTTTTTCCCGCCTTGATCAAGGCGGGTCTCCCGGAACAACAGGCGCCGGTCGCTGTGCTGCTCGCGGAACACGTTAAAGGGCGGGAATGGATTCGGGCACTAGAGGCGGCGACGTTCCCCCTGCTCAGGAGCGATGAATTCAGAACGGCCTCGAAAGGCTACATGGACCTTTTGCAATCCCATATCGAGAAAGAGAATACCGTTCTCTTTCCCATCGCCGAGAAGTTGCTTACCGCAACGCAACTCGGTGAGTTGTATGAGTCCTTTGAAAACCACGAGGCCACCGTTGTCGGCCAAGGCCGCCACGAACAACTGCACGCCCTGCTCAAAGGGTTGATGGAGAAGTACTCACCCGACAGGCAGTCCGGAATCGGACCACGGGACGAAGCTTAATCAAGGAGAATACAGCGATGAGCAATGAAAACGCAGTGCCTGAAGTACGCAATCTGAAACAAATGCTTCAGTACCAGGAGAAGGCCGTCGTTAGCCGAATGCTGGTCAAGAATTCTGCCGGCAATGTCACACTGTTTGCCTTCGACGGCAATGAGGGGCTGAGCGAGCATACCGCCCCTTTCGACGCTCTGGTGATTGGGGTCGAGGGTCGTGCCGAGATTCCGATCGGCGGAGTAAGCCACACGGTGGGCGAAGGGGATTCCCTGCTCATGCCGGCCAACGTGCCGCATGCGGTCAATCCGTTGGGTGGCTTCAAGATGCTCCTGATCATGATTCGTGGGGAAGCAAAATAGCAGGTAGCTGGCGGTAGCACTTACCCGACTGACGTTAGAGAACGAATCAACAGCGGATTTCAACAGCTCAGACATTCAATAACCGGAATAGGCACGATAGCGTGGTCAATTTATTCTAGGAGGGTCGGACGGCCGGATTTTCATCGTTTTCGGCAATTCCACTCGTCGATTGTCTCAGTTCATTGAATTACCGAATTTGGCCAGTTCTAATAGGATGCCCGCCCCTCGCCCACCTCTTCGTGCGTGACGCCATCGCGGATATGGTAAATGCGCTTGAAGGTGGGAATGATCTTCTCGTCGTGGGTAACGACGATGATTGCCGTGCGGAATTGCACGGCCATTTCGTTGAGGATGCGCACCACGGTCAGGGCACGTTCCGAATCAAGCGGCGCCGTGGGTTCGTCCGCCAGGATCACCGGCGCATGATTGGCCAACGCGCGGGCAATGGCCACGCGTTGCTGTTCGCCTCCGGAGAGTTGCGAGACCTGGGCTCCGGCACGATGGGCGACATCCAGCGCGGTGAGCAACTCCAGCGCCCGCTGGCGCGCCGCGCTGTTATCAACGCCGGCCAACATGGGCAGCAACGCGACGTTGTCGGTGACATCGAGAAAGGGAATCAAGTAAGGCGCCTGGAAGATGAACCCGATGCGGTCACGGCGCATCGCGCGCAGGTCGGCCACTTTCCAGCCGCCCGCGGCAGCGTCGTAGAGCGTTTCACCAGACATTTCCATGCGTCCGCCGGTCGGCTCGATCACGGCGCCCAGGCACTTGAGCAGCGTTGTCTTGCCCGAGCCGCTGGGACCGATCAGTCCGACGACTTCGCCCGGCCAGACGGTCATGTCAACGCCCTTGAGCGCATCGACGGCAGCCTCACCCGTGCCATAGCGTTTCTTCAAACCGCTCAGCCGGATCGCGGGAACCCTCGTTTCATCAGGACTATCCACCTATGGCCTCCGCGGGATCGATACGCAGCGCGGCACGGATGGCAATGACGCTGGCCAATGCGCAGATGACCATGATGATGGCAAATCCGCGCAAGGCGTCCTCGGGCAGCAGCAACACGTATTTTGGAAAGATCGGCACCCACAGTCCGGCGGCGACGCGACCCACCAGAAAGCCGATCAGGCCAAGGCCCAGCGCCTGCTGCAGGATCATGCCGGCAATCGTGCTATTCCTGGCGCCGATGAGCTTGAGCACCGCGATTTCGCGTACCTTGGCCAGGGTCATGGTGTAGATAATGAAGGCGACGATGGCGGCGGTTACCACGGACAGGATGACCAGGAACATCGCAATCTGCTTCGACGACGTGGCAATCAGCTTGGCGATCAGGATGTCTTCCATCTGGACGCGCGTGTACGCCTGAAAGCGCTTCCAGCGGCGGATCTCGGCGGCTACCGCTTCCGGGTCCGCGCCCGGTTCAAGGCGCACCAGCACGGCGTTGACCATCCGGCTTTGCGCTCCCGCGGCCTGCACGGCTTCCAGCAGGCCCGGCACGCCGGGACGGTTGAAGGCCGGGTTGGCGGCGGTGCGTGCGCGTTCGTTGAGCAACGCATCGTTGTCCTTGAGGAACTGGATTTCCTGGGCATCCTTGAGCGGCACGAAGATCATCGGATCGCCGCTCGCCGAAACCATGCGCCGCGTCAGGCCGACGATCCTATAGTCATGGCGGCGGATACGTACCTTTTCGTTCAGTTCAAGGCCGGTGCGCTCGTCGGCAATGGCCTCATAATGCCCGACCAGCACGGGACGGCCTGCGGTGAGGTAGGCCGGAGCACCGGGGCGGTGCGGCCGGTCCACCTCCATGCCGACCAGCATCACGCGATCTTCCCGGCCCTTATGCTCGATCTGCATGGTGAGATAGGCGGCATTTCCGGTCTCCGCGACACCGGGCAATCCGGCGATGCCGCGCCAGACGTCGTCGCGCAGGCTCGATGGTTCGGCATACGGGCCCAGCGTGCCCTGCTGCACAACCCACAGGTCAGCGCCGCTGTTGTCGATCAACACCTGCCCATCGTCAACCATGCCGCGAAAGATTCCTGCCATCGACAGCGTCACGCCGATCAAAAGCCCCAGGCCGACACCGGTGAAGAGGAATCGTCCCCACCCGTGCAGGATGTCGCGACCGGCCAGGTTGATCATGGCGCGGATTGCACCAGCGCATCGACAGTCTTTACGCGCACACCCGCCGACAGCACCTTTTCGCTATGCACGATGACGTTGTCGCCGGCGGTCAGGCCGTTCCGCACCTGCGTCATGCCGTCGCTGGAGGTAATGCCCGTGGTGACCCTGCTGAACTCGGCCCGGCCATTCTCGATGCGCCAGACGCCTTCGTCCCGGCCCAGTCGCTTGACTGCTGCGGCGGGCACCGCCAGCACTCCGTCCAGCGCGGGGAGATGCAGCGTCACTTCGGCCAGTTCCCCGATGGCCATATTGCCGGGCGCCTGGCCAATACTGATATTGGCGATACGTTCCTCGGCCACGGCATCGCCCACCATGTCGACGCGCTCGACGCGCCCTTTCAGAACCTGACCGGGATACGAGCGCAAGACGATATCCGCCGCAAGCCCCACGGCAAGACCGACCGATCGCCCCTGATCAATGCGTACACGCAGCCACAGGCTGGCTGGATCGATGACCTGCACCACGGATTGGCCGGCCACCACGGTCGAGCCCGGCTCCGCCAGACGCGCACTGACGACACCGTTGACCGGACTGGTCAATCGCAAGTGCGCACGGCTTTTTCCGAGGCCCTCCCGGTCGGATTGCGCGCGACGGGCTTCTTCCCTGGCCGCAGCCAAGGCAGCCGTAGCGCTATCGCGGCCAGCATGAGCCGCGGCAGCTTCATGCGCCTTGGTGTCAGCGGCTTCCTGACTGACAAAGTTCCTGCTGCGCAGGCTGGCAAAGCGCGCCGCGTTCGCTTGGGCCATTTGCGCCCGGCTGGCCGCTTCGGCGAGCGCGGCCTGGGCGGAAAACACGAGTTGCGCCGCGCGTGCGGCCGCGGCTCCGCTTGCGGCCTGACGCGATTCAAGATCGACGGGGTCCATCTCGGCCAGCAATTGTCCGGCATGAACCACGTCGCCCTGGTCGACCCGCACGGCCGCGACGCGACCGGCAACAGTCGGGCCGACCGCATAGCTGCGCCGCGCCTCCAGCGTGCCGATACCGAACAGCGTACGCTGCAGGGTGGTTTCGCGGGCACCGGCTATCGTCACCTTGATGGCAGCAAGCGGCCCCTGGTTGGCCACAACCCAGCCGAAGCCGATGAGAAAGAGGATAGCCACTGCGCCCAATAGCGCGGAACGTCGGGAAAGCATCTTCATGCGACGTCCCTCGGTGGCGCCCCCCGGAAGCCATCCAGCAGCAAGGGGAAGATTCGACGGGCGGCATCGAGCATGCCGGCCTCGCCGTGAAACAATGTGCTCTGTACAACCAGTCCCTGCACCGTGCCGAGGAACAGGATGGCTGCGGCTTCCTCATCGAGATGTTGCGGCAACTGCCCCTGTGCCTTGGCCAGTCTCAACAGCACGCACAGACGTTCCCGGTACGCGCCAATCATGCTGCGCACGTGGTCGTGAAATGCCGTATCGGCCGGGCGCTGCAATTCATGAAACAGGATGCGCGGCACGCCCGGATGAAGCGCGACGAAACCGACATGAGCCAGAAAGACGCGTTCAATGGTCGCCAGAGGATCTCCGCCCGCTGCGAAGGCTTCGCCAACGACCCGGCCGAGTTCCGCCTGAACCCAGTCAAAGACTGCTGCCCACATGGCCGTCTTGTCGTGAAAATGGCGAAACAACGCGCCGTGAGTGACTCCGACGCGGTCGGCAATGGCCTGCGTGGTGATGGCCTCCGGGCCGTTGTCACGGGCGAGTTCCACAACAGCAGCCACCACTTCACGGCGTCGCTCTTCAGCGGACAGGCGGGGGCGTTTTTGGATGACGGCAGGGGAAATGGAAAGGTTTGCGTTCATGGCTTGTAAAGTAAGTAACTTGTTACTAACATACTTCATGCGACCTCGTAAATCAAGAAAACGATGATTTGTTCGCCAATGACGAACATTGAACCAATCGTTGGGAAAGGAATGACATGAACGCAAAAGTCTCCCGATTCGCCCTGATGGGCTTTGCTGTCTTCGCCCTGATATTCGGACTTCTCACTATTTACTCGGGCGGCCAGGTAATCTTTGGCGGAGCGGCCGCGCGCGAGGCGGCGGGCAATTACCTGCCCTTTGTCGTGGGGTTCAACTTCATTGCCGGATTTGCCTACGTTGCCGCAGCCATAGGACTACTGACCGCGCAGCGCTGGGCGCCGCGCCTGGCGCTGATCATCGCAGCGGCTACGGCTTTGGTGTTTCTTGCATTCGGCGCACTCGTCCTAACCGGTTCGCCCTTCGAAATGCGCACCGTCGGCGCGATGGCCCTGCGTACTGCGGTATGGGTGGGCATTGCCTGGTTGGCGCGCTGCCGGAAAACAAGCCCTAATATCTGAATGCCCCCTCAGGCGGCAGGTCGAATTGACACAGAGACAATCGCGGACTACTCAAACGCAGCATTGAAATTCGGGGTCTGGACGGCACTATTCCTCAGATTGCGCTTTATGGCGAACACCCCCAAGAAAACGAGTTAGCTGATCAATATTCCTACTGATCGGTTCTCAACCGAAAGGCTTCCAGTCACCTTAAAATCGGATTATTTGGCCATCAGACACTTTCAATGACATCAAACAGGCAATGGAGTTTAGGCGCCAAATTAGCTTTATTGGGCGCTCCCTTCCTGCTACTTGTGCTGTTCTCGACCGCTGCAACACTTTGGGTGTCGTGGCAACTCGACGGTGGGGCCGCCGCCGTCAATGAGGCCGGTCGAATGCGAATGCAGGCTTACCGGATATCCCTGTCTGTAGGCTTGGGCCTCCCGGATGCGGTACAGCAGAATCAAATCAGGGAATTCGATCAAAGCATGTCGCTGCTGCGCACTGGAAATCCCGAGCGGCCTCTCTTTGTCCCGTGGGACGATAGGGTGCGGGAGAAATATGATCTTGTTGCACGTGATTGGTCCGATTTCCGTTCTCGCTGGCTGGAGGGCAAGCAGGACGATCTCGCCGCCTTGAGTTCTGAAACAGGCGCATTCGTTCGGGGTATCGATGAACTGGTAGTGGGAATCGAGTCGCACATGGCTCGGTGGACAGCTTTACTTTACGTGTTCCAGATGTCCGTTCTAGCCTTGGCGATCGTGGGGGCGGCAATTCTGATCTACACGGGCTATGTCTTCGTGCTGGAACCCGTGGGGCTGCTCAAACGAGCCATCGAAAAAATCCAGGAAGGCAATTTCGACGCTCGGGTCGTGCATGAGAGCAGCGATGAGTTCGGGACGCTTGCCAGAGGATTCAATGGCATGGCAGACAACTTGCAGTTCATGTACCGCAACCTGGAACACAAGGTTGCCGAGAAAACTGCGGAACTGGAGGAGAAAAGGGAACGTCTTGAGGGGTTGTATGAAGTCACGGCCCTGGTCGCAAATACAACAGTCCTGGATGAACTGGCACAGGGTTTCGCCAAGAGCGTGGTCAGAATCGCGCGCGCTGACGGCGCGACGATTCGTTGGTCAGACCGCGACAACAAACGCTACCTGATGTTGGCGGCTCAAGGCATGCCCCAATCGCTGGTGGACGCCGAGCAATGCATTGACAAGGGCGGGTGTTACTGCGGGAACGTCGTTGCAAATTCAGACTTGAGGATTATCCCGATTCGAGACGATTCGGACGAATCACAGCTATCTTGTGCCAAAGCCGGATTCAAGACGGTAATCAACATTCCGGTGCGTTTGCATGAGCGTCTGATGGGCGAAGTCGATCTGTTCTTCAACGCCAAAATCAGCCCGACCCCAGCGCTACGGTCATTGCTGGAAGCGCTGGCCAGCCATCTGGCAAGCGCCATGGAGAACCTGCGGTTGAACGCGCTGGAAAAAGAGGCAGCGGTTTCGCAGGAACGCATCTATCTTGCACGTGAACTCCACGACTCCATCGCCCAGTCGCTGGCCTTCATCAAGATCCAGGTGCAATTGATGCGCGATGCCGTTCGATCGGGCAATCCGGACGCGATACAGGAGATCCTTGAAGAAATCGACACCGGCGTCCGCGAAAGCTATGGCGACGTTCGCGAGTTGCTGATTCATTTCAGGACCCGGGCCAACACCGAAGACATCGAACCCGCCTTGGCGACGACGCTGCGCAAGTTCGAACATCAGAGCGGCGTCAAAACCTCACTATCCATTAAAGGACGCGGCATTCCGCTGTTCCCGGACTCGCAGATCCAGGTGTTGCATATCGTTCAGGAAGCCTTGTCCAACGTACGCAAGCACGCTCACGCGTCGCACGTCAGCCTTGACGTTCAACAGCAACCGGCGTGGCGTTTCGAAGTGCGGGACGACGGCGTTGGCTTCAACCTTGATGAAGACCGGCCGGACGAGACACATGTCGGACTGCGCATCATGAGGGAAAGGGCGCAACTCATCGGCGCCAACCTCGAACTCATTTCCTCGCCGGGCCATGGCAGTTCGATCATTCTGACGCTTCAGCCCAATGCCCACCCCGTATCGTCGCTTGCCAGCACGGACACTACGAGCACCCGAACATGAACGATCACAGCCAAACCATTCCGGCCATTCCCATTCGAATCCTCGTTGTCGATGACCACACGCTCTTTCGGCGCGGACTGACTGCGCTCCTTGCGCGCGACCCGCAACTGCGGGTTGTCGGGGACGCCGCCGACGCCGGTCAGGCGCAGCGCAAGGCGCAAGAGCTCCAACCCGACATAATTCTGCGGGTATCCGGATTATCGGGTGGACGGAGCCTGATTTCAGTTTAAAACTTGCCTGAATCAAAAGCCTGCTCCAGTGTGGACAGGTCTACTCCAAGGTTTACCTCCCGGGTTTGAATGCGTGTCTCGTACTCGTCGTCCATGGTTGCCAGACACATGTATCGCACCATCGCCACTTCTTCGAACTTCTGCTTCCTAACCCGAACTTTTTCCTGCATTCGGGCACGCTTCTGGAACATGTCTGTATAGAGCACCTTGGCGCGTAGCCGCTCAAAGGTGTAGCCCCGCCCATTGCGATAGACGGCCCGGACCTTGGCATTGAAACTCTCGGTGAAGGCGTTGGTCACCCGCTGGTCGTCGAAGTAATTCAAGATGTAGGGCTTCCAGTTGCGAAAGGCCGTCTTCACCACCCGGAACGGCTTTGCGAGTTCACTGGGGATCGTACTTTCCCAATGCAGAAACTCGCCCCAGGCTTCCTCAGGCGTCTTGACCTCGTAGATCACGTAAAGCCGTTCCTTGAGGTCGTAGGCGGCGGCGAGCAACGGGAAGGTATTGAGCCAGCCCGAGACGGTCAGATATTGCTCGTCATTCAAATCCTTGGCTCGCTTGTCGAACAGTTTGTGGGCGCGCTTGAGTCCGAGTCCAGCGCCGTTGTCGCTCTCCCTGGCGATTTTCCGACGCACTGCCTCGAAGGCCATATTGGCTTTCATCAGGACATGGAACTTGTCGATTACGATCTTGGCGTTCGGCAGTGCTTCCTGGACAGCGCGACGGTAGCCCGACCACATATCGATAGCGACATGCGTAATGCGATCCTTGTCCGGTAAGGACAACAGGTATGCCGTGACGGTCGAAACATACCGGTCTGGCAACATATCGATGAGCGATCTGCCGTGCAGGTTCGTGAAAATAGCTCGGAAGCGCTTGAGCTTGATTTCATCGATACCCAGCCACACAGGTGTTTCACGCTGATACTCATTGGCCAGTACCGCCACGTACTCGTCAAAGATGTTGCGGACAGTTTTCTCGTCGACCTTGACCTGCTTGGCAATTTCCGCGTAAGTGTATTCGATGGACTGGCGACCAATCCACTTGGCCAATCGTTCGGTCATCTCCCGACCGGTATCGACTTCCGGGACGGATGCCGTGAATGTTTGGATGCATGGCCGGCACTTCAGGCGGGGAACGTCGAGATGGATAACGACAGCCTTTCCGTGACTCGGAATATCCCGGATGACCAACGTACGTTTGGCGTGAACTACCGTGTCGTTGGATCGGCCGCAATGCGGGCAAAGGCGGGAGATCGCCTTGGGCATTGCACGAACGTGATATTCGGTGTCGGTTTCCCGAAAGTCCACCACATCCAGACCAGACAGGTTGAGGATGTTGACGGGCACAGCGATGCCTACCGGATCAAGCAGCAGCGGATAGCTTGGATGGGCGAATTAGGCTCTCAGCAGGAATTCCGAATTTCTCGTGTAGCCGCCAGATCATGTTGAGCGTTAGCGGACGCTTGTGATTCAGGATTTCATAGACACGATTCAGACGGCCAATGGCTGGCACCAAATCCTTCGGTGCCAGCCCGGCTTGCTCCATGCGGAACTTGATGGCTTCCACCGGATCTGGAAGGTCGACGGGGAAGTGCTTAGCCTCATAGGCTTCAACCAGCGTCACCAACACCTCGAACCGGTCTCCTTCTGGCGAGCCGGGCTCCGGCTCGTTTTCGAAGTACGCTGATACCTCGCGCAGAACGGCTCGATAGTCGGCGTCGGTATGAATTGGGCGGATTTCCATGTCAGGGCTCCATTTCGACGGTTTCGGCGTCAATCAGATCGTACTCGGCGTGCGTGCCGATAAATTTCACGTAGATGGCTTGGAAGCGATAAGCCACCGAGACCACCAGACGATAGTCATTGCCCTTGATGTTGAATACGACCCGGCGATTCTTCAGGATGCTGGCGCTTCGGTACTGCGCCTTGATGTCCGACGGCTGGCTCCAATTCGCCTTCTTCACCTCATCCACCCACGACTTCAAGGGCTGCTCGGCGTCCGGATTGGATTCCCAGAAAGGTCGCAGGTAGCTGACGGCAATGATTCGCATACGAAAGTATAGTCCCAAATCGGGATATGGTGCAAGAAACCTATGTGTTCGGTCAGTCCGCGAAAGTCATGCTGCGTTGCACAGCGATTTGACTATTCCGCCTAGTGGCCTTCGCGTGGTCGAAAGGCCGGGTTCGACCCTGAACCGCCGTAGAGCTTTTGGGAAAGCTGTCGTTCAACGACCCAAGCTCAGCGACCCGGCGCACGGGACGCGTGGATTGCAAACCACGACGTCATGCCGGGTTCGCTGCAGCGCATGGTTATGCGGCACTTGGTTGTGTACTTCATGGGCCTCTACTTTTCTGCTTACGACCAAAGGCGGCTGGTCGCGGTTACATTTTCCTTTCGTGATTATGAGGCGAAACTTTCTATTCAAGGCTTTCGGATGGATCTTCCTTTACCTTTTTCAGCCACGATGAATTCCAGCCATCGAACACCTTCAGTCTTACTAGGGTTCCAATGGGAATGAGTGGTGCCGGCCGGAACGAGTAGGCTGTCACCGGGTTTTAGGGTAATGGGTTCCTTGCCCTCCTGCTGGAAAACTGGTGTCCCAGAAACTACATAGAAGGTGACCGCCGCCGGATGAAAATGGCGACGGTTGACACCACCTGGCTCGTACTTCACATCTATGACTGTGAAGTCCAGATTCGCTGTGCCGTCCACTCCGCGTACTATGAGATCCGTAGGTGTTACCCCAGATTTTTGTGGGATGTCTTTCGGATCTTGTGCGTGAGCTACAGACGCAGCTAGAGCCGCCCCGAATAAGATGAGTTTAGTTAGTCTGTTCATTTTCAATCTCCATTTCGATGAGTGCCGCATAACGTCGAAGGTAAGGGGCGCTGCGCGACGCTTTATCGCGCAGCGTCCAGCGACCGGAGGGAGCGGCCTTGACCGCAGTGTTAGCCTTCTGCTCAGAAAACGGTGTATGCATATCCGGTTTTACCGATCGATTTTGTGACGAGGAGCGCTGGCTTGATCGCAGTTCTCATTTTGTCCGCGTGGTAGTTGGTGAGCCGACGAATTTCGCTTGGCTCCTCCTCTCGATGAACGCCAAGGCACCAAACACTTCGAATATCAAACTTTGCGTATTTGATCGTGGATATTTTCTTCTTGTCACGAAGCATACCCTTGATGCAACCGTTGGGAGAGTTCGCCTGCTTTAGCTCAAGAGCCAAGTGAGACTGTTTCCATTTTTCATGGATCAAGAAATCAACTGCGCACGTTTTTCGAGAGTCAAGAACGCGCTGATCTAGTTCGTACTTTGACTCTCGCCACCAAGCTCTCACCCCTTTGTGCGTACCAAGGAATGAAGCAAACTCAATTTGCAGCCATTTTTCCCAACCCGTCATCGCTGATTCGTCGATTGCACCGAGAATGTGTTTGACGTGAGTTCCGCGGAAAAACTCATCCGCGAGACTTGCGATGAAGTCAAAGTCGTTCTTGAGAGCCACGGGATAGTTGTCCTTGAGAAGGCTAACTTTGTTTTCGGGCGACTGCCCAGCTGCGTAACATCGTTACTGCTCCATAATATCACACATCGACCCACGGCGTAACGCGCTTGCTGCTTGGATGCCCGAGGCATAGACTGTACAAAACAACAGTCATAACAAGCCATGAAAACCAGCACTGCACCGTTACCACCGCTGCGTTCGGTCAAGGTTCTGGACCAACTGCGCGAGCGCATACGCTACTTGCATTACAGCTTACGAACCGAACAGGCGTATGTCCACTGGGTTCGTGCCTTCATCCGTTTCCACGGAGTGCGTCACCCGGCAACCTTGGGCAGCAGCGAAGTCGAGGCATTTCTGTCCTGGCTGGCAAACGAGCGTAAGGTTTCGGCATCCACGCATCGGCAGGCATTGGCGGCCTTGCTGTTCTTCTACGGCAAGGTGCTGTGTGTGGATCTGCCTTGGCTTCAGGAGATCGGAAGACCTCGGCCGTCGCGGCGCTTGCCGGTGGTGCTGACCCCGGATGAAGTGGTTCGCATCCTCGGTTTTCTGGAAGGCGAGCATCGTTTGTTCGCCCAGCTTCTGTATGGAACGGGCATGCGGATCAGTGAGGGTTTGCAACTGCGGGTCAAGGATCTGGATTTCGATCACGGCACGATCATCGTGCGGGAGGGCAAGGGCTCCAAGGATCGGGCCTTGATGTTACCCGAGAGCTTGGCACCCAGCCTGCGCGAGCAGCTGTCGCGTGCACGGGCATGGTGGCTGAAGGACCAGGCCGAGGGCCGCAGCGGCGTTGCGCTTCCCGACGCCCTTGAGCGGAAGTATCCGCGCGCCGGGCATTCCTGGCCGTGGTTCTGGGTTTTTGCGCAGCACACGCATTCGACCGATCCACGGAGCGGTGTCGTGCGTCGCCATCACATGTATGACCAGACCTTTCAGCGCGCCTTCAAACGTGCCGTAGAACAAGCAGGCATCACGAAGCCCGCCACACCGCACACCCTCCGCCACTCGTTCGCGACGGCCTTGCTCCGCAGCGGTTACGACATTCGAACCGTGCAGGATCTGCTCGGCCATTCCGACGTCTCTACGACGATGATTTACACGCATGTGCTGAAAGTTGGCGGTGCCGGAGTGCGCTCACCGCTTGATGCGCTGCCGCCCCTCACTAGTGAGAGGTAGGGCAGCGCAAGTCAATCCTGGCGGATTCACTACCCCTGCGCGAAGGCCATCGGTGCCGCATCGAACGGCCGGTTGCGGAAAGTCCTCCCTGCGTCCGCTGATGGCCGGACTCGGACCTAGAGCATCAACCCATTTTGCATGGCAATGCAATTGTGCACCACAGCATATTTTATCGCCAAGGGAGTCCGTCCACCCGATAATCCGGAGTCTACACGCGCCTTACGCACTCATCCGGCAGACGCCGTCCACCGGTTAATCCGGATACCCAATTCTGCTCGACAATCACCTGCCGGGCGTGAATGGCGTCGACGCGCTGCCGGCGCTGCAGGATGCGGCACCGGCAGCGCGCATCCTGATGCTTACCGTCAGCGAGGACGAGAACGACCTGGCGGCCGCCTTGCGCGCCGGCGCGATCGGCTACCTGCTGAAGACGGCGGAAGGCGATGCTTTGACCGCCGCTATCCGGCGAGCCATGGACGGCGACAGTGTGGTCGCACCGGAAATGATGAGCAAGCTCGTCGCCGCCTACCGCGGTGCGACGTCGGCAAGCCCCGCGCCGGCTCCGGCGACAAGCGAATCACCCGTGCCCGACTCCCCCGGCGCAGCGGCAATCGCCAGCCTGTCGCCGCGCGAACTCGATGTCCTGCGCGGCATCGTACGCGGCGCGAGCAACAAGGAGATCGCCCGTGACCACGGCATCGCCGAGACGACCGTCAAGATCCACGTACAGCACGTCCTGCGCAAGCTCAACGTCAGTTCGCGCGTGCATGCGGCGGTGATTGCTTCGGAGAATGGGTTGCTCTGAGGTGTTTGTGACTTTTGGCGGGGGAGTTTTCTGAGACGCAGGGTTCCGCGCCCGACGCGCGGAAACCGGCGCTTCAGCAATCTCGGGGGGACGCAACCAGCTGGTCTCCGACACTGGATACCGGCTTTCGCCGGCATGACGGAGTTTTGGCGCGATCGTATATCACCCATAGTTCGAAAGAACTATGTCTTGCCTGATCCGGGTAGTTCCAATGAACCGGCTCCCTGTTTCTACGGAAGGATGCCGCTAAAGCGCTGCCTCCTCTAAATTCGCGTCATGTAACGAAGGGAGCTTACATGACAAGAAAAGGACAGGCGCTTTCCGTTTTGCTGGTCAGCACGCTGGCATTCACGGTGTGCTTCATGGTCTGGATGATGTTCGGCGTGATCGGCATTCCGATCAAAAAGGCGCTCAATCTTAACGCCACGGAGTTCGGGCTCCTGACGGCGACGCCGGTGCTTACCGGTTCGCTGATCCGGGTGCCGCTCGGTATCTGGACCGACAAGTTCGGCGGCCGCATCGTCATGGCGACGCTGATGGCGCTGACGATCCCGGCCATCTGGCTGATGAGCTACGCCACCGAGTACTGGCATTTCCTCGTCATCGGCCTCTTCGTCGGCCTCGCCGGCGGATCGTTCTCGGTCGGCACGCCCTACGTCGCGCGCTGGTTTCCGCGGCGCCAGCAGGGCTTTGCAATGGGCATCTACGGCGCCGGCAACTCCGGCGCGGCGGTCAATAAATTCATTGCTCCGGCGCTCGTGGTCGCGTTCGGATGGACGATGGTGCCGCTCGTCTACGCCGGAGTAATGACCGTGACCCTGATCGCCTTCTGGCTTTTCAGCCACAGCGACCCGGAGCATCTCACCGGCGGCCACGTCAAATTCACCGATCAGCTCAAGACGCTGAAAGACCCCAGGGTAATGAAGTACTGCCAATTCTACAGCATCGTCTTCGGCGGCTACGTCGCGCTGGCCTTGTGGATGGTGCAGTACTACGTCGGCGAATTCGGACTCGACATCCGCACCGCCGCGCTGCTCGCCGCCTGCTTTTCGCTGCCGGGCGGCGTGCTGCGCGCGGTCGGCGGCTGGATGTCGGACAAATGGGGCGCCCACAGCGTGACCTGGTGGGTGATGTGGGTGAGCTGGATCTGTCTCTTCCTCCTGAGCTATCCGCAGACGGAGCTGACCATCACCACGGTGAATGGTTCGTTGACCCTGCACATCGGCCTCAACGTTTACGCTTTCACGGCCTTGATGTTCATCCTCGGCATCGCCTTCGCGTTCGGCAAGGCCAGCGTCTTCAAGTACATCAGCGACGAGTACCCGAACAACATCGGCACCATCAGCGGCGTCGTCGGCCTCGCCGGCGGACTCGGCGGATTCATCCTGCCCATCATGTTCGGCGCGCTGCTCGACATCACCGGCATCCGATCGAGCGCCTTCATGCTGCTCTACGGCGTCGTCTGGGTCTCGCTGATCTGGATGTACCTCACTGAAGTCCGCCGCAGCGACTTCATGGGCAAGGACACCGCGCCCGCTCACGTCGCCTGACTGATATCGACCCTTCGAGAACAAACCATGGAAAAAACAGCATCGTCGCGCACCGATATCGCGGACTGGCGGCCAGAAGAGGACGGATTCTGGGAATCGACCGGCAAACGCATCGCCTACCGCAACCTCTGGATCTCGATCCCGGCCCTGCTCTGCGGTTTTGCCGTTTGGGGAATGTGGGGCGTCATCACCGTGCAGCTGCTGAACCTCGGCTTCCCGTTCAGCCAGGCCGAACTGTTTACGCTGACCGCCATCGCCGGCATCTCCGGCGCAACGATGCGCATCCCCGCCTCCTTCCTGATCCGTCTGGCCGGGGGCCGTAACACCATCTTCCTGACGACGGCGATGCTGCTCTCGCCGGCGATCGGCACTGGCATCGTGCTGCAGCATCCAGAGTGGCCGTTGTGGGCGTTCCAGCTGATGGCGCTGTGGTCGGGCGTCGGCGGCGGCAACTTCGCCAGCTCGATGTCCAACATCAGCACCTTTTTCCCCAAGCGGTTGCAGGGCACGGCGCTCGGCCTCAACGCCGGCCTCGGCAACTTCGGCGTCACCACCATGCAAATCGTCATCCCGCTGGTGATGACGGTGAGCCTGTTCGGTGTCATCGGGGGCGAACCGATGACCTTGCAGAAGGACAGCGGCTGGATTCTCGGCAAGATCGCCGCCGGCACGCCAACCTGGGTCCAGAACGCCGGCTTCGCCTGGGTGCTCTCGCTGGTGCCGCTGTCCATCCTCTGCTGGTTCGGCATGAACAACCTGAAAACCGTTTCGCCCGACACCGGCAACCCGTTGTTCGCTTTCAGCAAGATCACCTACCTCTACACCCTGGCCTTCGTTCCCTCGATCCTCTGCCTCTACCTTTACCTTCCGAAGCCGACAGGCCTCGGCCTGATCAGCATGTGGGTGGCGGTACCGCTGGACATCACGAGCGCGCTCCTGGCCATGCGTCTGGCGGCATTCGGTGCGATGAAGGAAAACGTCGCCCGCCAGTTCGCGATCTTCAGGAACAAACACACCTGGTCCATGACCGTTCTCTACATCGTCACCTTCGGCTCGTTCATCGGCTTTTCGATGGTATTGCCGCTATCGATCAAGGTGATCTTCGGCATCAGCCACGTACCCGACGCGGCGGGCGTCATGCAGCACACGCTGACCAACCCGAACGCGCCGCCCGCGCTGACCTACTCGTGGATCGGCCCCTTCGTCGGTGCCGCGGCGCGCCCGGTCGGCGGCTGGATTTCCGACAAGATCGGCGGCTCGATCGTCACCCAGATCATTTCCGCCGTAATGGTCGTGGCGTCCGGCGCCGTCGGCTACGTAATGCTGCTCGCCTACGGCTCGGCAACACCGGAGGAGCATTTCCCGGCGTTCATGGGCTTGTTCATCGTGCTTTTCCTGGCCAGCGGCATCGGTAACGGCTCGACCTTCCGCAGCATCGGCTTCATCTTCGATCGCCAGCAGGCCGGCCCGGTCCTCGGCTGGACGTCGGCCGTCGCCGCCTACGGCGCTTTCATCGCGCCGGTCGTGATCGGCGAGCAGATCACCCGAGGCACGCCGCAAGTGGCGATGTACGGCTTCGCGGTCTTCTATGCCCTGTGCCTGATCCTGAACTGGTGGTTCTACCTGCGCGCCGGTTCGGAAATCAAGAACCCCTGACTTCGGCTTAACCCTTACCAAAGAGGCATTCCATGAGCCATTTCCTCGATCGACTCAGCTATTTTTCGCAAGCCCGAGAGCCATTCTCCGGCGACCACGGCGTCACCAACGGCGAAGACCGCACCTGGGAAGACGCCTACCGCGACCGCTGGGCGCACGACAAGATCGTGCGTTCAACGCACGGCGTCAATTGCACGGGTTCCTGCTCGTGGAAGATCTACGTCAAGGGCGGCATCGTCACCTGGGAAACCCAGCAGACCGATTACCCGCGCACACGCTGGGACATGCCCAACCACGAACCGCGGGGTTGCGCGCGCGGCGCGTCGTACTCGTGGTATCTCTACAGCGCCAACCGCGTGAAGTATCCAATGGTGCGCGGCCGCCTGCTCAAGCTGTGGCGCGAGGCACGGTTGTCGAAGGATCCGGTCGACGCGTGGACGTCGATCGTTCAGGACGACGCCAAGCGCAAGAACTATCAAAGCGTGCGCGGCCTCGGCGGTTTCGTGCGGTCGAACTGGGACGAGGTCAACGAGATCGTCGCTGCCGCCAACGTACATACCATCAAGAAGTACGGTCCGGACCGCGTCATCGGTTTCTCGCCGATCCCGGCCATGTCGATGGTTTCCTACGCCGCCGGCAGCCGCTACCTGAGCCTGATCGGCGGCGTCTGCATGAGCTTTTACGACTGGTATTGCGACCTGCCGCCGGCCAGCCCGCAGATCTGGGGCGAACAAACCGACGTGCCTGAATCGGCCGACTGGTACAACGCCAACTTCATCATCGCCTGGGGTTCGAACGTGCCGCAGACGCGCACGCCGGACGCGCACTTCTTCACTGAGGTGCGCTACAAGGGCACCAAGACGGTCGCCGTCACGCCGGATTACTCCGAAGTCGCCAAGCTCTCCGACATCTGGATGAAGCCCAAGCAGGGCACCGACGCCGCCGTGGCCATGGCGATGGGCCACGTCATCCTCAAGGAGTTCTACTTCCCCGAGGGGGGCAAGCAGCGAAGTACCTACTTCGACGACTACGTGCGCCGCTACACCGACATGCCGATGCTGGTCATGCTCAAGGAGCAGCAACTGCCAAACGGTGAAACGGCGATGGTGCCCGATCGCTATGTGCGTGCGTCCGACTTCGCCGACGCGCTCGGCGCGACCAACAACCCAGAGTGGAAGACCGTCGCCTTCGACGAAAACGGCCAGGTTGTACTGCCGAACGGCGCAATCGGTTTCCGCTGGGGTCCGGACGGGCGCGCCGATCAGGGGCAATGGAATCTGGAAGCCAAGGAAGCCACGCACGGTAACGAGGTCAAGCTAAAACTCTCGGTGCTGGAAGGCCAGAACCCAAGTGCGGCAACTGCGAAGGTGGGTTTCCCTTACTTCGGCGGCATCGAAAGCGAGCATTTCCCCAACAACGCCACCGGCGCCGCCAGCAACAACGTGCTGGTGCGTACCGTCCCCGTGCAGCGCATCGCACTGGGCAAGGATGGAAAGGATGTGCTGGTCGCCACGGTCTTCGACCTGCAGGTCGCCAACTACGGCGTCGCGCGCGGTCTGCCGGGTGAACTGGCGGCGAAGGACTTCGACGACGACACGCCCTACACGCCGGCCTGGCAGGAACGCATCACCGGCACGCCACGCGAGCAGTTGATCACGGTCGCGCGCCAGTTCGCTGACAACGCCGACAAGACGCACGGCCGCTCGATGGTCATCATCGGCGCCGCGATGAACCACTGGTATCACTCGGACATGAACTACCGCGGCGTCATCAACATGCTGATGATGTGCGGGTGTATCGGCCAGAGCGGCGGCGGCTGGGCGCACTACGTCGGGCAGGAAAAACTGCGCCCGCAGACCGGTTGGACGGCGCTCGCCTTTGCCCTGGACTGGATCCGTCCGCCACGCCAGATGAACTCGACCAGCTTCTTCTACGCGCACACCGATCAGTGGCGCTACGAAAAACTGGGCATGGAAGAAGTGCTCTCGCCGCTCGCCGACAAGGCGCAGTACGGCGGCAGCATGATCGACTACAACGTGCGCGCCGAACGCATGGGCTGGCTGCCTTCCGCGCCGCAACTCAAGACCAACCCGATGCAGGTGGTGAAGAATGCTGTCGCTGCCGGCCTCGATCCCAAGGACTACACGGCCAAGGGGCTGAAGGACGGCACGCTGCAAATGAGCTGCGAAGATCCGGACCACCCGGACAACTGGCCGCGCAACATGTTCGTCTGGCGTTCCAACATCTTGGGTTCTTCAGGCAAAGGCCACGAATACTTCCTCAAGCACCTGCTCGGCACCTCCCACGGCGTGCAGGGCAAGGATTTGGGCCACGATGAAGCCAAGCCCAGCGAAGTGGTGTGGCACGACAAAGCGCCGGAAGGCAAGCTGGATCTGCTGGTGACGCTGGACTTCCGCATGAGCACCACCTGCCTTTACAGCGACATCGTGCTGCCGACGGCAACCTGGTACGAGAAGAACGATCTCAACACCAGCGACATGCACCCCTTCATCCATCCGCTGTCGACGGCGGTCGATCCGGCCTGGCAATCGCGCAGCGACTGGGAGATCTACAAGGGCTTCGCCAAAAAGTTCAGCGAAGTCTGCGTTGGTCATCTCGGTGTCGAACGCGAAATTGTGCTCTCGCCGCTGATGCACGACTCGCCGGCCGAGTTGGCGCAGCCCTTTGGCGTGCAGGACTGGAAGCGCGGCGAGATCGACCTGATCCCCGGCAAGACGGCACCGAACATCGCCGTCGTCGAGCGTGACTACCCGAACCTCTACAAGCGCTTCACTGCGCTCGGCCCCTTGATGAACAAGGTCGGCAACGGCGGAAAGGGCATCGCCTGGAACACGCAGACCGAGGTGAAGCAACTTGGCGAGTTGAACGGGCTGGTCAAAGACGAAGGTGCGACCTGCGGCATGCCGAGCATCGCGACCGACATCGACGCCTGCGAAGTCGTGCTGCAACTGGCACCGGAAACTAACGGCCACGTCGCCGTCAAGGCCTGGGAGGCGCTGAGCAAGCAGACTGGACGCGATCACAGGCATCTGGCGCTGTATCGCGAGGACGAGAAGATCCGCTTCCGCGACATCCAGGCTCAGCCGCGCAAGATCATCAGCTCGCCGACGTGGAGCGGCATCGAGTCGGAGACGGTTTCCTACAACGCCGGCTACACCAACGTGCACGAGCTGATTCCATGGCGCACGCTGACCGGGCGCCAGCAGTTCTACATGGATCACCCGTGGATGACCGCGTTCGGAGAAGGCTTCTCGAGCTATCGTCCGCCGGTTGATCTCAAGACGACCGCCGATCTCCACAACATCAAGCCGAACGGCAACACCGAGATCGCGCTCAACTTCATCACGCCGCACCAGAAGTGGGGCATCCACTCGACCTACACCGACAACCTGATCATGCTCACCCTGAATCGCGGCGGGCCGGTCATCTGGCTCTCCGAGGACGACGCCAAACGTGCCGGCATTGTCGATAACGACTGGGTCGAGCTGTTCAACATCAACGGTGCCATCGCCGCGCGCGCCGTGGTCAGCCAGCGGGTCAATCCGGGCATGGTGCTGATGTACCACGCGCAGGAAAAGATCATCAACACGCCGGGCTCGGAAATCACCGGCATGCGCGGCGGTATCCACAACTCGGTGACGCGCATCGTCCTGAAACCGACGCACATGATCGGCGGCTATGCCCAGTTTTCGTACGGATTCAACTACTACGGGACGATCGGCACCAACCGCGACGAGTTCGTGATCGTGCGCAAGATGAACAAGATCGACTGGTTGGATGACGAGCCGGTTTCCGCCGACAACGCCAGTGCAACTGCCTAAGGAGAAGGCCATGAAAATTCGCGCTCAAATCGGCATGGTCCTGAACCTGGACAAATGCATCGGTTGCCACACCTGCTCGGTCACCTGCAAGAACGTGTGGACCAGCCGTCCCGGCATGGAGTACGCGTGGTTCAACAACGTCGAGACCAAGCCCGGCATCGGCTACCCGAAGGAATGGGAGAACCAGGATCGCTGGAACGGCGGTTGGGTCCGCAAGGCGGACGGCAAGATCGAACCGCGCCAGGGCGGCAAGTGGAAGCTGCTCATGCGCATCTTCGCCAACCCGAATCTGCCGGAGATCGACGACTACTACGAACCCTTCACGTTCGACTACGACCATCTGCAATCGGCACCCGAATCCAAGGCGATGCCGACGGCACGGCCGCGCAGCCTGATTACCGGCAAGCGCATGGAGAAGATCGTCTGGGGTCCGAACTGGGAAGAAATTCTCGGCGGCGAGTTCTCCAAGCGCAGCAAGGACAAGAACTTTGACGACATCCAGAAGGAGATGTACGGCCAGTTTGAAAATACTTTCATGATGTACCTGCCGCGTCTGTGCGAGCACTGCCTCAACCCGACCTGCGTGGCGAGCTGCCCGTCCGGTTCGATCTACAAGCGCGAGGAAGACGGCATCGTGCTGATCGACCAGGACAAGTGCCGCGGCTGGCGCATGTGCGTGTCCGGCTGTCCGTACAAGAAGATCTACTACAACTGGAAAAGCGGCAAGGCCGAGAAGTGCATCTTCTGCTACCCGCGCATCGAAGCAGGTCAGCCGACCGTTTGTTCGGAAACCTGCGTCGGCCGCATCCGCTACCTCGGCGTGCTGCTCTATGACGCCGACCGCATCGAAGCTGCGGCCAGCGTCGAGCACGACCGGGACCTGTACCAGGCGCAACTCAACGTGTTCCTCGATCCGCACGACCCGAAGGTCATCGAACAGGCCCGCATAGACGGCATCCCCGACGCCTGGATGGACGCCGCGCGCAACAGCCCGGTGTACAAGATGGCCGTCGAATGGAAGGTGGCGCTGCCGCTGCACCCCGAGTACCGCACGCTGCCGATGGTCTGGTACGTGCCACCGCTCTCGCCGATCAGTGCCGCCGCCAATGCCGGCCATCTCGGCGTCAATGGCGAGATTCCGGACGTCAAACAGTTGCGTATCCCGGTCAAGTACCTGGCCAATCTGCTCACAGCGGGCGATACGCAACCGGTTGAGCGCGCACTGGAACGCATGCTGGCCATGCGCGCCTTCCAGCGCTCAAAGCATGTCGATGGAAAGGTCAACATGGCGGTTCTGGAGCAGGTAAAAATGACCCAGGCGGAAGTTGAAGAGATGTACCACGTGATGGCCATCGCAAATTACGAGGACCGTTTCGTGATTCCGAGCACGCATCGCGAGTATGCCGAGAACACCTTCGACATGCGCGGCGGCTGCGGCTTCTCGTTCGGCAACGGCTGCTCGGATGGCGCCAGCGAAGCCAGCCTGTTCGGCGGCAAGAAGCACCGCACCATCCCGATCAAGGCGGAGGTCTAGCCATGGCAGCCAGCCTTCCAAATCTCTCCATCGCCCTGCGCGTGCTGTCGCGGCTCCTGGCCTATCCCGACAGCGCCTTGCGCGTCGATCTCATCGACATGCGCACCGCACTTCACGCCGACAGCGCCCTGAGCGGCGCACGCAAGGACGAGCTGTACGCGCTGATGCAAAAGCTCGAAACCGGCGACCCGCTCCGTAACGAGAGCGAGTTCATCGAGCTGTTCGATCGCGGCCGTTCGACCTCGCTTCATCTCTTCGAGCACGTGCATGGCGACTCGCGCGACCGTGGCCCGGCGATGACCGATCTGATCAAGATCTACGAACAGGCCGGCCTCTTCCTGGCACCGGGTGAGTTGCCGGACTATCTGCCGGTGATGCTCGAATTCGCCTCGACGCAGACGCCGCAGATCGCGCGCGCCTTCCTCGGCGAGATGGCGCATCTGCTCAACGCCATCTTCAACGCCCTGCAGCAGCGCAAGAGCCCGTACGCCAGCGTGCTCGGCGCGCTGCTCGAACTGGCCGGAGAGCAGGCGCACGCCGTCAGGATCGAGCCCGACGAAGCCATCGACGCGGCCTGGGAAGAACCGGCCGTGTTCGACGGCTGCTCGTCGAAGGGCCAAGGCCGATCGGGCCAGGCGCAGCCGATCACCTTCGTCAGAAACGAAGCGTCCGGACTGAAATCTCCAGGCGCTGCACACAACGGAGTATCCCCATGAAAACACTCGACACCTTCCTGTTCGGCCTGTATCCCTACATCTGCCTCAGCGTTTTCCTGCTCGGCAGCCTGATCCGCTTCGACCGCGACCAGTACACCTGGAAGAGCGATTCGTCGCAGCTGCTCAAGGCGGGGCAATTGCGGTGGGGCAGCAACCTGTTCCACGTCGGCGTGCTGTTCTTGTTCTTCGGGCACTTCGCCGGCATGCTGACGCCACATTTCGTCTACGAGCCGTTCATCACCGCCGGCCAGAAGCAGGTGCTGGCGATGACCGCCGGCGGCATTGCCGGCACGCTGGCCTTTATCGGCGTGACGATCCTGCTGCATCGCCGTCTCTCCGAACCGCGTATCCGCGTGAACTCGAAGACCAGCGACATCGTGATGCTCGTGTTGCTCTGGCTGCAACTGGCGCTCGGTCTGGCCAGCGTGCCGCTGTCGGCGCAGCATCTCGACGGTAGTGTGATGCTGCTGCTGGCTGAATGGGCGCAGCGCATCGTGACTTTCCGTCCGGGGGCGTCGGCACTGCTGGCCGATGTGAGCTGGGTGTTCAAGGCGCACATCGTGCTCGGTATGAGCATCTTTCTGATTTTCCCCTTCACCCGACTGGCCCACGTCTGGAGCGGCTTCGCTACCGTCGGCTATCTATTGCGGCCGTACCAGGTGGTCCGTTCGCGCCGCCTGAACGTCCCGGCCGGGCACAACCAACCGCGCCATCCCGGCGCCAGCGTTTAAGGATCCGATCATGCAGACGAGCCAGATAAAGCAGGAAATCGCCTCGATCAACGGCGTCGCACTCAACAGCGCCAACGAAGCACTCTCGGCCGACGAACGACGCCAGCGTGCGTGCTCCGAACTGCTACGCCAGGCCGCCGTTACCGAAGGACTGTTGCCGGTCGGCAATGAGCCGGGCACCGACGGCATCCTCAGTGAAGCCGCGACGCAGGCCATCGAAGCCTTGCTGGAACGAAAGCTGACGATTCCCGAGCCGTCGGAAGAAGAATGCCGGCGCCATTACGCCGCGAATCCGGCGCGCTATGCCACCGGCGAACGCGTCAGGGCACGGCACATCCTCTTTGCCGTCACGCAGGGCGTCGACGTCGTTGCCCTGCGCAATCGCGCTGAAACGACCCTGCTCGACGTGCGCTGCCACGACGGAAACAACGCTAATGCGCTCGAAGACCGTTTCGCCCAGGCGGCGCGCGACCAGTCCAACTGCCCGAGCGGTGCCGAGGGCGGTCACCTCGGCTGGCTGACGCAGAGCGACTGCGCGCCGGAATTCGCCAAGGAACTGTTCGGCCACACCGAGATCGGGGTGCTGCCGCGCCTGGTACATAGCCGTTTCGGCCTGCACGTGGTGGAAGTGCTGGAGCGCAAGGCGGGCGTCGCACCCGCCTTCGAGGACGTGCGCGGTGCCGTGACCATGTCGATGCGGCAGAAGACCTATGTCACCGCCTTGCGTCAATATATGCACCAACTCGCAGGGCAGGCCAAGATCGTCGGCGTGGACATCGAAGCGGCTGACACGCCATTGGTTCAATGAAGATGCAAAAAGGAATGAAGAAGGTTCTATAAAGGAAAGGGAGGCAGCGATGAAAGAAGAACTCAGCACTCGCGTCGTATCAAAACGCCCTGCTACAAAACCCGGATGCTGCATGTGGTCACCGATTCTGCCGCTTGATCGGAGTTCGGACACCGAAGGTGTGGCTGTTTCCACGAGCTCGGAGGGTGCTGGTTCAAATGAAGCGAGGCGTGACACTCCTCCATCCGATGCCTTGGCTGAAGACGCTTTGGAGTCCTGAGTACAAGAACTTGTCGCTCGGGATGGGGAGATACTCCATGGGCTGCGGGTCGTGGCCGGGGCTCTTGAATCGTCATTTCCATGCCGGCCAAACAGTGGTCAACGAGCCTGCAGAAACACCAGGAGGTGCGATGCAAGGCACTGGCAGAAACTCACTGGAGGTGGTGCCTGATGATCATGGTGCGGTTTTTTGACACAGTGGCGGAGCGGGCCGGTAGGGATCGCCTGGAAGTCGCTTACGCCGAGGGAATGAGCCTGCAGGATTTGGTCGGGCAGCTGAAGCTGTCGTATCCGGGAGCCTTGTTATCGATTTCGGCTGTGGCGGTGAACGGCATGTGTTTCCGGGATATGTCCTTGCCGCTTGAAGACGGATGGGAAATTGTGTTCATGTACCCATAGCGATTCGACAGACGGACGATTTGGCGCTTTGTGCCACAGATGTTCGATTATTGTTGCCTGTGCGCATTTGTCCCGGCCGCAAGCGGGAACAAATGGCGATTCGTCACGAATCCTGACGTTTTGTTGGAGAACCGTACAAAGGAGAAATGATGGAAAACACCGAATATGCCGATATCAACCGCCTGATCGTCGAGCAAATGGCCGACGCCATGATCTATTCGGATAAGGAAGGAATTATCCGTGGATGGAACGCAGCGGCCGAAGCCCTATTTGGCTATCCCAAAGAGGGTGCCATTGGACAAAGCCTCGATCTGATCATTCCAGAACACCTGCGCGAGGCTCATTGGTCAGGTTTTAATCGTGCCATGGCATCCGGTAAGACCCGACTTGAAGGACATGCCGCGATCACTCGGTCTCTTACCCACTCCAAGGGCGCGATCTACGTCGAAATGAGCTTTGCCGTCGTTCACAACGGAAATGGGAAAGTGATCGGGTCCGTTGCTGTAGCTCGCGATGCAACACAACGCCGCCAGAATGAACGAGAGCTCCGAGAACGCCTCGGAGCACTGGAAAAACAGCAAAATGGAAAAGCATAGCTCGTTCCGATGGAGCTTCGCCTATCCAGCGCATTACCGCCCGATTGAGGCCAGATGCTCAATGACCGCAGTGGCCGATCAAGAGACCGACGCGGCGAGTAGGGTATCAAAGACGCGGTGACTCGAAAAAACAAAGGGACGTTCGAAGGGCTCCGTCTTCACGGCAGCGAACGGGGAATCAGACGCGTCTTCATGAGAGAACCTTCCTTCGATTGGATCGCGTGGGTGTCTCTCATCGCCGCCTGATCGTAAAACCCTTACGGGCCGTTGTCGCTCTTGCCAGACAGGCGTCGATCGCTTTCCGCTTTCAACCGCTCCGCCTCCTCGGGCGGGAAGCCAAGGTCGAGGAAGAGGTTTCTACCGACGGGGGTGATGTGGGAACTGCACGTGGACAATCCACCGCCGCTGGACGTGCTGGACGGGGGTTCCGTTCGCCCGTTCGGTGCCGCTTCGGCCAGCCCCAAGTCAACGAGGGTATAGGGGCACGTCTCCGGTCGTTCCGGCACCTTGTATCCTATGATCGCGGGGGAATGATCGAGCGCCATTCTCGCTTCGCCCCAGACGGCATCGAGTCGGGCCGTCACGGTTTCTCGAAGCGATGGGGAGGCCTGCAGTGCTTCACGTACTCGTAACTGGAACTCCCCCATTTGCTGTGCCACGCCCGCGTCGGACGCCAGATGGTCCAACCTCCACCGATCCACGAGCAGTCGGCGCAGAGGGGCCTCGACGTCCAGGCGTTTTGTCGCGACCTGCTCCTCAAAGAAAGTGGCCAGAATGTCGCGTTGCGCGTCGTTGAGCGCTCCGCTCCGCAACAGGCTCGCCTGATGGGCCATCCAGGCGCAGGCGTCGACACCAGCGGACGGCTCGTTGTCGCGGAGCCATTCACGGTGCCGCGCGATTGCCGCCAGAAAGCGCTCCGTTCGCGGCGTCGGAGATTCCATCAATTCAAGCAGCCGGCGCGATTCCCGTTCGGAGAGAACCAGCGTTGTCTCGTCCTTTTCGGTATCCCGGGAAAGGACGCTGGACAAATCGACGATCGTCAGTTCGGCAAGTTGGCCGTCGGCATCGTAACCCACGCTGACATTCCAGTCGTAGGAGATGTCCTTGACGACCGGGGTGTCGGAGAAGCGGATGCAGAATACGTCCTCGGTGCTGTCGTAAGTCACTTTCATGCATGTTCCTTCAGGGGTTGTTGCTGTTCACGCTGCTGTTGTATGGCCGCATCGGGCGATGGCGGCCCCGCTTCACGCACGGCGATGAGGTGCTCGGCGCGAATGTCCACCGTTCCGATCGTGACCCATCGTAAACCCTGGGCCGCCTCCGCCTCCACTTCACAGACGCTGTGCTCCACCGGTGAGGTCGTCAGGCCGAGCCGCCGGGCGCCCTCGCCGCCCACGGCATCGAGAACCAGGAGGCGTCTCTCCCGGGGCGCCCCGTCCCTCCGGATCACCGCGATCGTGGCCAGGCACACGGTCATCATGAGCCCCAAACAGAGCAGGACCCGTCGTGTCTCTCGATCCATCATGGTTTCTCCGTGGAACAATCGCGTATCGGGTCAAAGAAGCTCGCCTGCCCGGGGCGTTCCCGTCTCAAGGCGAGGTACTCCCCGAAGGTTCGGATCCGTCGGCTGGCGGCGTCACGGTCTGCCGTGGATCCGGTGCGCCGGCGCAGACGATCGACCCGCCAGGTCCGTTCCTCCGGCAGACGGGTCCAGACGAGGTGATCCTGTTCAAGGCGCACGAGCAATTGGTCTCCGACTCGCCATCCGGCGTGTTTGAGGAAGCGGGGCGTCAGTCTGAGAAGCCGTCCGGGTTTGAGGCGCACCGTGGTCCGGGCCGGGGAGTGGCGAGGCGGTTTCATGGGGGCCCCCTCCTTCCCTCTTGGCGCCAGCTCCGGATGAGCAGCCACCACACGAAGCGCAGCGGAGCGAAAAACCCCACCCATCCCTCCCGGCACCCGGCCTTGAATACGGCGATGAGTCCTTTCGATTCAGGGAGGTAATGGGGATTAAGGCGCTGCCATTCGGCGCGGCAGCGTTGCATGAAGGTCGGTTGGAGTTGGGTTTGAGTCATGGAAGTTTCCAGGTTGGCTGGGGCGGCGCCGTCGACGTCGTGCCGACGGCACCGCGCGCGCGGATCAGTGTAGGGAGGGCGAGGCGCGGGCGATGAGCCTGTCCGCGTTCCGCACACGTTCGGGGCTGTCGACAAAGCCGCGGGCCACCTTCAGGATGGCCGTCTCGATCGCCTGTGGGGATTCCGGCGGCCGGTGGACGGCGATCAGGACGTGGACCAACAAGTGGTACAGCGCGTCCGGGACGATGACCTTGGTTCGGGCGACCGCCAGCCATTCAAGAACGGTCTGCGGGTAGCCGATCCAGCGGCCGCGCTCACTCAGCGTCACCCCGCTGCCGTCCGCCGCGAGATGGAAATCGTCGGCCTTGCCGGCCTCGTGCAAGAGAGCGGCGGCGATGAGCACGCCGCGCGCGACATTCGGCAGGCCGTCGGCCAGCAGCAGCGCTTCTTCGGCGAGGGCGACGGAGCGGCGGAAGTTGGCGCCGGGCGGCGCCGGATAATCGGCCGCCGACCGAGGGCCGGTGACATAGCGATAGAAACGCGCCCCGTCCCAGAAGACGGCTGTGACCAGATGCTGCAGGGGACGCTCCATCTGCTCCCAAAGATTTTTTGCGCGTTGGGTGAGCGCTCGATCATGAAGCCAAGACGAAGGCACGAGATCGAACGGGTTGACCGCGGCCACCGGCTGATCGACGCGGGCGATGCGCAGCACCGGGAGCACCTCGGGGCGGTGCGCCCTCGCCCGCCCTTCGCGGACGGTGACGATGTCGCCGCGGCGCAGGCGACTGTCGACGGTCGGCGAGGTCCAGGCGATGCGCAGGGTCTCTCCGGCGTGATAGAGGGTGGCTTCGTTATAGACGCCGGTTCCGCTCTTGGCGGGGAGTCGCATCAGGCTGGTCAGGCGGTAGTACGGAGCCAGGGGCCGTCGTTCTGACGCCGCGGGCGTGCCGGACGGCGCGGCCGTAGTAATGAAGTCGCTCATACTTGGCCCTCCGTGACGTGGGATGCGGTATCCCCTTCATGGAGTACGACCTGACGGGTTCCGTTACCGATCGCCGAGGTGAGCAGGCGTTCGAAGGCGGAGCCGTCGCGCCGGGTGAGGTTGGGAACATAGCGGCTGTACACCCGGAAGAGCATTTCCGTGGTGGTATGCCCGAGTTGCCGGGCGATCCATTCGGGGGCTTCGCCGCTGGCCAGCCACAGGGTGGCGGCGGTGTGCCGGCACTGGTAGGGACGGCGGACCTTGAGGCCGAGGTGGCGGAGCAGCGGCTTCCACACGCGGTTGGTGACGTTCTTGTAGTCGAGCGGTTGCCCCAAGCGGTTGCAGAAGACGAACTTCGACACGGGACGGGTGCCCTGCTCCTGTTCCTTCAGGGCGTCGTAGACGAGCTGGCTCATCTGGATGTCGCGCTGGCTGCCGTCGGTCTTGGTGTATTCCTCTTCGCCGTCGACGATGGTTTCCCGGACGAGGATCAGGCGGCGTTCGAAGTCGACGTATTTCCATTGCAGGCCGTTCACTTCGCCGGTGCGCATGCCGGTGAAGAAGCGCACGGTGAAGTAGTTGCGGAAGTCCTGACGGACGCTCTCGATCAGTCGCTTGACTTCGTCGAGCGAGAACGGTTCGACGTCGGTGCGTTTGACCTTGAGCTGTTTGATGTTCTGGAAAGGCATGCGAAAATCAAAGCGGTCGGCGGCTTCGTTGAGGACTTGCCTGAGCGGATTCAAGATCTTGTTGATACGCGGGTTGGACAATGCACTGCTCTTGCCCCGTGCCTGAACTTTGGCGAGATCTGCACGGAACGAGAGAATATCTGCCTTGGTGATGTTGCCGACCTCCTGTTCCCCGAAGCGGGGAATGAGGCGCTTGTCGAGATCGTCGCGCACCGTCTTTTTATGGGACGCGCGCCATTCCACCGATTTCTCCGAGAACCAAGTTTCGGCAAAGTCCTTGAACAGCGGGGTGCTCTTTGCGGACGCCGCACTCATCGATGGCGCGAACACGGGTACCGCCGCCTCCGTCACGACGGAGGCAATCGCATCGAACTTGGCGGCGTTCTTGCTGTTGGGGAAGAACTGGCGGTAATTGAGGGTGCAAGCATCAATCTCGCTTTCAATTCTTTCCATGACCTTTTCTAAACGCTTTCTATTCGCCACCGTATTCGTTAGAGCCGTTTGTTCGCGGCACCGTATTTCCCTGAACCGAAAATCCAAAAAAAGCAGCCCATTGTCACTTCTGGCCCGAACACTACCCATGGCAAATTCCTCCATTGGCCATTGGAATAGCAAACGTTTGCGCGACCATGATTCCCATATCTCGCTCGATGTGTTCCCAGATATATAGAATCTTCCGGCCACCAAATGGGCGTATGTAATGAGTTCCCTCGAGAAGAACGCTGTCTTTCAAGCGTTCTCTGATGGTTCTGGGGTCGTACTTGATGAGAGAGGAAAGCTCATCAGTAGTCAGATAAGTTAGTGACATAACGGTCTCCAAAGATTAAGATTATCAGGAATGTCAAAACTCCATTACATCGTTCGTTTTGTCATCCTGAACGACATTCTAAGGCGCAAAAGACCTCTGTCAAGAGCTTTTTGTCATTCTGTATGTAATTTTTTCCTGGAGATTGACATGGTGAGATGTCACCTCTCTCGAATGATGGGAGAGCGCAAGATGAAAATAGTCGATGTCGCTCGAATCACAGGACTACATCGAAATACTATTACGCTGCTTTACAACGAGACTGCCACCCGCCTCGACGTCGAGACAATTGACCGTCTGTGCGCGCTTTTTAGGTGTGCAGTGGGTGATCTATTCGAGTACATCCCCGACGTGCCGTCACAAGAGTAACGCACGGAGGGCAGTGGTCATCTTTCCTGATCATTCGCCTTGGTCTGATACGGAAAGGCACAAGCTGGGCACAAAATGGGCACAGAGTGGGCACAAATACAAAAGGCCATCCGATTGGATGGCCTAAGTACCTGATTCCATTGGTGGGCGGTACTGGGATCGAACCAGTGACCCCTGCCGTGTGAAGGCGGGAAATTGGCTCCAATGACGTCCATACCCATCCAACAACAACTCTTAAGTATCCGTATTTACTATATTTTTTGTCCACATATATCCATCATTGTCCATGATATAATTTCCGTACAGTTTCCGTATGAAGAAAAATCATGGCAAACGCACTGGACAGCAAGACGAAACGCGACAAGCTCACCCCGCGCCGCGAACCCTACTGGGAGCCAATGCAAAAAGGCGCAGCGGTTGGATTCCGCAAACTCAACAGCGGCGATGGAACATGGATAGCCCGCTGGCGCGACGACGAGGGCAAACAAAAATACCGGGCACTCGGGAACTTCGACAAGTACGACGATGCAGCCAAGGCTGCACGCTCGTGGATCGCTAGTTGCGAACAGGGAGCAAGCCCACAGGCAACAACGGTAAAAGAGGCATGCGAGGCGTACGTGACTGCCCTCAAGAACGAAGGCCGGGGATCAACAGCCAAGGACGCCGAAGGACGCTTTCGACGCCTGATCTACTGTTCCACAATAGGAAAGCTAGCACTCGACAAGCTCCGCACGTCGCAAATATCAAAGTGGATGAACGACCAGATTGACGACGACGAAGACGCCGACGATGAGGATGTACGAAAATCGAAAGACTCGGCAAACCGCAATCTTGCAACATTCAAAGCCGCGCTAAACCTCGCCCTACGCAACCGCCTCGTTGCCACCGACGCGGGCTGGGTAACCGTGCAAGCCTTCGCAAAGGTTAGTGCACGCCGCAGAGATGCGTTTCTCAACATGGAACAACGCAAAGCCCTGCTCGACGCATGTCCCGACGATCTAGCTCTCTTCGTCAAGGCCGCACTTCTCACTGGCGCCCGCCCTGGAGAACTCGCCAATTTGAACGCGGGCGACTTCGACAAGCAACTGTGCGCCCTGACTCTTACCGGCAAGACAGGACGTCGGCAGGTGGCTGTCTCAACCGCCGCTGCCGTTTTCTTTGCTGAAGCCGTAAAAGGGAAAGTACCAGCCGCCCCCATGCTGACCACAGGATACGGCCAACGCTGGAATAAGGACAGCTGGAAAAAGATATTCAAGGACGCGGTCGACACAGCGGGATTACCTGAAACGGTAGTCATGTATAGCCTTCGGCATACAGCTATCAGCGAAATGATCCTCGCTGGCATGGACAGTTTCATAGTTGCCAAGCTGGCTGGAACTTCTGTAGCCATGATCGAGAAGAACTACGGCCACCTACGCCACGATGTGGTAACCAGCAAACTCGACCGAGTAGCAATGTTGTAGCCCGCCGCACCGCATTCTGCATGACGAGGCTGATCTTGATACCTGGCTGGCAGAAGTGCGTCAAACGGCGCTGGTCAAGCTTGCCGACGGGCTCGCGTGGGTTTAATGTTGCACTATAGAGCAAATAAATATTCACAAGTATTGCTTCTTGATGCAAAATATAAAATACTTATTTTGCGTCATGGTGCAATACTATGAAAACAAACTTCTCCGAACTCAAGCTGCGTCAACTCGATGGGGCATTGGCCACCTGGCGTAGTACCAATTTACCGCCGCGCCCGCCCTCGGGCTGGATCAAGGCTATCCGAGAGGGCCTGGGCATGGCCGCGACGCACCTCGCCGCCCGGCTGGGCGTGACCACCTCCACCGTCACCCGGCTGGAAACCTCCGAGGCCGACGACACCATCAGCCTGGCCACCTTACGCCGCGCCGCCGAGGCATTGGGCTGCGAGTTGCACTATGCCCTGGTACCCAGGCAGAGCCTTGCCGATACACTGGAGAACCGTGCCTTGGCGCTGGCACGCGAGCAGATGGCCGCCGTCAGCCACACCATGGCGCTGGAAGCGCAAGCCACTACGCCCGACGCCGTCGAGGCGCAGACTCGTGCCCTGGCCGAGAACCTGCTCAAAGGCTCGCGTCGCGCCCTGTGGAAAGAACCGGCTCGGGAGAAATCGGCAACATGACCGTCAAGCTCGACTATCCCCCCGGCGCCACGCCGCTCGACGCCGACGAACTCGCCAGTCTGATCCCTGGCCACATCACCACGCAGGGCGAGTTAAACGAATGGGAACAACTCAACATCGTCGAGGGCGAGAGCTGGGCGCGCAAACAGCGCAAGGAAATCCTGAACGAGGGTTTCCTCCGCCAGTTGCACAAGCAGATGTTCGGCGAAACCTGGAAGTGGGCGGGCGAGTTTCGTAGGACGGACAAGAACATTGGCGTCGATTGGCTCAAGATCGGCGTCGAACTCAGGAAATTGATCGACGATGCGCACTACCAGGTTGAGCATGCCAGTTACCCTCCCGATGAAATCGCCGTGCGCTTCCACCACCGTCTGGTCGCCATTCATCCCTTTCCCAACGGCAACGGGCGCCATGCCCGACTGATGGCTGATCTGCTGGTCGAGCGCTTGGGGCAGCCTCGTTTTACGTGGGGTCGTCGCAGTTTGGTGGATACCAGCGAAACGCGTCAGCAATATATTGCCGCTCTGCAAGCCGCCGACCGGCGCGACATCGCTCCTTTACTTGCCTTTGCAAGAAGTTAAGCACAGCACGCTGACCACACCACTAACCATACCTTGCAACAAACCCTCCCCCGCATCTAGCTTGCTGACGATGGTCGGGTCCTTGGACCATTGCGGGACGAGTCCTCAGAGCGGAGGATGCAGAACCCGCTTTCGCCCAAGCGAGAGGCATACGACCAGATTCAACCCCATGGAAGAAACATTCGGGCTGGTGATTACGGCAGATGGCCGTTACGCCACTTTCCGGAGCGGTTAGGCTACGGCCGCGGCGGCATCGACCCGATCGCGCAGTTCTTTGCCAGGTTTGAAGTGCGGCGTGTATTTGCCGCGAACAGCAACCTTTTCGCCCGTCTTGGGATTGCGTCCTATCCTCGGCGCCCGATAATTTAGCGAGAAACTGCCAAAACCACGAATTTCGACCCGCTGCCCGTTCACCAGCGCTTGGCTGATCGCCTCAATCAGTTCTTTGACCGCCACGTCCGCATCTTGAACGGTCAGTTGCGGGAAACGGGTCGCCAAGGCCTCGATAAGTTCGGAACGGGTCATAGCGGCGATTGTAAAGGAGGCAATTACCGGCTGTCAGCCGTCCTGCGTGGGAAATCCGAGTTGGCCTTCATCTCGAAAGCCCAGGTGTTGTTCCGGTCACTGGGTTTCCGCGCGGCAATGGCCTAGACTGGTGCAGCCTCTCCGTCCTGTCATCGGGCGGTTGAAGCGCGTGCGTTCCGATCGGATTGGCTAAAGGATGATTGCAGCGCAAGCACGGAGATGCGATCACGGGGGTAGCCGCTGCCGTTGATCGCTGGGTCCAATGCCGTATCGACGTCCATGCCAAGGAGCCTTGCCATGCCCGAGATTACTCATGTTCCTCCGCTTGCCGTCAAGAAAGACATCGCCGCACTGCGTGGTTATCTTGACCGAACGGTGCCTGCCAAGCAGGAGAACCAAAACCTGCTCATTGCCACGTGGAATCTGCGCGCCTTTGCCTCGATGAACCGGGTGTGGACCGCCGGGGCTAAGGACACCCCCAAGCGCGATCTGCGCGGCCTGTTGGCGATTGGAGAAATCCTGCGCCGCTTCGATGTCGTGGCGCTCCAGGAAGTCAAAGGCGACTTGCGCGCGTTGCGTGATCTCTTGCGCTGGCTGGGTGACGACTGGGCATTCCTGATGACAGACGTGACGCTCGGCGCCTCGGGGAACGGAGAACGCATGGCCTTCCTCTTCGACACGCGACGACTGAAGCCGTCGGGCCTGGCGTGCGAACTGGTGGTGCCGCCCGAATGGCTGGCTGAAGTCGGCACCGACGCGCTCCGCACGCAGTTTGCCCGGACCCCGTACGCGGTCAGCTTCAAGTCTGGGAACACTACGTTCGTGCTGGTGACCTTGCACGTGACGTTCGGCGCGCAGGCCGTCGATCGTGTTCCGGAACTCCGCGCGATCGCCCGCTGGATGAGCGCCTGGGCGAAACAGGAAGATGATTGGTCGCACAATCTCATTGCGTTGGGGGATTTCAACATTGACCGTCACGGCGATCCGCTGTGGCAGGCGTTTACCTCGACCGGACTGAAATCACCGGAGGCCCTCAACAACGTGCCGCGGACAATCTTCTCCGACCCAAACAAACCGGATTCCGGAAAGTTCTACGATCAGATTGCCTGGTTCCACGACGCCAACGGCCGCCCGCGGCTGAGTCTGACCTATCGCTCCGCCGGATTCGTCGATTTCCTGCCCTACGTGTATCGGGAACTCGACCTGACCAAGCAGGCGATCTCGTACCGGATTTCCGACCATTATCCGTTATGGACAGAGTTCTCGTTGGCGTAGTCGCGCACAGAGGACCAGCGGGAGTCGCCTTTTCGGCGATCGGTGCGGGCAGACTGAATTCAAAGCGAACAAAGGTGCCGAGGCGAACGTCTGTGCGTTCACGAATTTCTGCTCGGTATCAAGCGTTGCTATGGCTACAGTTGCTATTCTTGCTACGGTTCACGCTCTACTCCACGCGCCGAATCAATGCTTCCCCCTCATTACTTGACCGGCTCACCGCCTTGGATACCGGCCAGGCTTCCATCGGTTCGGCTGGATAGGGGCTGAGCATCTCGCGGAGGTCTGCTTCGGGAATCGCTGGGTCGAGCCAGCGGGAGAAATTGTCTCGATGCAGCAGCACCGGCATCCGCTCATGAATCGTTGCCATCAGGGCATTGGCTTCGGTCGTGATGATGCAGAAGGTGCGCACTACGACGCCATCCGAGTCGCGCCAGGATTCCCATAGCCCGGCGATGGCCAAGGGTTCCTCCGACTTGAGGCGGATGTAGTACGGCTGCTTGCCGGTGCTTTCCGCCTTCCACTCGTAGAAACCCGACGCCGGCACGATGCAGCGGCGACGCTTGAAGGCATCGCGGAACGACGGCTTCTCCGTCAACGACTCCCCCCGTGCATTGTTCAATTTCAATCCTATGCCGGGGTCTTTGGCCCAATGTGGAATCAACCCCCATTTCAACAGATCGGCCACACGCTCGCCCTCCGGTGACTGCCGGATGACCGGAACGACCGACGTCGGGGCAATATTGTAGTGGTCAGCAAATTCCGGCCAGTACTTCGTATCGAAATACGCCTGGTAACGGGACTGCGGACCGTAGAGCACGTAGCGACCACACATGCCGGACAGACTACGCCGCGACGCACAGGTTCGATATACTGTGTATTTATTCAGTATTCGCTATGTTCGCCGACGTCTATCTCCGCCGATACCGTGGCCAGCGCCTGCGTCCATCTGACGAAAGTGCGCAGACGCCACGCCATGGCGCCCTGCAATTGGCCCATGTCGGGACGGGCGGTCCGGGTTGCACCGTTCTGACGCTTCAGGCGGTGAATAATCATACCGAGAGAGGCAAACTGTTGTGCCTATACGAACCGGTAATCATCGGTCTCGGCAATGGCTGGCTCACTTTCCGCGGATTCGAGTCGCTGGCTATCACCGACGGTGGCACGGTCAGTTTTGTTCAGGAATGGCGCTGCCGGGTCACCGAGCGTGCGCGGTGTGGGTGAATCAAGCCGCTGGAATCACCGGGACGGGACTTCCCTCGACGAGCTTGCCAAACACGCCCACGACGCAGAGAATCCCACGCAGCCCAATCTTCATTATCGTTGCCACTGAAAGGACGCTACCGTGAAACTCATCGCCGCTCTGGTTTTTTCGCTCTGTTCCGCCGTTGCTTTTGCCCAGACACCGACCGGCTGTGAAGCCAAGGCTGTCAGCAAGGATGGCAAGCCACTGGCAGGCGCCGCCAAGACGTCCTTCATCAAGAAGTGCCAGGCCGACATCAAGGTAGCCTGCGAAGCCAAGGCTGTCAGCGAAAGCGGCAAGAAACTCTCGGGCGCGGCCAAGAATTCCTTCATGAAGAAGTGCGAAGCCGACGCTGGCTAATACGGGCCAACACGCGGATAAAAAAATCCCGGGCCGGTATGGCTCGGGATTGAAATCCCATCTTTGCGATGGGTCAGGGAGGGTCAAACAGTTGCCAGCGGGGGACGCTGAAGCAACGGTTTCAATATAGACCCCGACCCGAAACGCGTCTGTAGTGACTTTTCCCAGTTTGTGTAACGCCGTGTACGACATCGGGTGCCCTGGTACCGAAACCGTCGAGCGCATGTTTTTGAGGCAATGTAGTTTTTCCTTTGCTGATGAAGGCGCTACGGCACTTGTCCTGCAGTTGTCCACAGGCTTGCCCCAGTGTTCTGTGAGTCAACCCGCCCCGGAGTTTTTCCATGCCGCATCACCACTGGTTCGTTTACCTGCTCCTCCTGTTGCTCTCTGCCGGTGCGCCAGCTGACACGCTGACCGGACGCATCGTCGGCATCAGCGACGGCGATACGCTCACGCTGCTCGACGCCGAACATGTCTCGCACAAAATCCGGATCGCCGGCATCGATGCGCCGGAGAAAAAGCAACCGTTCGGGGAAAAGGCGAAGACCAAACTGTCGGAAATGGTATACAACCGGCAAGCCGAAGCCGATTGCCGAAAGATCGACCGCTACCGTCGAAACGTCTGTGTCGTCGTCGTCGGCGGCAAGGATGTCGGCCTGGAACAGATCAAGGCCGGAATGGCTTGGTGGTATCAGCAGTACGCCAAGGAACAGACGCAACTGGAGCGCCTCGATTACGAACACGCCGAGTCCTTGGCGAAACGGCATCGCTATGGATTGTGGAGCGGTCCGAATCCCACGCCACCGTGGGAATGGCGGCACAATGGGCGGCAACGCTGACAAGACGGAGAAACTCTCGATGAAAGAGCGACCACAAGCCTTTTACACGACCTGCGGCTTTGTCATGTACGACGCCAGCCAGGCATCAAGCCTCTGCCCCAAGTGCTTCCGGAAGAAGCGCCGAGGCATTTTTGAACAGGTCTCTGATCCCAACGAATGGACCGTATGCCCGGCATGTTGGGGAGAAGGCATCCTTGGGGACGATGTGTGCCAACACTGTGCCGGTCTTGGCTGGTTGCTGTTCAGGGAGGGGAAAAGGATTCGCTGTTGGGTGAGCGATGGTCGTGGTTGTTAGGTGCCGGACAAGCAAATGTCGAAGAAAACAGATGCATTGTCTTCGGCGAATCCTACCATTGGCCAGTCTGCTGTGTCGGAAACCATCGGGTGCTTACCATTGAACCGTTGATGACCCTTAACGGCAGCTTCCTCATTCAGCGAATTCGTGCTTCCGACCCAAGGGCTGACATTCGGGTTCGGGTGAGTGGACGTTCGCTTTAGGGCACTACGCGGTCAAAAATAGCGCGTCAAAAAAAGCCCCATTAAACCAGTCAGCGATATAAGCCATCGCCAAACCTGACCAAAGAGAAGCTTGGCAACAATACTCTTCGGTTCCAAGTGTGCCTTTGGGCAGTAAAGCCAACTCGAAAAGTACGTTGACGGCGCCCAGATGGACATCACAATCAGTAGGAAAACCACGACATTAGGCATGCAGTTGTACTCTCTGAGAAGCCGTGCATTCCAACTCAATGACTGCTTTCGATACGTTTTCGCTACGGCCGATTATGGCCGGGAGTACGAATCCGGATTCACATCAGTAAGCTGCCGGTCAGAATTACACGCCTTGAGACAACGGCTACTTTGTGTGGATTACTCTACGCGGACAGTCGGCCTAATGCGCCCTCAACGAAGGATAAGCTGATCCAGCACTATTGATCTGGCCCGAACACCAAGGTTCTTTCCTCGTATTGTAGGCGTCAACGCAGTTGCGCATCCACTGTTGTAAAGATCAAGTGCTACACGGAAGCATTGCTCACTCAGCCCCGTTGCCACATTAGCGGACTACAAATCTATAAGTTTTTGCTTCGTTGCCGATATTGATTTGGATAGACACCAACGATTCGCTTAAACGCATGGCTGAACGCGCTTTCCGACGCATAGCCGATTTCTTGGACCCATGACCCAATCGGTTCCTCATCCGCGCACAGTCTCTCCCGTGCAACTATCATTCGCCACTGTGTCAGATAATTCAATGGTGTCGTGCCAGCAACCTCCTTAAATTTCACGGTAAAAGCCGTACGTGACATCGCCGCCGCACAGGCGAGTTCTTCCAGGTTCCAATCCCGTTCGGGGGATGCGTGCATGCAACGCAGGGCCGGGGCGAGATGCGGATCGTTCATTGCTTGTAGCCAACTCCGTTTTTCTACTAATTGTTGCTGATTCAGAAGCCTCCGCAATGCCAACACAAGAAGCATGTGCGCCACTTGTGACACAACGATGCGGTACCCCGAAATCTTTTCGACGCGTTCCCTGGAAAGCAGGTTAATAAGCCAGTTCATGGTCGAAACGTCTGGAGCGTCCGATATTACAACCACGCATTCCGGAATGATTTCTGCAAGGGGTTTGACCAAGTCTAGGTCGAGATGGATGTGGGCACCGATTTGTTCGAAGTCTTCTCCCCCCTGATAAATCAATACCGGACTGATCGGGTCGATTCCTGGAAGGAAGTCCATTGCTTCTACGGCTGGTTCGTTCAGGTCACTGGCAAGCACATACTCGGATCTCGTATTCATCAGCACCACCGCGCCGGCACGAAGTTTTCTGGCTTCGGTCTGGCCATCTAGGCGCAACCACGCTTCACCTTTTGTGATTGCAGTGAACTTCAACCCGGTTGGCGCTGGGAAGTGCATGGCCCATTTCTTACCGCCTGCACGGAAGCACCCGACCACGATCGCCTCGACGTTGGCAAAACGAAGCAGGTCAGACAAGGGGTCTGCGTGCAATTCAGAACTATTACGCAATTATTTTGTATTTTCAGTCATTGACGAATCAGGGCAATCGCATTTAGCTTCGAGGAATAAGGCCGAGCAATGAGGCACGGTAATCGGGGAGTCGTTCAGCGGTTTTGCGACGGGAACGCAAGCTGCGTTTGGGATACTGGGCATCCTGGCGCAGCAAGACGAGAGCGAACTTGCGCAAGGAGGCGAAGTTATGGGGAGCGTGGTCTTTGCGCACCCGGCAATCGTCCTCACGGAACGTGATATCGAGCACCCAATGCAGACTGTTCTCGATGCCCCAGTGGTCGCGTGCGGCCTGGGCAAAGGATTCGGCGCTGGTGACGCCTTGGCTGCCGATGTAGTAGGCGCGCTCGGTGGTCACGGCGCCGTTGATCTCCCGCTGCCGCTCGATCATCCCGACCCCGGCGAGTTTGGGCCAGTGTTCGCGCAGTGTCTTGTCCAGCCAGGACAGGTCGGTGATCCACCGTGCCTGGCGTGTTTCGATCCGGCCATGATCTTTCTCGACGCTCCGGTGGCGACTGACCGGCAGAGAGCCAAAGCTGCCGGTCTCGCCGTCGGCGAAGAATTCCCGCAGGGCGCCCGCCAATTCCTTCTGGTTATTCTTGACGGCCAACAGGTAATCGCCGCCCCGGTCGAGAATCTTCTGGGCAATTTCGGTCTGGCAACCGATGGCGTCGATCGTGACGATACAACCCTTGAGGGCCAGCGTGTCGAGCAGCGCCTTGATGGCCGGAATCTCGTTGCCTTTGCCGCGGGTATGTTCCTGCCCCAGGCACAGGCCGCTGGCCGTGGCATACGCGCTGATCGTGTGCAGCGCCGTGTTGTGCCCATCCCGGGAGCCGCAAGCCGTCTTGCCGTCAATCGCCACCACGCCCGACACGACCCCAGCGAGGCTGCTGATCCACGCGCGGAAACAGGCCTCAAACACCTTGGCGTCCAGCAAACGAAATACCCGACCGAAGGTGTCGTGCGACGGTGTACCGTGCTCAAGGACCAGATAGCGTTTCAGCCATGCTTCGTTGTCCTCGGCCCATTCGGCAACATCCACCCAACTGTCCGCCCCGCACACAACCGCGCACAGTGTCATCAGGATCATTTCCGCCAGATCGTGCCGTCGTGCCGGCCCCGTCCGCGGATCGCCCAGGCCACCAAAGGCTTCCGTCAGCGTCATTTCCGCTCCCGACAAAAGTCGAGAGTAAACCTGATTTCAGCAGGGTCCACAAGAGCAGGTCATAACCCGCTGAACGTAAACCAATTTTTGCCAGTGTCTACGACATCTGCGTATGCGATAGCCCTGATTGACGAATCATAGAGACGTATAGATAATTTACTTGTTCTATCAAGAATTCAAACGGGTTTAGTCGCGAAGAAAAATTCCACTATCCAGCCAAGGGAGGAGTGCGTCATGAAGCTAGATCTTTCAGCAGTTCACCAGCCAACGTGTCGTTTAGCATGTGTTGCCACAGCGCTAATTGTGACCGCTTGTTCCAGCATCGACATGCCTGACCCGTTGATTGTGAATACGGAGGCAGGACAAGTGCGCGGAACAGCGCAAACATCGGCAAGTGGCTCAGCGGAGACTTTCCTCAGCATTCCGTTTGCTGCTCCGCCTGTTGGCCCTCTGCGCTGGAAACCGCCGGTTCGGCCCATAGCCTGGCAAGGCGTGCGCGATGCCACTGCGATGCCACCACTATGCCCGCAGGGCAATGCGGAAAGCGTCAAGGGTAATGAGGATTGCTTGTATCTGAATGTATTTCGTCCATCTGGTACGCACGCAAGTTCTCGGCTTCCCGTGATGGTTTATGCCTACGGAGGCGGTAACGTGGGAGGTGGCGCTGCAAACTTTGATGGGAAACGAATGGCCGGAGACAATGGCATCATTGTCGTGGTTCCCAACTACCGACTTGGAGCACTAGGCTTTTTGAACCACCCCGCATTAGCACCGCTGGAACATGGGGGCAATTTTGGCGTAATGGATACGATGGCGGCACTGCAATGGGTGCAAAGAAACATCGCCGCATTTGGAGGAGACCCGAAGCGCGTCACGCTTGCCTCACAATCCTCTGGATCGACCAATACATGTCGCCTTCTCGTGGATCCTAAATCAACCGGTCTGTTCCATGCAGCCACATTATTGAGTGAGGATTGCGTTCACGACGTCGATACCCCCCAAGAGGCTGGTGTTCGTGCTGCGAATCTTGCGCGAGCGGTCGGATGTTTCGACACCACAGATGTTGCTGCGTGTTTGCGTTCGAAAACGCCAGCGGAACTTGTTGCAGCAGGCGGCAAGGGGCCGCAGGGATCTGGGTGGAACCCCACCGCGACAACACCTGCGGCTAAGCTAATTGCGGCCGGGCAATGGCAACGAGTACCCATTTTGATGGGCAGCACGCGACAAGAAGGGCGCAGCTCGGGTGTTCCTTTCGCCCGCTTCAAGGCTGCTGACTACGAAAACTGGATCCGACGCCTCGTCGGACCGACACGCGCCGCAGAAGTACTAACCGCCTATCCCGTAGCGAAGTACAGCGGAGCCTTCGCGATCCCATATATCGTTGGCGACGTAGTCACCGATAGTGGTATGCGTGGCTTGGGAGGATGCCCGAATATTGCCCTTGCCAAGGCTTTTTCTACTCAGACCCCCACCTATTACTATCGCTTCGAAGATCCAAATCCGCCAGCTCCTACGGCGCCAGCAGGCTACGAATATCTTGCGTCTCATGGTTTTGAGACGCAGTACATGTGGGGACCAAATCCCACGACACCTCCACTGACAGAAGGACAGACCTTCCTCTCAAATGAGATGATCCGCTATTGGGGAGCATTCGTGCGCAACCACAACCCTGCGGTCGCCGGCCAACAAAATTGGCCACGCCTGACCGAGAGCGGCAAGCTACTGGCGCTGCGCCCGGGCAAACACAGTGCTGAGAGTAGCATCATGCAACTGGAGAAAGATGGCCAGTGCGCGTTGTGGGGTACTCTGCCAGTCATTATGGATCGCGGCGAAATCTAATACTCAAAGAGAAGTTCAAGGTTCCGCACATAATTTATGTAGACAACCGTTTCAGGTTAAGACAAAAAATGCCACTCTTGAACTTTTCGGGGTGGCTTTTTTTGGCTTGCGCGGGTGATCTATGAGCTATCTGCACTGCCGATCGCTCTCCAAGACAGATCGACCATCGTTGTCTCCAGAGGGACGGATCCGGCTGTGGCGACGATGAGGAAGCGACCGTTCAAGGTTACCAGAGACTGAAGGGCGGCTTATCGCCACGTCGCCGCCCGACACCGATCGGCCAACGGTCGTTCAGGCCGATCTGCTTCCGTGGGTCGTCCGGTAGTTTTCGGAGTAGACCGGTCCCATGAATGGCTGCAACGGAGAGTCAGCGACTGGCTGGTCATGGCCGAGAGTGTGGGTTTGACTCGTTCTCTGTAAGCAGTCGTCGACCGCTTACGACCTTGACCGGCGCTTCTCCAGTCCATCCGTTGAAAGCTTTAAGCACCGATAAGGGGTGAATCGATCGCCAACACCCGCACGACAGCCGTTACCGCCCCGCCGTCACCGCCCCCAGCCGCGGTAATCCCTTCCGGATCAAATCCGCCCGCATAGCCGGGGTAATCACCAGACACGGCAACGCTTCCCGGGCCGCTCGTTCCTGCGTTGCCCGGAAGTTCTCCGCCCACTCCGGCCCGTCGAAGGTTTCTTCCCGCCACTGTTGGGACGGCACATGCCGCAGCTGCCAGCGGCCGCTGTGCCGGTTCCAGTCCACCACGTAATCCCGCGTCGTCGTGTCGATCTCGACCGACCCGACCGCCGCCCCCCACACTTTCGCCAGCTTCTTTACCGCCGTCGGCACCACCTGGTTGTAGAACATCGTCAGGCCATACTCGTTCGCCCACGGAAAGCGCTCCGCCTGCAGTTCCCCCGGCAGCCAGGCCAGGACATCGAAACCCTTTTTGGCGGCCAGCAGCAGCATCAGCCGCAGCGCGGCCTCGACCCAATGATGGCGATACGGATTCGGCGGCGGTGTGTCGCACGGCAGCTCACGCGACGGATCATCGTCCAGTTCGATGTTTCGCAGTTCCTGACACCAGTCGCTCTGGATTTCCTCCAGCAACAGCACCCGCCGCGGTGGCCGTGTTGTCGGTTCAGCCGACATCCGCTCCGTCGTACGCACGTGTGCCAGCAGATTCGCGATGTCGAAATGCGGATTCTCGTAATGGACCGACAGATACGGCGTGGTAATCAACCACTCCGTGTAGTGCGCGCCACCCGGCAGTACATAAGAGCCATACCGGTTATGCGGCTTGGCGCCGCCGACAAAGCCTTCCCGGCGCAGTTGCGTGACCACCCGCTCGACCCAGCGCCGGCCCGCAGCCACCGCCTCGGCCGCCGAAACGAAGGTCTTGTTGGGCGGCAAGGCCGACAGCTTCTTGCGGCCGTGCGGCAGCGACAGCGTCCAGTATCGGTGATGACCGAACAACCCCCGGTTGATCTGCACATGCAGCCAGACACACAGCCCGAACACCGGCTCCCGGAAATGCAACATGCGCACTTCCGGCTGCCCGTGACGGACGTGCGGCGCCGGCAATTCCCGAGGCAAGGCCACCTTCTGGAACCGCACCGCCGGCGCGAAGTCATCGCATACCCGGCGTTGCACCACCAGTTCGCAATCGCTCCTCTCCTCCAGATAACCAAGCAGCAACGTGCGGGGCAGCACCCGTTCCGGTGGCAACCTCTGCAACCAGCCCAGGAGGCCTGAACCGGACAACTCCGCCTGGCTCACACCTTTACGCAGCAGATTGCCGAGAATGCCCACCCACTGGGCCGCCGGCGCGCGCTCCTGACGCAGTGCGGCCAGCTGTCGCTGCAGCGGCGACCACAACGTCAGCGCAACGTCTTCGAAGCGCTCAGGCACGGCAGTCCCCGGCGAACCCGCCCCGTAGCGCTACCGATTTGGTTCCGATTTCCATGCCGACAATGCTCCGTTCTTGCTCTATTTGTTCAGTCGGTTGCTCCGCTTTTTTCGCCGATTCCCGTTCCGCCGTGTTCCATCGACGTTCTACTTTTTGTTCCGCTTTATTTTAATACACTTGTTTTGTGTCATTGTTGGTGATTTAATAAACCCATGACCTTGCCATCCATCTCCGACGCTTCCGCCTCGCCCTCCACGGCAACCTACCCGCTCAGCGAACTGTGCGTCCTCGCCGACCTGCCCATCCGCACCGTGCGCTACTACGTGCAGAACGGGCTGGTCGATCGTCCCGAGGGCGAAACCCGCGCCGCACGCTATAGCGCCAAGCACCTCGAACAGCTGCTGCTGATCAAGAAATGGACGGCCTCAGGCGTCTCGCTGGAGCGCATCCGCGAACTGCTGCACGGCGCTCCGCCGCCCGTCCCGCCGCGCACCCGGCCGGTGGGATCGGTGTCCGTATGCAGTCACCTGACCGTCGCCGACGGCATTGAGCTGGTCATCGACCCGGGACGTGCCGGTCTGTCGCCCGAACAGGTCCGTCAGCTCATCCGAGGGGTGATGCAGGTATTCGGGGAAGTCATCGGTACGCAGGCGTCCGACGCCCCACCGCAAGGCCCTGGCGCTGTGCCGGCCTCTGCTCCCGTCGATTCCTCCGCCCCACGGCACCCGTCCCGGAACCCCGAGCATGGCAACGACTGAGCGCACCGCCCGGTGTTCCTGGCACGCCCTCGTCGCAGCGCTGTTTCTGGCGCTTTCCGCCGGTCCGATACGTGCTGACGATCCGCTGGTGGTCGTGACCTATATCGAATACCAGGGGCGCATCATCGAACTGACCGATTTCCCCATGGATGAGCTTTCCATCCTGCCCGGCGTCCTGCTGGCCATCGACAGTACCGGCATTCCGGAAGCCAGCAACATCGATGGCTTCGACCATAGCGACATGATCCTGCGCGAGTGGAAGCGCGACGGGGACGAGGCTATTCGGATTTTCTTCCGGGAAGACGCCCGCTTCATCCGCTTTCCCATGGACCGCGTCAAGGTACGGGTGATCGAGCGGCCGTGGATGGACCCCTGGCCCGAGCCGCTGACCATCGAACCGGTGTAGCGCCTCGATAACGGAACACCCCCGGCGAAACACCCGCCCCAACTCTCGGATCGCACGAGTCGTACGAAATACCCTTGCCGCCCGGCCAACAACAACAAGGAGAAGCTTGCATGAGACCACTGGATAACTACGGCTTGCGCACTGCTGACGGCGATCGCCTCGCCCTGCAGGGTGTCGCGCTCACGGGCGACCTGCGCGGCCTGCTCTTCGAAGCCGCCGTCGAGCAGCGCTTCGCCAACCGCGAAGACCGCCACGTCGAGATCGTCTATACCTTCCCGTTGCCCTGGCAGGCCGTCCTGCTTGGTGTCGACGTACGTCTTGGCGAACGGACATTGAGCGGTTGCGTCATCGAGAAGCCGGAGGCCGAAGCGCGTTATGAGGAAGCCCTCTCCGACGGCGACGCCGCAATCCTGCTGGAGCAGAATCCGGATCACAGCTATACGCTCAATCTCGGCAACCTGGCGCCGGGGGAAGACGCGGTAATCACCCTGCGTTATGCCCAGACTCTGGTCTTCGAAGGACAGGGCCTGCGTCTGCTGATCCCAACAGTCATCGCACCGCGCTATGGCGACCCGATCCGCGACGGTGGTCTGAAACCGCATCAGGTCGTCGAGCACAGCCTCACCGCGGACTACCCCTTTGAAATGGCCATTACCCTGAACGGAGCGTTCCAGCACGCCACGATCGCATCGCCCTCGCATCCGATCCGCGATGAACTGCCCGGCAGCGCCAACGGCTTTACGCGCACGGTGTCCCTGTCACGCCGCGGGGCGCTGGATCGCGATTTCGTTCTCGTTCTTGACCAGCTGGCGCCGGAGTCGCTGGCCGTGCTCGCCCGTGATGCCGTCGAACCGGAGAAAGTCGTTGTCCTCGCCAGTTTCTGTCCGCACCTACCCACACCCAAGGCGCCACCGGTCAACATCAAGCTGCTGGTCGACTGTTCCGGATCGATGAACGGCGACAGCATCGCTGCGGCCCGGCGGGCCCTGCATCGGATCGTCGACGGCCTGGCGCCGGGCGATCGCTTCTCGCTGTCCCGTTTCGGCGGTACGGTGGAGCACCGTTCGCGATCGCCATGGAAAGCAACGGAATGCACACAGCGCGCGGCCCGCCGCTGGATCGACGACCTGCAGGCCGACCTCGGGGGCACCGCGATGGAAAACGCCCTGATGTCGACCTTCGGCCAGGTGATCTCGTCGGCAAGCGATGTGCTCCTGGTCACCGACGGGGAGATCAGTGCCATCGACCGGACGATCGTGGCCGCCCAAAGCTCCGGACACCGGGTGTTCATTGTCGGCATCGGCAGCAGTCCGGCCGAGAGCCATCTGCGGCGCCTGGCTGAAGCCACCGGCGGCGCGTGCGACTTTGTCGCCCCGGGCGAGGCGGTCGAACCGGCCGTGGTGCGCATGTTCTCCCGCCTGCGCTCGCCGCGCCTGACGAATTTCTCCTTACGGTGGCCCGAGGGCTGCACACCGCTCTGGCAATCGCCCATCGGTGCCTCGGTGTTCAACGGCGACACGGTGAATGTCTTTTCCCTGCTGGACAAGGTACCGGCCGGTAATGTCTGTCTCGAAGGCACCCGCGACGGTGCTCCGCACCCCGAGGAAATCGGGCACCTGCGGTTCGAGGGCGAGATCGACGCCGGCACCACGCTCTCGCGGATGGCGGCGGCGGGGCGCGTGCATGAACTTGAGCGGCAGGGACGGCGCGGGGCGATGGACGAGGTCCGGCGCTTGTCCGTCGCCTATCAGTTGCTCAATTCCCATACGAGTTTCTTCCTGGTGCATCCACGTGATGAGGCTGACAAGGCGGTGGATATGCCGGTGCTGCGCCAAATCCGCCCGATGCTGCCGGCCGGGTGGGGCGGGACGGGGTCGGTGTTACGAAGCGCGCCTATCGATTACAGTGCGCTCGACATACCGGCTGTCTGCCGCAAGGGGGGAAATGCCCCGACCGGGACGCCAACGGACTCCGTGACCGACCGCTATGACATCCCCGCATTTCTGCGCCGTAAACCCGTCGACATCGATCGCCGGGACGCGCTGCACTGGGCCGCGACGCCGGAATACACCGGACTGACCCCGCGCGGCCTGGCGGAAACCCTGAAGAAGACAGCACGCGCACAGTGGCCCACGACCTATGCCGGCTTGCGTCAGATCGGGCTGGGCAGCGGGGTGGTCGATTGGCTGGAGCTGGTTATTTCGTCTCAAGAAACGGGAAGCGCATGGCCCGAGGAAACCGTGGTGGCAACGTTCCTCGCGGTGATGGCACTTCCGGAGACCGCTGCCACGCTGACCGGCGCGGGCACCCGGCGTCCGTCGATCGCAAGCCTGACGCAACCATTGCGCGGATTGTTTGGGAGGAAAGCCAAGGTGCCTGCGGAGCACATCGATCCCCAATTGGCCGATGTCCTCATGGCCGCGCTGGGCGACTGGTCGGCAGAGCGCTGGCCGGATAAGGTGTTCGCTCTTGAAGGAGTGGAGTAATCGAGAGGACTGCAGCACGGTTCGCGCTTACGCCAGGAAGCCAATATATCCTTCGATTCCTAGCAAATATCAGGGGTTCTGGATACTGGCTTGCTCATAGAGTTGCGTCAGCACCCGTCGCATTTCTTCGGGAAGATAGCTCCACCCTCGGCTGGCAATGTCATCCGGGATGCCGAAAAGCGCTTCGGCCAGCCCGCCGGCAATCGCCGCAATGGTGTCGCTGTCACCGCCGATGGAAACGGCGGTGCGGATCGCGTCCACATAGTCCGTGGCCGTCAGCGCGCAGGTCAGTGCCTGCGGAACGGTGACCTGACACGATTCATCGAATCGGTTGCCGGGCCGGATTTCGTCTGGGGTCCGGGTCAGATCATACCCAAAGCGCTCGGTCACATATTTGCGAATGCTGGCTTGGGAGTAACCATGCCGCGCGAGAAAGATGGCGCTCGCCGTCGCCGCCGCTCCCTTCAGGCCTTCCGGGTGGTTGTGCGTGATCTGGGTCACGTCGTGCGCCAGTTCGGTGGCCTGTTCTTCCGTTCGGGCCAGCAAGCCCGCCGGGGAGACGCGCATCGCGGCGCCATTGCCAAAGCTGTTGTACGGTGAAAGGCTGTCCGAGCAGAGCCACAAGGCAAAGGATCGCCCCCAGCCACCGTTTTCCCAATAACGCGTACCCCAGTCCTTCAGCGCTTCGGCGGGATGTCTTCCATTCACCAGCGCATCGGCCACGGCGATCGTGCACACGGTATCGTCCGTATAGGACGCTTCGGGATGGAAAAGCGGGGCGAAGTCTTTCGCCCGATGATTCTTGAACTCATAGACGGAGCCGATGATGTCCCCGATGACTGCACCCAACATAATGTTCTCCAGATAATACGCCCTCACGGACAGTCGAACCGGCCGCAGCAGGGTGATCGCCAACCTTGCTTGTTCATTGAGGAGGTTACGATACCGGAGACAAGGCTCACTCCATGAGCCTATCCATCCCTATGCTTCTCCCACACCCTTAAGAGATTGTGGATAACACCGTCGTTCATCGCTGAATGTACAGGCGCAGCGCATTGGAAGCCACCGTTCGGCGGGAAGTCAAACGAAGAATTCAGCAAGGAGCGTGAAGTTGGAACAGACCCTGCAATCCATTCGACGCCTTTTCGACCGCGTGGTCGGTATCGCCCATTACGAAAATGCGGTGCGCGAAGAGGCCCGCCGTATCTTTGCCGAGCACGGCCCCGACTTCGCGTGCCTTGAAGGCCCGGCCTACTTGCGGAGCCAGGCCCGGATCGGCAAGTGCCGTGGGCAGTGAAGCGGCCGTTCGGCACCTCTTCTTTGCTCTCAGGCATATGGCATCGCTCCGGCAATGACGCTATGATGCCGCACAGGGCCGGGATCAACAGCCGGCGGGGAGCCAAGGCGTTCAGTCTCTCCCGAAAAAGAAAAACAGCGAGAGGCATGAACCAAACGGAACGCTTCTACAAAATTGACCAGATGCTCCATGACCGGGGTGTGGTCTCCTTCCAGACGTTGATGGACGAACTGGAAGTCTCCCGGGCTACCCTAAAACGTGATCTGGCCTATCTTCGCGACCGCCTCAACGCCCCCATCCTTCATGACCGCGATGCCGGCGGGTATCGCTTTGACACAACGGTGAAGCAGTTGGGCGGGCAATACGAGTTGCCCGGGCTGTGGTTTTCCGCCGAGGAAATCCACGCCCTGCTCACCATGCAGCACCTGTTGGCCAATCTCGATACCGGCGGCCTGCTCGGGCCGCACATCAAGCCGCTGCTCTCGCGCCTGACAGCGCTGATCGGCGCCGCCGACAATCCGGCCGAAGAAGTCGTCAAGCGCATCCGCATCCTGACTGTTGGCGCCCGGCAGCTTCATCTCGACAACTTCCAAGTCATCGGCTCGGCCTTGTTGCGCCGCAAACGGTTGATCATCCGCTACCACGCCCGCGGCACCGATACGGTCACCGAACGGGAAATTTCCCCGCAGCGCCTGATTCATTACCGCGACAACTGGTATCTCGACGCCTGGTGCCATCTGCGCGAAGAACTGCGCAGTTTTGCCGTCGATGCGATCCAGCGCGTCGAACTACTGGAAAGCAAAGCCAAGGATGTGGCCGAAAAACACCTGAACGAGGTGCTCGGGTCCGGCTACGGGATTTTTGCGGGTAAGGACGTGAAATGGGCGACCTTGCGTTTTTCGCCTAAACGGGCGCGCTGGGTAGCCGCGGAGAAATGGCATCCGAAGCAGGAAGGCCGGATGCTCGACGATGGCTCGTATGAGCTAAAAGTGCCGTATAGCAACGATCCGGAACTGCTGATGGACATCCTGAAGTATGGGGCGGATTGCGAGGCGGTGGGGCCAGAGGGTTTGAGGGAGAGGGTGACAACAGAAGTTACGAAGATGGCGAATCGGCTGAGAGGAAACTGAATCAGTTTCAGGCTCATCCTATGAGCCATTGAGAAAGCATAATTGCCTCGAAGTATCGGCGAGCCTTCTCTTCGGCAGAGATCAAATAATCAAAATAGCATCTGATTACGCAATGACGGACCTAACGCCATCAAACCTAAAATCCATCCTGCATTCAAAACGGGCAAATCTGTACTATCTGGAGCACTGCCGGGTTCTGGTCAACGGCGGCCGCGTGGAATATGTGACCGATGAGGGATCACGTTCCATGTATTGGAATATACCCATCGCCAATACCACCTCAATCATGCTCGGTACCGGCACATCCATCACACAGGCAGCCATGCGCGAACTGGCCAAGGCCGGCGTGATGGTTGGTTTCTGTGGGGGTGGTGGTACACCTTTATTCAGTGCCAACGAAATCGATGTCGAGGTCGCCTGGTTGTCGCCGCAAAGCGAATATCGCCCGACCGAGTATTTGCAGGCCTGGGTCCGTTTCTGGTTTGACGATACCAAGCGCCTTGAAGCGGCGAGAGCTTTCCAGCGCGTCCGCCTCGACTTCATCGCCAAACAGTGGCTCAATAATCGGCAATTGTCCGACGCCGGTTTCCAGGTCGACGCTCATGTTTTGCTTAATGCGCTTGCGTCTTCGCGTCAGAAAGTCGAGGCTGCAATCGACAACACCGCTTTGCTTACCGAAGAGGCGCGGCTGACCAAGCATCTCTTCAAACTGGCGGTAAACGCGGTTGGCTATGGCGAATTCACACGCGCCAAACATGGTGGCGGTACTGATCCGGCGAATCGTTTCCTCGATCACGGCAACTATCTCGCCTACGGCCTCGGCGCTACGGCAACCTGGGTGCTTGGCCTACCACATGGCCTCGCGATTTTGCACGGCAAAACGCGGCGCGGCGGTCTGGTATTTGATGTGGCCGATTTGATCAAGGACGCGCTAGTCCTGCCGCAGGCCTTCATCTCTGCCATGCGCGGCGACGATGAGCAGACTTTCCGGCAAGGCTGCATCGAACGCTTCACCCAGACCGAAGCCCTTGATTTCGCCATCGACACGATCAAGGCCGTCGCACTCAAAACTGGTGCGGCCGAGTCATGAACATCATGCTGATTTCCCAATGCAGCAAGAATGCGCTGGTCGAAACCCGGCGCATTCTCGACCAATTCGCCGAACGGCGCGGTGAGCGTACCTGGCAGACGGCGATTACCCAGAACGGGCTGGATACCCTGCGCCGCCTACTGCGCCAGACAGCCCGCAAAAATACGGCGGTAGCCTGCCACTGGATACGCGGCAAGGATCACAGCGAACTGATCTGGATCGTCGGCGATGCCCGCCAATTCAACGAACGCGGTGCCACGCCAACCAACACCACCAGCCACGACATCCTGCGTGCCAACGATGAAAATGACTGGCACAGTGCCGAAATCATCCGCTTGCTGGCGAGCATCGCTGCGCTTTTCCACGACTTCGGCAAAGCCAGCGAAGCCTTTCAAAAAAAGCTGACTGGCAGGCAACCGCTGGCCGACGCCTATCGTCACGAGTGGGTATCGCTGCGCCTCTTCGAAGCTTTTGTGAATGGTGATAAGGACGGCGACTGGCTGGCGCGACTGACCAATCTTTCGGAAGGTGCGGCCAAGGAGGTCGAAACTCGCCTGCTCAGAGATGGCGTTGGAACTCGCGGCGTCAAAACGCCGTTTGCCACCCTGTCGCCCCTAGCACAAGTGGTCGGCTGGCTGATCGTCAGCCATCACCGCATGCCAACGCCGGAAACCCTGCATCACAAGGCGCTGGCTCATCTGCCCGCCAATATCGAAGCCAACTGGTGCGGTGCCCGCGAAGGTGCCAGCCAAAAAGAAATCGCCGCATGCTGGCATTTTCCCAGGGGCCTGCCGCTGACCAGCAAGCACTGGTGCAAGCACGCGGGTAAAGTGGCGTCGGCTCTGTTGCAACAGCTCGGTCGGGAGCCGCGCGACTGGCGCCGGGAAGCCTACGTTCTGCACCTTTCCCGCATGGCGCTGATGTTGTCGGACCATTACTATTCCAGCGAACCCAGCCACGAGCGCTACGGTGACAAGGTCGACAAGAAGGAGGCGGTTTACGCCAATACCGACCGCAAAACAGGCCAGCTCAAACAACGTCTCGACGAACACCTGATTGGCGTCGAGGTGAACGCCAGCCGCGTCGTGCGGACCTTGCCCCGGCTGGCGGCGCAACTGCCGCGTCTGGCTCGCCACAAGGGGTTTCGCGAACGCAGCAAGGACGCCTTTGCATGGCAGAACCGTGCTTTCGACTTGGCCGAAGGCCTGCGTACCCGTTCGGCAGAACAAGGCTTTTTTGGCATCAACATGGCGTCGACCGGCTGCGGCAAGACGCTGGCGAATGGCCGTATTCTCTATGCGCTGGCGGATTCGGTGCGCGGGGCGCGGTTCACCGTCGCCCTCGGCTTGCGCACGCTGACCTTGCAAACCGGCGATGCCTATCGTGATCGCCTGCGTCTCGGCAGCGACGAAATGGCTGTGCTGGTCGGCGGCGCCGCCGTGCGGGCGCTGCATGAGCAGCAACAGGCTGAAGCCCGTCTACAGGCCAACGGCTCCGAATCCAGTGCCGAACTACTGCCCGAATACAATCAGGTTTTCTACGACGGCAGCCTGGAGGATGGCCCGTTGAACCGCTGGCTGGGCGAAAACCAGCCGGCCAGCAAATTGCTCAACGCGCCCATCCTGGTGTGCACCATCGACCACCTGATGCCCGCCACCGAAGGCACGCGCGGTGGCCACCAGATTCCGCCCATGCTGCGTCTGATGAGTTCCGATCTGGTGCTCGACGAGCCCGACGATTTCGGCATGGAAGACTTGCCGGCGCTCAGCCGCTTGGTGCATTGGGCCGGCATGCTGGGCAGCCGGGTCTTGCTCTCTTCAGCCACCTTGCCGCCGGCGCTGATCGAAGGCCTGTTTCAAGCCTATCTGGCTGGTCGGCAGCAGTTCCAGCAGCATCGAGGCCGGCTCGGCCAACCGCTCAATGTCTGCTGCGCTTGGTTCGACGAGTTCTCGGCGGTGGCTTCCGAGCACGGCGGTGCCGAAACCTACCGCGTCGAGCACCGTGATTTCGTGCAGAAACGCCTGGCCCGGCTGGCGCGCGCCGACGCGCGGCGGCATGCCGAAATACTGCCGTTACCGATTGCGCAGGCCAAGCGCGAAATCGTCTGTGCCGAACTGGCGCATGCCTTGCGACCGCAAATGAGCCTACTGCACCAGTTGAATAGCACGGTCGACCCGACCAGTGGCAAGAAAGTTAGTTTTGGATTGGTGCGTTTTGCCAACATCAATCCGTTGGTTGCCGTGGCGCAGGAACTGATCCGCCTTGGCACCGAGAACGGACAGCGCATCCACCTTTGCGTGTACCACTCACGACATCCGCTGCTGGTGCGTTCGGCGATCGAACAACGGCTGGATCGCCTGCTCAACCGGAAGCAGCCGCAAGCCGTCTTTGCCGAGCCGGATATCCGGCAGGTACTTGCTGCCGGGCCGGATAGCGACCACCTTTTCGTCGTCCTCGCCACGGCGGTCGCCGAAGTTGGACGGGACCATGATTATGACTGGGCGATTGTCGAGCCCTCATCGATGCGTTCAATCATCCAGTTGGCCGGCCGGGTGCGCCGCCATCGGCCGGAAGCCTATCAGCCCACCAACTTGTTGCTGCTGGACACCAACATTCAGCACCTGACCACCGGCATGAGCCAGCCGGCCTTCTTGCGCCCCGGCTTCGAGTCGTCCAATCCGGCGACCCGGCATTTCCGACTCATGAGCCATCGTTTGGCCGAAGTGCTGACGCCGGAACAACTCGAAACCATCGATGCTTCCAGCCGCATTCGCGAGCGCGACGCGCTTTGTCCGACCGGCAAATTGGTCGATCTCGAACATGCCCGTTTGCGTGAGCTGATGCAGGCTCCCTCATCCGACCGAGCCCCGTTAAGCTTGCCGGTGCCCCTGTGGTGGACGACCGGCGCGCACCTCAGCGGCTACCTGCAGCGCCGTGATCCCTTCCGCCAGGACAAGCTGGGCCGACAACGCTACGGCCTGCTCCCGGATGAGGACGGGAAGATTGGTTTTTATCGCTTTGGCGACGACGGCAAGCAGATTTCGGTCGACAACCTCCTGCATCGAACTTCCCTGGAGCCAGGTTCAGGCATTGACTTTTGGGGCGAGCCGGATTACCCGGCGGCGCTGACGAGTCTGGCCGAGCGTCTGGACATGGAACTGCGCGAGTGCGCGGAGAAATTCGGCGGGCTGGATTTGCCGTTGAAGTCCGTGGAAGACGGGCTTCGCGTTGATGAAGAGTGGGGGTATCACCCCGTCTTGGGGTTCAGCAGGTTTCGCTAACCAGTTTTCAGCAAAGGAGAAGGCAGGATGACAGAGCCAAGTAACTCACTGGCACCACCGGCTTCGGTGGCGTCGATCAAAGCGGTGATCAATGCTTTTTTACAGGAGCGCCTTCAGCCCAAGCTGGAAAAGCTCAAGCCGGAAGAGGATGAACAGCGGCAAGCCTTGCTGCAGGATTATCTGCCGGCAAACTGGATTCCCGATGCCGCCCGGCGGGTGAGCCAGATTCAGCAAGTCACTCATGCCCTCAAATTCACCCACCCCGATGCACGCGGTTCCAGTCTGAGCGTTGCCGGCAATCCGGCGGTCGCTGAAGAAATCGTCGGCACGCATACGGTAGCCCTGAGCTTGGCACCAGATGTGGTTGGCAATGCGGCGGCGCTGGACGTATATAAATTCCTCCGCATCTCGGTGGGTGGAAAAACCATCCTGGACCTTTCCGCAACGGCTGATCCTGCATTGGCTGCAGCGTTTTCCGATGATGCCGACCTGGCGAAAACGTGGATGGCGGCATTTGCGTCGTTAACGGAAGCCAAGGGGCAGCCGGCTTCCAACAAGCTCGCCAAGCAGGTGTATTGGCCGGTCGAAGGCCGAAACTATCATCTGCTCACCCCCTTGTTCCCGACCTCGCTGGTACACGGTATATGGAAGCGAATCCGCGAGGATCGTTTTTCCGAGGAGGCCAAGGCGGCGCGGGATGCGAGGCGCAACGCGCTTGCCCATCCGCACGGTTATTGCGAATACCCGAATGTGGCGATTCAGAACTTCGGGGGCACCAAGCCGCAGAACATCAGCCAACTGAACAGCGAGCGCTACGGGGAAAACTATCTTTTGTCTTCGCTGCCGCCGAGCTGGAAATCTGCCGAGGTTCGCGCGCCGCTGGCGGTCAACAGCGTTTTCGACCGCATTTTCGGTAGCCGTCCACGGGTGCGTGAGCTGGTCCGCGTCCTGAAGGAATTCCTGGCCAGCGTCGAGCATGCCGGGACCAACATCCGCATCCGCAACAAACGGGCCGAACTGGCCGGATTGATCTGTGACGAGGCCCTCCAATACGCCGCAGAATTGCGGCAACTGGAGCCGGGCTGGACCGCATCGCCCGAATGTCTGCTCAACAGTGCCGAACAATGCTGGCTGGACCCGGAGCGGGCTGAGCAGGACGCCGATTTTGCGAGCCTGCGGCAACGTGGCGACTGGCAGGACGAAATCTGCCGGCGCTTCGGCAACTGGCTGAACGTCCGCCTGACCACACCCGACACGCCGATGGGCGCAGTTGAGGCGGCGCATTGGCGTGATGTTCTGGATGAGGAAATGCGCTTGATGCGCGATGAGGTGGCCGACGATGAGTGATGTCTTTGCCCTAGTTCTGTTGCCACATCTCAAGGTACAGAACGCCAATGCCATCTCCGGGCCGTTTACCTGGGGTTTCCCTGCTCCGACCGCCTTTGCCGGGTTTGCGCACGCGCTGGAGCGCAAATTCGCGGCGGAGGTGGCTGAAGGTTTTGCAGGGGTGGGTATCGTCTGCCACCACTTCGAGCCACAGGTGTTTCAACCGCCGGGCCGTCGAACCCAGGTGTTCCGTTTGACCCGCAATCCAGTAGGTAAGGACGGCGGCACCCTCGCACTGGTCGAAGAAGGCCGTGCCCACATGGAAGTCAGCCTGGTTATCGCTGTCCGGGACTACAAGTCCGACAGCGACGGCAAGGACCTGGCTGAGCGGCTGCATTATGCCGCCCAAGGCATGCGTCTGGCTGGCGGCAGCCTGCTGCTCCCGGGGATGAAACGTTATCAGGCCCAGTGGTGGCCGCTAGCCGGCGATGTCGAGGGCGACGCCAAGGTGTTCCGCCGCCTGCGCCGTCGCTTGCTGCCGGGATTTGCGCTGGTTCAGCGTGATGACCTGCTGGCCGGCCATCTCGCGGAAATGCGGGCGTCGCAGCCGGAAAGTCACGCTCTGGACGCGTTGCTCGATCTTTCACGGCTCAATATCAAGCCCGTAGTCAGCCAAACGGACGAGGCAGGGGCGCCGGTGAAATGGGAAATCCGCCGCAAACCGGGCTGGCTGGTTCCGCTACCTATCGGCTACGCCGGCATTTCTCCGCTTCATGCGCCGGGCAAGGTGGAAAACGCCCGCGACGCCGCCACGCCTTTCCGCTTTGTCGAAAGTCTTTACTCGCTGGGCGAGTGGGTTAGTCCACATCGGCTGAATGACTTGAGCCAACTATTGTGGACGCAGGAAACCGACGCCGCCAACGGCATTTATCGCTGCATCAATCGCTATTCCGAATCGCTTGCCAACTTCAAGGAGCAACATAATGGCTACAACTGACCTGAAAACCGCTTCCGTCCTCGCTTTTGAACGTAAGCTCGATCCCTCTGACGCGCTTTTCAGCGCCGGGAAATGGGTAGATCGGAGTAATGGGCAAAAGTGGAGCGCCGTCACCATACGCGAGAAGTCCGTACGCGGCACAATCTCCAATCGCCTTTCAACCAAGGACCAAGACCCGGCCAAGCTCGATGCCTCGATCCAGTCGCCGAATTTGCAGACGGTTGATGTCGCCACCTTGCCCAACGATGCCGATACGCTGCGCGTGCGCTTCACCCTGCGCATTCTGGGTGGGGCCGGAACGCCTTCCGCATGCAATAACGCCGACTACCAGATCAAGTTGCAAAGCACTGTGCAGCAATACGCTAAGGAGGTCGGGTTTGCGGAACTTGCCCGGCGCTATGCCAGCAATCTGGCCAATGGCCGCTTCCTGTGGCGCAACAGGATGGGGGCGGAGCAGATCGAAATCCAGGTTCGCCAACTGGCGCAGGGCGAAGCCGCGCAAAACTGGATTTTCGATGCACTGGGCTTTTCGCTGCGCGATTTCGCTGCCGATAACCCGGCGTTGCGAGAACTTGCCAAAGTGATCGAGCAGGGGCTGGCTGGGCAAGCGCATACCTTGCTGGAAATCGTCGCTTATGCGCGTGTCGGCGATGGACAGGAAGTCTATCCCTCACAGGAATTGATTCTCGATCGGGGCGAGAAGAAGGGCCAAAAGAGCAAGACGCTTTACGTTGTGGGCGATGTGGCCAGCATTCACAGCCAGAAGATCGGCAATGCCCTGCGCACCATTGATACCTGGTATCCGGAGGATGGGGAAAGCGGGATGATCGGCCCCATTGCTGTGGAGCCTTACGGCTCCGTCACGTCGCAAGGAAAGGCCTACCGCCAGCCGAAGCAGAAGGCCGACTTCTACAATCTACTCGATGACTGGGTGCTGAAAGACAAAGCACCGGAAGCAGGTAATCAGCATTACGTGATGGCAACCCTGATTCGTGGCGGTGTCTTTGGCGAAAAGGACTGAGGTATGGATTCGTATATCGAACTCGTGCTTTTGCCGGACCCGGAGTTTCCCGCCAACACGCTGATGAACGCACTATTCGCCAAATTGCACAGAGGTTTGGTCAGTTGTGGGAAAGGGCGGATCGGGGTCTGCTTTCCCGATGTTGAACAGAGGGGGATCGGGCTTGGGGCGCGCCTGCGTCTGCATGGAACGGCGGCCGATCTGGAGCGGCTGATGTCGGCGAACTGGTTGCAAGGGATGCGTGATCATCTGTCCTATAGTCCCGTCAGTTTGGTTCCTGCAAACGCTGTTTACCGGGTAGTGCGGCGTGTGCAGGCCAAAAGCAATCCGGAACGAGAGCGGCGGCGCTTGATTGCGCGCAAGGGAATCAGTGCAGAGGCTGCGGTTCAGACGATTCCGGATAGCGCCGCCGAGATGCTTCGCTTGCCTTACTTGCTACTCACCAGCCAAAGCACCCAACAGCAGTTCCGTTTGTTTGTTGAACATCTTCCTGTGCAAAAAGAAGCTGTAGGGGGAGCGTTTAGCGCTTACGGGCTGAGTTCTGCTGCGACGGTGCCCTGGTTTTAGACCCTTTTTCAGGGGGTGAAATATCCCCTCTAAAAATCAATGGGTTGGGTGGCTGCGCGGGATTTTGGTTTTTGCGGTTGGTACGGGAATATTTCTTTAAAAATTAGATTGATAGGTAGAATTGTTTGTACGTCACTGCCGGATAGGCAGCTCAGAAATGCTGCTGGAACGAAGCGTATTTTCGGCTTCTCGTCACTGCCGGATAGGCAGCTCAGAAAACGGTGGCGGCGGTGAGCGGCGCGGTGGCCTACGTCACTGCCGGATAGGCAGCTCAGAAAAGCGCCTGCAGCTCGAGCTGCAAGCGAATCGCTCGTCACTGCCGGATAGGCAGCTCAGAAATGTTGCTTGATGTAGCTTTCGGCAGAGACGTTCGTCACTGCCGGATAGGCAGCTCAGAAAATGCACATCGTACAATTCGCGGCGATCCCAGTCGTCACTGCCGGATAGGCAGCTCAGAAAGTTTCCGCCGCAATGGTTTCGGCGAGAACTCCCCGTCACTGCCGGATAGGCAGCTCAGAAATGATACCCGCACAGAATGCGGCGATACATCGACGTCACTGCCGGATAGGCAGCTCAGAAAGATCAGATGGCATCCATCGGCAAGAAGCTAGACGTCACTGCCGGATAGGCAGCTCAGAAAATCTTCTCTTGTGCAATCGGGCGTAGCGTAGCCGTCACTGCCGGATAGGCAGCTCAGAAAATCGCCGCGACGATCACCACCGCCGGCGTCGCCGTCACTGCCGGATAGGCAGCTCAGAAATCGCACGGCGTCGGTGGCAACGCAATTCGCTCCGTCACTGCCGGATAGGCAGCTCAGAAAAATATCTCGGCCATAGAATTCATGTTTTTCCCCGTCACTGCCGGATAGGCAGCTCAGAAAAGTATTCGTTTAGCGAGCAGAAGCAGGAACTGCGTCACTGCCGGATAGGCAGCTCAGAAATTCGGCAGTCCATGCCGGTCGATCAGTGAGCGCGTCACTGCCGGATAGGCAGCTCAGAAATAGGGGCCACGGCCCCGGCTCAGAAGGTGCTACGTCACTGCCGGATAGGCAGCTCAGAAAATGCCTGCGGCGTTCTGCTGCGCGTTCAGATTCGTCACTGCCGGATAGGCAGCTCAGAAAAGATGCCGGATCGTGGTTCGCATCGCCATAGACGTCACTGCCGGATAGGCAGCTCAGAAAAGATGCCGGATCGTGGTTCGCATCGCCATAGACGTCACTGCCGGATAGGCAGCACAGAAAAGCAGCGCCGCCATCACCTCCGTTAGTGGTGACGTCACTGCCGGATAGGCAGCTCAGAAAAACAGTTGTTTAACGACTGCAACGCGCTCAATCGTCACTGCCGGATAGGCAGCTCAGAAATCGGAACGTCGTAAGAACTGTTCCAGTTTCCCCCGTCACTGCCGGATAGGCAGCTCAGAAAACGGGCAGGAATGGGCCGCCCGAAAGGTGCGACGTCACTGCCGGATAGGCAGCTCAGAAAAAACAGAGCGGGGGTGGAAAATGATTCCGTGGCGTCACTGCCGGATAGGCAGCTCAGAAAGATAGACGAGCCGCCCCCTTCTGCCACTCGAACGTCACTGCCGGATAGGCAGCTCAGAAAACGAGTTGCAGAAGGATTCTTTCGCCGCGAGACGTCACTGCCGGATAGGCAGCTCAGAAACTTGAATATCGGCTTAATCAGGATTTCAGCGACGTCACTGCCGGATAGGCAGCTCAGAAAGTCATCGAGCAGGATATCGGCGGAGACTTTGCCGTCACTGCCGGATAGGCAGCTCAGAAAGTGGCACGGCACCTATTCCGCCGCCGGATTGACGTCACTGCCGGATAGGCAGCTCAGAAAAACGATCGCTGCCAATCATGAACAGGGGTTTTCGTCACTGCCGGATAGGCAGCTCAGAAACACGTCGCCTGCTTGAGGCCGTCGCCTCTGACCGTCACTGCCGGATAGGCAGCTCAGAAAATTATTGCCCCCGCACCTTACGTCACGATTTCCGTCACTGCCGGATAGGCAGCTCAGAAATTCGACTACGCGCAAACCACCGAGGAACAGCACCGTCACTGCCGGATAGGCAGCTCAGAAAAGGTCGGCCCCGGCGATGCGCAGGTAGCCGCCCGTCACTGCCGGATAGGCAGCTCAGAAATTGCGGATTTCCTGCATTTGGTCTTTGGTCAGCGTCACTGCCGGATAGGCAGCTCAGAAAGATGTCACCGCCCGCGTAGTGGGCGAGATCACCGTCACTGCCGGATAGGCAGCTCAGAATGACCACCGATGAGATAAATAAAGGGGAAACGGTGGGATAAATGCGGGAAGAGATAAAACTTAACGGGAAGAAGCGAGACAGGATTTACAAAAAGGTTGCAACAGTAGAAATATAAAACGGCCGGCACAAAATGACCTTCTAAATCGCCGACTGAGTTGGAGTGCTATACTGAATCAACGGGCGCGACACGGTGAAAATCTCCCGGCCGTAGCACGGCAGTAATGCCGGAGCGCCATGTGGGGTTTCCGCGAAAGCGGATGGGAGGCCCCACCGCCCGTCCCCCTCCTCATTTCTTCTTCAACAACCGCTGAATTTCGCGCTGACGTTTCGCATCCTCACTCGACAGGCGCCTGAAACTTGTCAAGAACAAAGCCTTTCCTGACGCCGTTGCCTTCACGACGCTGACGTAGCGATCTTCCTCGAGGAGAAACACGATCGAGCCGTCGGTTTCATAAATTCCGCGTCCTCGATCTACCGTATCCTGCACAAAGGCGTACTCAGACGCCGCCAGTTCAGGATGGACTCGCTGCTGCTTGATCATTGTCTCGGCCGAAAGCCGAACGACGTCGGTAGAAGCCCCAAGCATCGTGATGTACTGCTGAGGAAGAACCGCGACAGGAAAAGCGCCGACGGGATTTGCTGCCCAACTGGTGAAGGCTTCACTTGTGACAGAGCGAACCGCGGTTGATTTGAGTTCAGATGGAACCTGTTCAATCCGTTCGGCAAGGTGCTTCACGAGCGAAGCGCGGCGCCCCCCCGGGGGATAGTGGAAAGCCGGATCCACACCGGCAGGAACGCGGCTCGTCTCGCCGGACCGCTTGTTCAGGTAGTCGACGTATCTCTCCTGCGGAGCCTTCCCGATCTTGGCTCCCATGCGATCGACTTGCCGCTTGCTCATCTGAACAACTCGGCACTTGCATCCCCATGCCTTGACCGGGTAGTGAGATTGCCACCACGGATCGTCCGCGGGCAGTACCATTCCGTCCCATGCCGCGTGTTCCTTGCGCTCGTAAGCGCTCGGCGTGTGGTCATACATCAGGTAAGGAAGCGCTTCCTTGGAGGCTTGAATTCGATCCCATTGCCCTTCGGCGTGCGCCGTACGCAGATTGGTGTCGTAAATCACCTTCAACCGGCGTGTCGAGCCAAGCTGAACCTCTTTCGCCTCGCCGGTTTTCGGATCGGTCATCATCGCGCGGCCCCACCATCCCCGCCTGACCAGGTTGGGCAACAGCGCATCACGGAAATCGGCAAACGGAAGCCCGAGTTCAAGAGCCGCATCGAGCTGCTCGCGGATACCGCGTAGCAGATCCATCTGCATCGCCTTGGCCACGGTGAAAGCCGCCTGGTGCTCCGTTTGCCAGACATCACGATAGTCAAAACCGATCTTGAAGCCCTTCTGACGGAAGAACTCGACGGCTTTTTCCGGAGGCAGCGCTTTCAGGCGGATCTGCGGCATCGCGTCAGCTGCTGCTGGCCTGCCCGAACAAGCGGGCAGCAAACATAGCCTTGGCCATCGCTTCGGACAGCTCCGCGGTATCCATCTGCTCGATCGCTTCCGGAAGTCTCCGCTTGAACTCGTCGTAGCTGCCGCATTCCATGATCAGGCGATCGATTGGAGACACCAGAGGCGCTGTCACCCGCTCCCATTCAGAGGCCAGATCGTCGGAAAAAACATCGAATTCGTCGTCGCTAACGCTTTCCGTCTTGAGCACGGCGCGTGCCTCGGCCTGTGCGGGCTCGATATCTTTGCGAAGAGCAGGCGGAATGGTCATTTCCGGCTTTGGAACGGCCAGGATGTCTTCCTTCTCCCCGGGTTCTGGAATACGCAACTTGTCCTGTGCCCACGGCCGCGGGATCTTGATGCCGACGCCGACCAGTTTCGGCAACGCATCCGCGTAGAGACTCAAATCCTCCGGCTCACGCGTATCGAACACCAGGCGCGGCAACCGGCGCGGATCCGGAACCCCCTTATTGATTGAGAGAATGGGAAAAATAAGATCACGCGCCAGAGTTGCTCCGAGCTGCACGGCATCAGACTCCAGCAGATCGTGGCGTACCTCGTTATGCACGTTGCCAAGCGCGTTGGTGCTGCTCTTGCCGTCGCTCTGGCTGGTCAGCGTGCCGCCCAGGATGGCCTTGCTTTGGGTGCGTTCACACCAGGCAATCATGGCCTCGAAGGGGTCATGAGAACCTTTCGCCGCTTCCTCGAATTCGATGGACATCCCCTCCGGGATGATTCCTGCCGCGTTATGCCCGATCCCGGCCACGGCGCGCAACAAGGTCGCCTTCTCCTGATCGCTGGCGCCAGGCGGGTACTTCCCGAGGCGCAACGGCAGACCGTATATCTCCAGGAACTCGGCCAGATCACGGATGGAATAGTTCTTGAACAGGTATGGCCACGCCAGGATGCGATGCAGCCCAGATCGGGCCAGATAGCCGCTCTTCGCCCGATGCACATGCAGCACCCATCCGAACGGCCGCAGCGCCTCGCCTTCTGGCGTGAAATTGCGCACGCGCAGCTCATTACGATTGGCCTGATTCAACTGGAACCAGCTCTGCGGCCGGTGAATGATCGCCTTCGGCAACATATCCCGACCGACCAACTGCCAGCCATCGATCTCCAGCGCCGCGAAACCGTGACCGATGGCATCCAGCGCATCCAGCATCACATCCTCGAAGCTCGGAATGTCCAGTAACACCTCGCGCACGTAAGCGGCGGCCTCTTCCTCCTGCTTACTCGCATTGCGCGGAGGAACCACGTCCCAGTCCAGGGTCAGCAGCGCGCGCTTGCGCTTGGACATTTCGGCGAAGATATGCCCATCCTTCTCTTCCATATCCATGAACAGATCGTGCTGGGCCGTTATGTCACCCTGCTCGGCATCCTCCAGGATGCGCGCCAGGCGCGCCGGCGTCAGCCCGCGCGATGGATGGGTGGCAAACTCCTGGGCCAGATGGCCGAGGCGAGCCGTCTGCGGCTCCGTAAGAATCGCCCGTTCGATGGGACGGCCGAATTGATCGAGGATCTGCGTCATGATGGCTCCTACCACGCCCCTGAGGTTTCAGAGGCCGTAACGTCTTTGTCTTGCGGGTTTCCGTCCCAGCGTTCCGCACGTGATGGGGCCCCGGTATATTCGATCGGCGCACGCGGGCTGGAAGCCGCGTGAATAGCCAGCGCCAGTCCCCAAAATTCGTCGGCGTGGCCATCCTGGGTACGTTCCGCTGTGAAGCGGATGTTTCCAGCACTGGTCGTCTGCTTGGTCACAGACCGCAGGCCCGCGCGGATCTTCGGGTCGTACGGAATACGCACCTTGCGATCTTCCATCTTGCTGCGCACCGGGTAAGCCAGTTCTTCCTTGACCTTTGGTGTGAACGTGACGGCCTCCACCCGATACGACCCGAACTTGTCCTGCGCATCGTCCGCCCAGCCAATCCCCAGGCCCGTCGCATCGATACAGGTGCGATCGCTCTCCGCAATCATCGGATAGAGCACCTTCTCCTGGTCGGATTTGCGCATGTTCTGCAGGCGTTCAACCCGGCGCGTGAGCAACATTCCGCCCACCTCTTCCACCTGCCAGGCCACCGTCAAGTCTTTCTTGCGACCGATATCGATACCGGTATAAAGGCGGCCGTGGGTCAGCGGATCGCGCCCCTGCCAGTTGGCGCCACTGGCGTACTCACACGCCGCGATCACTTCATATTCCAGGAAGGCCGTGTCATCATCAGCCGGGTTGCACATGTACTCCTGCTGAAACGACTCCTCGTCGGCGCAGCCGCTGCGCACGAAATCGAAATACGCCGCCTCGTCCATCGCCTGGCGCTGATCGTCGGCGGGAAGCATCTGCTGCAACTTGAAGAGAAACCCCTGATCGAGCGCATCCTGCAGCGTTACCCGATGCAGGCTGATGTTCTTCGGATTATCCTTTTCCCGCACCTCGCGAATCAGCTCGTTGAAGAAGTTGTGCGAGCCGCGGTGCGTTGAAATCACCTCCAGATTGCCGCCCCACGTAATCCCCGGGTAAGCGATCGACCACAGCTTGCGCGGATCCGGATGCAGCGCGAACTCATCGAGAACCCGGCCGCCGCGCTTGCCCGCCTGCGCGTCCGGATTACTGCTCATGCTGTGAATGCGCTTGCCGGACGCGAACTCCAGCACGTATGCCGTCAGCTTCGATTTCGGATCCAGCACCACTTCGCCGAGATCCTTGGCGGCCAGATCCATGATCTTCGCCCACATCTTGCAGTCTTCGATGAACAGGCGTGCCTGCAGATCGTCTCGGCTGCTCACCCATTGATCGTTTCTCGCCCCCTGGGCCGCGGTGCGCTCATCGCATTTATACGCGGACGACCAGGACAACCCGATCTGCCGCGCCTTCTCCATCAGCTTGAGAATCGAGTCATCGGTGATCCACGCCGACTGATAGGGCAGGAAGATCGCCGCGATATCGTGCGGGATGCACTTCGCGTTCCCCTTGAACTTCATCAGACGATCCCCAGCGCTTCGCGGATCGCCGCCTGCGTCTCGGCCGTCACGCCGCCCTTCTTCTGCAGCGCATCCAGCTTCTTCGACTGTTCCGCCAGCAGCTGCTTGCGCGCTTCCTCCTGAACCTCCAGGCGGAACTTCTTCTGATTCACCGATGCCCTGGCCAGCGTCGCGATGTTCTTCGCCGCCTTCGAGAGCAGACCGATGCGGTCTTCCGGACTCACATCTTCCTCGCTGGCATCCTGCAGATTGATGATCGATTCAAACATCTCGGTCTGCACCAGGGCGATGACCGCCTCCGAGCGCGCGTCCTGGTCGTCGGACGCCCCTTCGGTTAGGATGCGCGCCGCTTCCGTGCTGGCCTTGATGGCCGCAAAGCGGCGTTCGATCTTCTGGCCATAACGATGAATGGCGCTCTTGCTGATCGAATAGCCGCGTTCGGCCAGCATTTCCTCGAGCTGGCAATACCCGCTGAAGTTGGAATCCGTCAGTGCCCGCTCAAGCCAGTGCCGGACATCGGTAGGCAGGCTGTCGATATTGGAACGGCGTGGCATGTCAGCTGGCCCAGTACTTCACGGGGCGGGCGATGCCGGCGTGACACTCCACCGTGTATTCGGCGATATCGACGCCATACCGCGTCAAATCGCCCCACCACCGGCCCGACGGCTCCTTGCGCAGATTGACCAGGTTGCGATCGGCCAGGTAATCCAGCTCGCGGCGGACCTCCAGCGGCGTCGCGTCCGGATAGATCGCGCGCATGGTTTCCTGCACCACCTCCTCGCAGACCTCCTGAGGACGCGCGTTGTAGAGTGCCAGGATCAGATACCAGCGCAAGCTCTCGCGGCGAATTTTGGCTTGGTCGAGGGTCACGAATGGAGTCCTTTCAATTGGAGATTTTCTATTTTCAGAGCCACGGCATCGAGCTTGGCCTCGATGATCGTCTGGTTGCGCACATAGTCCTCGCGGCGGACATACTGCACGGGAAGTTCGGCCTTCCAGGTCAAAAAGTCACGCTCCAGGGAGATCACCTGTTGGGAGGTCTTGCGCTCGTCGATGATGTGCTGGTTGAGCGCTTCGCGCAGCGATTTCGAGCCAATCTCGCGGGCCTGATCCTGCGCCCTGAAGCGGTCGCTCAGACGGTTCTCGACCTGGTCGAGCAGCACCTTTCCGAATCCGGCGACACAGCCGAAGAAAGCCAGCAGCAACGTGATCAAGTGCCACAATTCCAGTTGAATCGTCATCAGAACTCCCTGACAGGAAGAATTCCGGCCAACTTCAGGACGCGACCTTCCGATGTCGTCGCCAGGCACACCAGAAGATAGGTCGCCTCATCGACGCCATCGACGATGCGCTGCATGACACGCCCGCCGAGAATGGTCTGCGTGGACAAGATGGTTTGCGGGCTGGCGTCGATGCCGCCCTTCAGTGAAACGACCATATTGACCAGGACAATGGTTTCGCCCAGGGCAAGCCCTTTGCGAAAATCGAAGGTTGCCCAGATCTTCTCTTCCGGGGCCTTCTGCGGCCACAGTACAGGTTTCATAAGCAGGATTCCCAAGTGCGCGCGACGGCTGATACGGAAAACTCGCGTGGTTCAGCGGCGGCCGACCATTCGCGTGCCGCGATGACGGACATGAAACGCTCATCCAGAATCGGCTGCACCGTTGTTCCCGCCAACACGCCGGAAGCCGAAGCACGGGCCTGGGCGTCTCCCGCCAACAGGATCGGGACAGCAAACGTGCCGCTGGCGATGGCACTCGCCAGCGCGGCAGCAGTAAGCGGGATGGCGGTGGTCAGGATGCCGGACACGCCGGCCTGCGCCGCGGCTGTGCCCTCCAGCCGGATGCTGGTGGTCAGGATGGCGACGGCGCTGGCCTGTGCCTTAGCGTCGCCAGCCAGGCCACTGGAACCGCCGGTGAGCGTGCCGGAGGCGCCGGCCTGCCCCTGGGCGGATCCGGCGAGCAGGATGGCGCTGGTCAGCCCGGCGGCCGCAGCGGCTTGCGCCAGCGCGGCACCGTCGAGGCGGATCTGCGCGGTGAGGGCACCGGCCGCGGTGGCTTGAGCGATGGCGGCGGCTGACAGCGGGATGCCGGTGAGCAGGTTTCCGGTGGCGGAGACGACGGACACCGCGGCGCCGGCCAGCGGGATCTGGGTGCTGAGGTTGCCGGTCGCGGTGGCCACGGCGAGCGCCAGGCCGTCGAGGGTGGCGGATAGCGTGAGGTTTCCGGTGGCGGTCGCTTGCGCCTGGGCGTGGGCTTCGAGGTCAGCGCCGGCGGGGGCTGCAAGACTAACGAACGCCTGTTGTCTACGCCGCCGGAATACCTGCCACGGATCGCGCGAACTCCGCAGCTTGATCGACAAGTCGAAAATCTCATCGTCCGACAGAACCCGCCCGAAAAGCGCCGTGATGTAGTTCTCTTGCAGCATGCCGTAGCTGCCTGGGTCGGCGCCGACGCGCAAGGTTTTCAATGGGCCTTGCGTGTAATACGGCATCGCTGTCGGGGCGATTATCTGAATGCCGTCCTTGTAGAGCGCACCGTTCGTCCCATCATGGGTTCCGACCAGAACTGTTGGGACGTTTATGACTTCCAGCCCGTCTGGGGCGGTAATCACTGAACTCCCGCTTTGGGATGCCGTTGCCAGTTCGTAAGTTGATGTGGTCGAGAGATACCTTAACGATGCGCCGTATCCATACTCTGAAGACCCTCTGGTGTTTGCGATATGTTGATATGACGATCCGCTCAGTCTCTTGAAAAAAGACAGCAACGTGAATTTTGCGGCGCTTTCAAAATACCGCGATGCGATGTACGTTCCGCCCTCCATGCGAACGCATTTGCCGATCGCCGACGGACGGACCCAGCCGCTGTTCGTTGAGCTACCGACGACGGACAGTACTCTTTTCGAGACTGGATCGACCCGCTCTCCCGGAACAATGACCGACAGCAATCCGCGTGTGTGCGGCTTGATCCGGGTGATGGCGCCCATGACGTTCTGTCCCTACGCCGCCGGAGCCGTGGTGTACGGCGTCACATCCAGCGTCCATCCGGCGGACAGCGTCTGTCCGGTGCCATAGTTGTGGATGTAATAGTCCGCCTCCCAGGGCACGTCCTCGGCCAGCAGTTCGATGTACTGCATGGTCGTGACGTTATTCACCACAAAGGCACCGATCATCACCGTCGGACGGGTTGTTTCCGGGGCGTCGCTGTCGTTCGTCGATTTGATGTTCAATGGCCTGGCGTACAGGCCAAGCACGGTGTTTTCCGTCGGCGCGGTGGCAAATGCGCCCGAGAAAACAAACTTGGCGTGAGGGTAGTACGCGCCATCGGCGACCACGCCATAGCTAGCGTCATCCGCTTGCGCCAGCGCATTGTTGGCAATGCTCGCGCCGTTCGCTTCCAGCGCTTTCGGGGTGCCGAACTTGAGGATGGTCTCGCCGCTCATCTCAGCCTCCGAGCGTCAGCCGCCCTTCGGCGATGTTGAGGACATCGCTGACGGCGTTGTAGTGGATCGGATCTGGATGTTCCGCAAGTGCCTTGAGCGCCTGCGCCTGCTCGGCAGTCAATACGGCCGGCACCAGCCCGTCGAGCGTGGCGCGCACCAGGGCGGAGTCGACGCGCAGCCGTCCCTGTTCGAGCAACGGCTTGACGTGGCGGAACTCGGCGGCTTGATTGAGCACGTCGAGCAGCGCATTGCCGGCATCCAGCCCGATCGTTTCGAGGATCGTGCCGTTGCCGACATCGGTGGGTACGGGTTTAACGCGGCCGGCGGACAGAACCTCGGCGATGGCCACATCGTTGCGCGCCTCGAGGTACGGCTCGATCGCGGCCTGCTCGTCGGCGGTCAGCGCACGGCCGACGAGGCTCTCAAGCGCGGCTTGCTGGGCTGGCGTCATGTCAGTTGTCGATCTGGATGGTAAGGCTGCCGGAGTTGAAGGTCGGCGCGGCGTCGCCGTTGTTCACCGTCTTGGGGATGCTCAGCGCCTGGCAGACCCAGGCGTTTCCCCCCGACAACGCATCCCACACCCGAAAACTGAGCAGCTGCCCCCAGTTAGCCGTTGGCGATGCGAAAGAGATCGCCGCGTTATTGCTGGTCGTTCCGCTGGTGCCGCTGCTGGCCGTGGTGCTGCCGGCGGACTGGGTGCCGGCCCAGGCGGCAAGACTGGCCGAGACGCCGACGCGCGCGTAGCTGCCGCCGGAGACTTCGGTACCGCCGCCGGTTTCGGTGCAGGAGCCGGTATCAAGGCCGATGTACCAGGTGGCGGGTGCACCGAGTGACTGGCCGCGCCAGAGGGCATCGGTGATCTTGTTTTCCGCATAATCGGTGAGCGCACCGGCGCTGGCCAGGGCGGAGAGCACCATGCCGACGAGGAAGGCGGTGGCGAGGTTGCGCAGTCGGTTCATGAGTCGTCCTTTCGAGGGTTAATGAATCACCGCCAGCCCGGCCCGTTCGAGGTCAGCCTGGCAATCGATGCAGGTTTGCACGCCCGGCAGCGCGTGCCGCCGGGCTTTCGGAATGGGTGTTTCGCAGATTCGGCATTTGGTGGCCGAGTCGGCCACCGTCTTGCCGGCCAGCCCGGCGCGGCGTTCCTGGTCGGCCAGGGCGTCGGAACGCAGTTCCTCCTCGCGTTCCGTGGCGCGGTCGAACGGATCGGTCATGCGCGGACCTCAAGCAGCGGCGGCACGGCCAGCGCGGCCACCACGTCGTCTGGTGCGGGGATGGAGGGCAGATAGCGCGGCTTCCAGCCGGCCAGCAGCCACAGCGTGGCAGAGAGCGCCGAGCAGATCTTCAGCGCGTTGTCGTGGGACGGCAGCGGCACGTCGGCCAGGCGGTTGAGGGCAATGCGCACGAGGTCCAGAACGTCGTAGCCGATCGGCTCGCCGAGGGTCTCCCAGATCGCGGATTCGATCGACAGGCCGACTTCCCGCGGGGCGAGGAACACGTCAAAATCCTCGGCGGCGTATTGCGACAGAGGCGTAAGGAACGCACCGGATGCTTTGGCCTCGGCGACCAGCAGACGGCGGTGCGCGCCGGCGCCGCACCACAGCGCGATGGCGGTGTGCGTGTAAGGCGATCGGGTGATGAGGCGCGTTAAACGCGGCAGCAAGCCGTGCTTCTTGCGCAGGGCGATGAGATCGCCGGTGCTGATCTGGTTGCGGGCGTCAGCGTAGCGCATCAGTAGCCTCCAGCCAGTCGAGCAGCGCCTGGTGCCGATCCCGGCATTGGTGATACGCCTTGGCCGTCAGGATGTGATTGGTCAGCAGATCCGTCAGCGCGCCGCTCTCCGGCGGCGACAGAGGCGGACACGTCGCCCGGCTGGTCTCCGGCGGCAGCAGCTTCGGCGCCTGCATTGGCACGGGTCCAGAGGCGCAGGCCGTCAGCATCGAGGCGGCAATCGTCAGCAACAGGATGGCTTTGCGCATAGAGAATCGCTCCCTGGGTGATGCCGTTGAAAAGAGTTTCCGTCGCGCTGGCGCGCTGCACGGACCGGCGCTCGACCTGCTGGCCGACGACGGCGGTCTGGTTGTGTTCGGCGATGACCGTTTCCATCGCCGTGGCGACGCGCGCGCGCTGGTCGGTGCGTTCGTCGTCTTTGCCCATGAAATAGCCGGTGAGGAACAGCACCCCGCAGATGAGCAGCTCGAAGAGGATGCGGTTGGCGTTCATGGCGCCTTCCCGGGCGTGTTCTGGTGCAGGATGCGCGCGGCGATGACCAGGATCGCGGCCCACTTGACCCAGCCTTCTGGCAGGTAGGTGCGCACGGCCGGCAGGTAGTCGTAGGCGGTGGCCAGCAGGGCGGTGGCGGCGGCGAGCTGCACGGACAGGAAACGCCAGGCGCTGCGCCAGTCGGGGATGAGTTTCATGCGGGAACCTCCGGGGCAGTCATGCCGGATTCGAGCCACGCGGCGACATCGAAGCCGGGGCAGGTCTTGAGCCATTCAAAGGATTCGACGATGCCGTTCCTGTTCCTGTCCGGCGAGAGGTCGCGGTGGCCGACGACGCGGGCGTCGGGGTGCAGCTTGCGCAGTGCGCCGACCATTTCGGCCAACGTTTTCCACTGTTCCGGCGTGAATTGGTCGGTGCCGATCAGGCAGATACCGAGGCTCTTCTGGTTGAAGCCGGCGACGTGGGCGCCGATCTCTTCCATCGATCGCCCGTTGGCGACGACCCCGTTGCGGTAGATCAGGAAGTGGTACCCGATGGCGGTGAGGTTCGGGTTGAACTCACGTCGAACGGCATCGCTACGCCTGAATCCCCGCTTGGCATGCCAGCCGTCGATGACCTGCACGGGAGTGAGAAAACCGGGCGTGCCGGGCGAACCACGAAACAGGCTGTCGCTGTTCGGCGAGGCGCTGCAGTGGATGACGATGAGGGTGATCTGGCGCATGCGCACAGGCTACGTGCGCGCGCGAAGGGGGTCGCCTAAAGGGCTTTAAAACAAAAACCCCGCCGAAGCGGGGTTCATTTAGTGGATCGAACTACCAAAGCTCTTTCTTTTCTTTATCCGTCATTCCTGGACTCTTCAGCTCGTTCTTACAACGAGCGGATTCGCTTACATAGCGGTTGTACAACCACTGATCGGGCCGAGAAAATGCCACGACGCTGTTTCCGTATTGCAGTAAGAACTTTGCAGCAGATTGACACCCGGCCCAGGCCATCATTGTCAGATCGCTACCGGAACCCGAAGGCCAGCGGGCAATAGCGCGCTTCAATGGATCTCTGAAGTTTGATGCGTAATAGCTAGCATCCTTTGTCTTGATGACGACATTCAATTCATCAGCCGTCTGTTCGATAGTTCTTGCAAGTTCTTTAGCCGCCTTCCAACCTTCGGCATTTGATAACATTCCGCCGTACGAAAGAGGCGCCAAAAAGAAAAATAAAAACACCAGCCATCTCATAAAGACACCTCCCTAGAACAACGCCCCTTGCCGTTTCTTGATCAACTCCGCACGCACGGCCTTGGTGATCTGGTATATCCGCATGACCGTCAGATTGTACTCCTTGGCCAATTCGACATGGTTATGCCCGTTGAAACGGTCGAAGATCTCCAGATCGCGTCGCGAGAAATCGTACTGCACGCCCTTGGGCAGGTAGATCGGCTGGCCTCCCCAGTGCTCGCGCATATGTTCCGCGGCGAAAAAGCCGATATCGGCAGCCTTGTCCGGTTCAACGCCGTGCTCGCACAGCTTGAGTGCGACCTGGTCGGCGAGATCGGCCAGCAGTTCGGGGTAGACGGCGCTTTTTTCCATGTCAGACCGTGCCGGCCTCCTTCTTGCGCTTGAAGCGGATCGTGCGCTCCAGGGCGCTGGACACCTCGCCCAGTTGTTCCGGCGTCAGGAACTCGAAGCGGTTCATCTTCGGGAAGATGCGCCGCGCGACGCCGTACGCGTACGGCCAGTTCTGGCTCAGCTCCTTCAATTGCGTGGCAATCTTCGCCTCGATCGCTTCCTTGGTCATCGCCAGCGGCTTGTGCGCGGTCGGCAGTCGGTTGGAGCGCACCTTGAAACCACAGGCTTTCATGTGGTCGAGCACGCGCTTCCTGCCCGACCAATCGAGATCCGCCGACGACTTGACGCGCGCGACCGTCCACAGCACGTTCCGGTACGTTTCGTCGTCCATGCCGAGCTGCGATCGCGCGATGTGGATCTGCGCCAGTTCGTTCTTGCGAACCTCCTGGGCGGTTTTCTTTGGTTTGGCTGCGCTCATGAGATCACCCTGGGTGTCCGTCGTGCAGCACGCCGTCGAGCAGGCGACCGGCGGTCTTCTTGCCGACGCGTAAGACATGCGCGGCACCGCTATTCTTTGGGCATGCTTCCTCGCCGAGCGAGCAGGTTCCGTCCAGATCAATCCACCCGCCAGTTGAAGCTTTGTCGTAGCACTCGTTCATGTCGAGGCCGGCCGCTTCATGGTCGGCAAATTCCCCAAATTGTTTGAATAGAAACGGAACCCCAGCCGCCGCACACTGATCACGCAGATCACGCGCCCACTGCGGATGCATCGGCCGCGCGTTTGGGCCGGACTCGCCTCCGACGACTACCCAATCGATCGAGTTGTGATCGCAAGCAATCTCACCGCATGGGCATGGAGCTTCAACATCTAGCCATCCACTTAGATCAACGTGCCCAAGTAGCGGCTCGGCACTGATCCAGCGCACGGCCGCAGGCGTTTCGAGCAGCAACGGAATACGCTCGTCGGCGGCGTCCTGATTCTCGACGCTGACACCAAGCCAGACGTTGCGCAGGGGGATGTGTTTTGGCTCTAGGACAAAGGGGTGATCGTTCAATCCGATCATGTCGGCGATGTCGTCCGCAGCTTCTGCCCACGGGTCTCCTGATTGACGCTCAGCAAAGTAGTGGCGCATCCGATCAGGGCGCTTCGTCAGAATTTGAAATGTGTGTTGCGGCGCCATCGCCATGACGGCGAAAACCCGGTCAATGAACGAGTTCGGCACGTCCGGATGAAACAGGTCGGACATCGAGTTCACGAACACCTTGCGCGGCCGTTTCCAGCGTAGCGGCTGATCGAGGCGCTCGGGGTGGCTGCGCACCTCTGAGAAGTCGCGGCCAGCGTAGGCCGGTACCAACCGCGTCATGCGCGGCCACTCGCGTTCGGCGTAGCAGTGTTTGCAGCCGGCGCTGACCTTCGTGCAGCCGGTGACCGGGTTCCACGTCGCGTCGGTCCATTCGATACCCGTCTTGTCGCTCATGACGCTACCCCCTTGGTCGGTTGCCGTTCACATAGATCGGGCATCTCGGCCCAGCCCGTGACGGCGATCGGAAACCCTTCGACATTGCGCCAGCATTCGCCATCGTGGAAACCGAGCCAGACCGGTTCGCTGCTGTCCGGAGTGCTGATCAGCACGGTCGTGTCGGAATCCGGCAAAGCACGATCGGCGTCAATCCACTGGCCGACGAAGTCGCCAAGAACGCCCTCGACGCCAAGTACGGGGACACCATCCAGCAGCGCCTCGGCGTTCTCGATGTAGAGATCGAGCATCGTTCGATCGACACGGCCGTCCATGCAATCCGTAGCCAGGTCGATGGTCGCGATCAGCTCGCGCAGTACCTCTTCGAGCTGTCGTTCGCGGGGAGTACTCATGATTCCTCCCCGGTCTGGCGGAGGTATGGATTGCCAAGCACACGCAGGCGCGCATGCACCGCGCGCTCCACGCTCTTCTGCAGGTTGGGCACGGCCAGCGCCGAGTTGCACTGGTCAAAATTGAATCCCTTGACCTTCTCGACACGGTCATCGGCGCTCGTCGTCTCGACCTCGTGCCCGTCCCACATGCGATATCTGAACGGGTTGGCCATCACTCCACCTCCTCCGTGGCTTCCTTCAGCAGCGCGTCCACCAGCTTGTCCACCGCGCTGTCCGTCGGCTTGATGAAGATCGCCTCGCCGCCTTCGACGACGCTGATGCCGAGCTTCTTGAGTTCCGCGGCGGTCAGGCAGTTGAGCGCATCCTTGACGGGCTTCTCGGTCGTGGCGATCAGCACGTCGGCCTGCTCGGGGAAGTGCTTCTTGATCAGGCGCACCACCTGGTCGGGATCCTCCCACTCGATCTTGCCCTTACCCTTCTGGTAACCGAGCTTGATGCCGTTGATCGTCATGCTTTTCGGTTTGACGAAGAGTTCCGGTGCTTTCTCGATCAGCGTGCGCAGCTGGTCGTGGTGCGTGCTGGCGCGGCCGATCGCGCGCTTGATGTTCGGCATGGCCTGGCGCTTCAGCGCTTCGATGCCGGCGTTCAGCTCGGAGACGATGGCGGCCAAGGCCTCGCGCGCCTCAGCGTACAGTTTGGCGCGGGATTCGATTTCGTTCAGGGGGGTCATGTGTCGCAGCTCCAAAGGGTTAGGTGCGCAGATGCAGCTGCCCGACCAAGTCGGCCAGCGGCACCTTGCGCAAACGGGATTCAAGGGTGAGGCTGTGCAAGGCGCGCTGCCGGAGGAACTGGCAGGTTTCCTCCAGCTCCTCGGCGGTACCGGCGATGTAGTAGCCGTGCGTCGGCGTGCCGCACACCGCTACGCCGTCCTGGCGCAGATCCGTGACGAACTTGCGCACCTGGCGTTGTTCCAGGCCGACCTGCAGCGCCAGCGCGGCCACGCCGAGGCCGTGGCCCTTGCCGATATGACGGGAAAGCACGTTGAGCAATCGTTCCTTACTCACGGTTCATCTCCTTGAGGGTGAATGGGTTATGGGGCGTAAGGGCTGATCGACCGGCGGGCGCACAGCGGGCACAGGCGGTTGTGCGCTCCGGCCGAGTGGAACAGCCTCCGGCAGCACAGGCAGGGGCGCTTCCTGGACTGGTGTTCTTGCTTCATCGCCTGCAGGCAGGTGTTGACGCTAGCCACGGATCGGTTCAACGCCAGGCCGATCTGTTCCAGCGTCTTGCCGGAACGGCGCAGGTTCCAGGCCTTCTGCCGGTCTTCGAGTGACCACCGCGTGCCTCTCATGGCCGCGCCGCCTTGTGCCAGGCCAGATGCCAGGAGTAGCGCAGGAAGTGCCAGTAGCGCACGGCACGCCAGAAACGCAGCCACAGGCCGGCCGCGGCACGGAGGATGGTTTTCAGGAAGCGCATGCTTTCACCTCCTGCCAGCGAACGCGAACCCGGTTGACCACATCGAAGGCTTCCCACGTCTCGTAGCGCAGCGCGCCGTCCTGGCAGAAGCCGGTGCGCTCGTAGCGCCCGGCGAACGCCGCGTACGCCTTGGGGTGGGCCGCGACGACGATGATCGGGGTGTCCAGCGTCGAACCCGAGAACGACAGCACGGAGAGCTGCTTGTCGGCCAGCGCCTGGGAAGCACGCTCGATGCGCTCGAGCAACTCGGCAAGACTCACTTGCAGACGCTCGCGCATCCTGAAATATGGCTGCGGACGAAGGGTACGAACCGGAATACTTGAAAAGTCCATGCTCATAGCTCCTTTACCAGGTCGCCGCCTACGGGAGCGCTGCAGGCGTCGAGTTCAAGGAGGAACGCTTCGGCATCGTTCAATGCCGCGTCCCATTCGTCTTCCGTGCAGTCGGTGATCTCCGCGCTGGGGGATAGCCCGGCCTCGCTGCGCCGCATCACGTCGACCACCTTGCGCAGGTGGCTCAACAGCTTCGGGGCGTTCTCGATGAGCAGGAAATCGTTGAACTGCTCGAAGAGTTCCCGGCCCTGTTTCCGCTTGGCCGAAAAGATCGGATTCCCGTCGCCATCGATGGCGGAAATCTCCGGTGCCGTCAGCAGGACGGACCACGGGGCTTTCGGTGATAAGAGGCTCATTTCTGTTTCCCCAGCGTCTTGGCAAGTTCGCCGAACGCGAATGACAGCGCGCGGGCCGTTTCTGCATCGAGAAAAAAGGAAATCTCAATCGGACCGTTGGATGTCATCCCGCTATCCATTTTTCTAAAAACAACGTTGTCACCCCATTGGTCAGAGCCAATATCGACAGTCAGGGATTTATTGAATCCATGCTTGGTTATTTGAATGGTTGTTCTCATCGCATCGCCCTTTCCACCACGTCGGAATTCACCTTCGGATAACCCAGCTCCGCCGCTTTGTTCATCGCCGCCACGGCGAGATTGCCGACGGCGAGCGGATAGACGAGGCTGATCTGTTGCTTGGTGACGAAAGTCTTGTCGCTCTGGCGCACGGTCTGGCGTACCTCATCGTTGAGTGCTTCGCCGACCGCGACGATGGCGCTCGGGTCGAAGACCTGATCGGCGCGGACGATGCCGGCACGGGCGAAGCGGTGCGTGATGTAGCCTTCGAGATGCTTGCCGAGCGGATCGAGGCGGACCATCTCGCAGCGCTGCATGACTTCGCGCACCTCCTTCTTGCTCGTGCCGAGCTTGTCTTCCAGTTCCTGCTGGCCGATCAGCAGCACGCCGAGCAGCTGGCGCTGTCCGTCCTTGAGTTCGCGCAGCCGCTTGAAATGCTTGAGCGTCGGAATAGGCAGCGCGTGAGCTTCCTCGATCACGATCGCGCACGGGCAACCGGCCGACTTCAACAACTCATGCACCTGGTGGCCGCGTGCCTCGCTGCTGCGCTTGACCTGCGCCGAGGGGTCCAGGGCGCGCACGATCGATTCCTCGATATGCGCCACGCGCAGGGTCTTGCCGGCCTTGTCGTTGTCCTCCATGCCGAGAACGTAGGGCTTGATGATCTTGACCGAGCGGTGCTTCAGCTGCTCTTCGACCAGTTCGCGCAACGTCGTCTTGCCGCTGCCCGATTCGCCCGAGACGGCGATGAAGCGACCGTTGAGCAGCGCGCTTTCCATGTCGGCCTGGATTTCGCGCATGCGCGGCGTCAGGAACACGTCATCGGGCTCGGCGGGATCGTGCGCGAACGGATCGCGCGTCAGGCGGAAGTGCTCCTTCGCCAGTTGGGATAAACGTTGCTTTCTGAGTAACATATCAACTCCTTTGGAAAGATCAGGGGAAACCGGAGCCGGATCGTCGCTGCCAGGCTTGCGATCCGGCTCCAACTCGAAACACCCGGCGGCATCGACGCCCCGGTCCTGCAAAAACAAGCGGATCGCCGCTTCGATCTGAACGCGCGGCGTGGTCCTCGGCCAGTAGTCGTTGTTCAGGAGCGCCGACAAGGCCGGCCGCGACATGCCGATCGCCGTCGCGCATTCACTGGTGGCAATGCGCGATTCGGCCAGGAGGGATTTCAGGCGCAGCATCAGCCCACCTTCCTTTCTTCCTCGCGGCCCCGGCCGGAGAACTGCAGGATCAGCGCGGAAATCTGCGTGCGCGTGGCGCCGTTTTCGAAGCGCCGGGTTAGGAAGGTGTGCTCGTCGCCGGTCAGTGGCCGCTCCAAGCCGTCCCGCAGCGCGATCAACGTATCGATCAGCGGCAACGGCGGTTCGACGCGCTCGACGGCCAGCTCGTGCGCCGTGCTGGCGCGCTCGATGAAAGCTGGCAGATCGGCCTCGCGCTCGATCTTCAAGGGGTCGATACCGAAGGCTTCCAGCGGCACCGTGCCGTTCTTCTTCAGTTTCTTCTCGGCGGCTTCGAGCGTCGATTCGCCGGCGATCAGCTTGGTGACTTCCTTGCGGTGGCGGTCGGCGACGGTGTCGGCCGGCGCCTTGAACTGCGTACCGATTTCGGCCGCGTTGATGAACTGGCCCAGCTCATCCTTCGCCTGGTGCGGCAGCGGGTACTGGATTTCCCGGCCGTCCTCGTCTTCTTCGACCATCACCACTTCAGGCACGCCGTCCTGCGTCCGCCACGGATTGAGGCAAACCTTCACCTCGTCCTTGACCTTGATGCCGGGAATGTTGGCCACTGAATAGAACTGGCCGTCCCACTGGATCATCATGTCGCCGTTCACCTTGCGGGTTTCCGGGTCGTTGATTGCCAGATCGCGGCACACCTCGACGGACGGCGGCGCCACCAGGTGCTGCGGTTCGATCGCCAGCCAGGCCGAGAAGCGCGGCCGGCCGTAGCGGCTGTGTTCCGCTTCGGCGTTGTGATGCCGCTGCCAGAGATACGCCAGGCGGTTCAGGTCGTCGATACTGCGGATCTCATGCGCCAGCGATTTGAGAGCATGCTCGAACTCCATTTCGACGCGGTTGTGTCCCTGTTCGACCTGCCCCTTGGCGCGCGCGTTGCCGGCCTTGTTGATGATCAGCTCGATGCCGAGGCGCCGGCATAGCCGCTTGAACTTGCGCCCGGTCTGCGCGCTGCCCGGATCGACCATCAGGTACTTGGGCACGCCCCACAGCATGCCGCGCGGGTCTTCCGGCTTCTGCATGCAGCGGATCAGGTGATCGGCGGCGTGCTCGCCGCTCTCCGCCCCCTGCACGTACCACAGCCGGCGCATGTCGGTGCGGTGGTCGGTCATCAGGTAACGGATCACCATCTGGCCACTGATCCGGTTCCAGTTCTCCGGCTTGCCCGAATAGAACTCGGATTCCTTCATCTCGCGGATGACCGCGCCGCCCTTCGGCAGGTAGTAGATGACACAGACCGAGGCGTCCATCTGCCAACACCAGTTCGGGCGCGGGCTGCGCAGGTTGGTATGCGGTGTCGGCCGGTTGAGCTGCTCCGGGTGCAGTTCGTAAGCACGCAGGGCGCGTGCCACGGCGGCTTCGGAAAGCGGCCGGAGTTCCCCGGTCGCTTCGTCCAGGTGCTCTGCCCGGACGTGGCCGCCGGCCCGCAGTTCCTTGAGCGCATCCTTCAGCGTGCAGATGCCGCGCCCGGTGCGGCGGAAGGCGCTCATCATGTAGGCCGAGATCAGCAAGGCTTCCTCGCGCAGCAGCGACAGGGTGCCGGCATCGCAGCGGCGTTTGCGGTCGCGCCCGACGGCCGCCCGCTCGGCCAGCCGGTAAAACGACTGCGTACTGATCCCGCCGAGCGCCGCGCAGGCCTCGGCGACCAGACGGCGCTTGGCGCCGTGCCCGGCGCTGCGCACACGTTCGATGAACGGCATGGCATCGAGCAGCAAGGCTTCGTCGCTCCGTACGCCCATGATCATTCTCCGTCGGGCGGCAGCAGGTCGTCGGCGTCGTCGGCCGGCGGCGCGGTGTCGCCGAACATCGTCTCGGCGTTCTTCAGCCAGAGCAGCTGCTGCGGCTCCTGATCCTCCAGCTTGAGCGTGATGCCGAAGTCGCCGGCCAGCACGCGCGCCGCTTGCAGGATCTGGGTCACCGCCTGCTGCTGCGCCAGGCGCACATGGTTGGGCAGGACGCCGTCGTCGAACAGGCGTTCCAGCTTGGCAAGCTGCCCGCGCAACCCGGCCTCGATCTCGCGCACGACAAGCTGGCTTTGCGCCAGGACGTTGCCGATCTGTTCTTCCTCGATCATTGCCGGGGTCTTTGGGATCGAGGTCAGGCGGGCGTTCTCGTCTTCCAGGCTGTTGATGCGCGCCGCATCGCGTTCGAGGCGCGACTGCTTGGCAGCGAGGTCGGCTTCAAGGTCGGCGACTTTCTTGTTGGCCGCTTCTTTTTCGCCAAAGTGCCGGGCGGCCATCTCCTGGATGAGGTCGATCACCTCTTCCCGGTTGTTCGTTTCCTCAATGGCTTTCTTGACGATTTCTCTGTCATCAGCGGGCAAGGCGTTGATCGCGCGGTAGTCTTTGTTGCGCAATCCGAGGCTCTCCGTCTGCTCATAAAGCTCAGGGCCGAGCATGTGCAGGTTCTTAGCTAGTTCTTGGCACCGGCTGTATGACTTGCCAAGCTTGACTTCACAGAACTCATCAAAAGTTCCGACGCGTCGGACAATTCCATCCGCTCCTTTATACGGCAATCCGATGTAAGCCCTTGTTTTTTGTAGAGCCGTGAATATTTCAGCGGTCGCCTTATCACCGACGCGTCGGACATATTCAAGCGCTTCGATCGCCCCGAGCCGTTTGAGGGTGTCTTCGTAGCCTAAAACCATCGTAATGCCGACGCCCAGGTCCTCGGCGGTCTCAATCATCGCTGTCGCGCTATCTTCGGCAATGACTGGAAGCTCCGGGTGTTCAACTGTTGTTGCCTTACGTCCGCGCTTGACGGGGGTCTCTTCTGAACTCATTTCGGTAGCCTTGTGTAGTTGTGTTCGGTTTCTGAAATCTGCCGCTTGGCCTGATCAAGGCCGGCGACAAAGGCGTTGGAGATTTGCACGGGCTTGCTTCCAAGCCGCCACTTGCCGCTCTCGTCCTTTTTCGCCCAGCCGCAAGAAGCCAGCGTGTTCAAGTCATGCAGGACGGTCGGGTCGTTGGCCTGCACGGACTCCGCGACCTCCTTCAGGCGGATACCGAAGACCTCGTTCCCGCTCAACGCCTCGATCACCTTAAGCAGGCGCAGCTGAGCTTTACCCAGGTTCCTTTTGTCGTCGCTCATTGGAAGTCAAGCTCCGGCTGGTCGGCCTTCTTCACGTTCTCGCGGTGGAACGCGAGGCCTTCCATGCCGGCCGTGATTCGCGCCAGCACGTCCTCGGCCGGCGCCTTGCCCGAGTAGAACGCCAGCAGCGCGCCGACGGCGTCGTTGAGCGTTTCCTGCAGCGCCATCACGTCGTGGCTGTCGCCGGAGCGCCCGGTCGGGATGTCGATCACCAGCAGCCCGGCGGACATCGCCAGCCAGCGCGTGACGAAGTTGGCGCCGCACACATCCTCGAAGTTGCGCAGCTTGATCAGCGGCAAGCTGCCGCTCTCCAGGTACTTGTAGATGGTGTGGTGCGTCTTCTCGCTCATGTGCTCGGCAATCCGCTCCACGCTGCGGCTGCGCGTCTCGCGGGCATGCTCCGTGCACAGTTCCAAGGCGTTCAGTAGAGAGGTCGGGCGGACCTTCTTCCAGTTTCGCTTCATGTTTCGATGGCTCCTTCGAGAGGGTTTGTCGGGTGTTCCAGAAAAATTCCTGTTTTCGATCTATGCAAACTGTTTGCGGTTGTTAGAATTGGTGCGTTGCAGCCCATCGGGGGGTAGTCATGGCTCAAATCGAATCCTTGACCGAGTTGTTTGATGGCCTGATCGTCAGCCAGCAGATGCTGGTGGCGTGGCTGGTGGAATCGCATGGCGCGAATCCGGCGGCGTTGTCGGCGCTGGTGGCCGACTTTCGCCAGTCGTGCAGGCAAAGCGTCGGTTCGGACATTGTTCTGCAGCGCATGCAGGACTACGCGGAGCAGATCGCGGTACGGCAAAACGGCGGGACAGGAACTGTGCCTCGCTAGGCGACAGGCAGCGCGCGACAGTGCCGATCTCTAGCGCATTGATGTCCAGCCCGAGTTCGTCATGCGTGCGTGGCGCAAGGAGCGATTTGTTTGCGCCGGGATGGGCGGATGCCTGGCCGGCGGAGTTTCGTGGCGTGCAGCGGCGTCTGACGGCGTCAGACGCGCAGGAAAAGAGGACGGGATCGGACGATCCGAGGAAGAAACGGGTCAGCGCGAATCTGATGCGATGGCGAATGGACATGGTGACCTCAGGCGGCGAGTTGGTCACGGGTGGTTTTTAAGCCGAGCTTCACGGCGATTTCGTGAGCGCGGCCGTAGTAGGCTTTGGCTTGGCCATTGAGGACGCGATACACCTCGTTGCGCTTGTAGCCGTTTTTTAATGCCCATTCGGTGATGGTTTCACCGCGTTGGCGGAACTGTTCTCGGACTTTGTTTGCGGTCATGGCAGGCCTCGTGCGGGTGGTTGTGATGCGCTGATGTGTGTTGATGTGTAGTTATATTAGTCTGTAATTTTTACAGACGCAAGGGGTTTTTATGTTGCGAGAGCAAATAAAGCGCATCTGCGTCGAATGCGGCTTGACCCAGAAGGGTTTGGCCGAGGTTATGGGGGTCAAGCATCAGCGCGTTCTGGATATGGGCACTGGGCGCGTTGCCAAGCTCACCCGCGAGGAAGGTGAGGCGTTGATCCGCAAGCTGCACGTGCGCGCGGAATGGCTGGCGACGGGACAACCCCCGATGTTGCAATCCGACCAGGAGCGGCGCGCTGAGGAAGTGCTGGGCAAGGTCGGCAACGCGGCGCAGGCCGCTTCATCGCTTGGGTTGGACAGGGAGACGGGGCGCCGGGTGTCGGAGTTTCTGTTCTATGTCTCGGCGGGGAGCGCTGAAGCGGCGCGCAGGGCGCTGGCCGAGATGACCGGTCTCTCGCCAGACGAGGCGGTGCTGCTGGACCGCTACCGGCGCTTGCCGAAGAAAGCGCAGGAAACCTTGTTGGCTACCAGCGCCTTGATCGTCGGCGAGCCGCTGAAGCCCAAGAAGACGAAGAAGATCACCGTCACGGCCAACGGCGGGCAAGCCGCAGGTCGTGACATTGTCACCACCACCAAAAAGGTCACGAAACGTGGCTAGGGAGAAAAATGAAAACGGAAGTGGAGGCCGAGTCCGGAGGACAGGCCGCTGGGCGAGATATCGTCCATAACGAACGCAACGTCGTTCACGTCAATTTCGGCGCCAACCACGGCGGGCAGCAGTTCATCGCGAATGAGCCGGTGCATATCCACATGCCGCCGGCCGCGCCCAGGCCGAAGGTCAAGGTGGTGATCCAGCCCGGCCCCGACTGCATTGATGACGAACAGAAGAACCGCCTCAAGGCGCTGGTCGCCGAGGTGGCGCGCCTGGAAGGCCTGGTGCGCCGCACGCCGCGCAGCTTCAGTTCGGTCTGGGTCGGGGTTAATGCCAAGGCCAAGGCGACGAGCTACCACCTGATCACGCAAGCCAACTACCCCAGGGCGGAAAAATTCCTGCGCGAATGGATCGGGCGGTTGTCCTCGGCCAAGTCGGCGCCCGCCAGGGATGGCAACTGGCGCAACCGCAAATACAGCTACATCTTCACCAACGTCAAGCAGCTCGCGGCGGAACAGGTGCTGCGCACGCGCCTGTTGCAGCGCTTCGGCAGCGAGTCGATGAAGGATCTGTCTGATGCCGATCTGGAGTCCGTTTATCAATGGGTCGCCGGCTGGAAAAAGGCGGGGCACGCGCCCGGTCAGGCGAATGCCTGAGCCGGTCCCCCGTCAGGGGGTGAAGGGGCTTGCCCCTGCACCGGAAGCGATCGCCGTTCCACGGATTCGTGTTCTTATCTTGGATAGGGAGTAAAAATGAGCAACAATAAGTTGAATCAGCAACCCTCCGAACAACCGGCGCAGGATAAGAGCGACTCGAATACCGAGGCGCTCAAATCGGACTGGACACGCGGCGGGTTTGTCACCAACACGCGGCCGGCCCCTCCCAATCCTCACCAGGAGGGGGAGCAAAAGGAGAAGAAGTGACACCTTCACAACTCGATCGCCAGCAATACGCACTGCTCTTCGATATTCGCCGCTCGGTTCGCTACCACGACCGACGGCGGGCGTTTTTTGAACGCATGCACCGGGTCACCGGGGCGTTGACGATTGTTCTGGCTGGCGGGGTGCTGTTCGAGCTGGCGGGCACCGGGTCGCCCGCGCTGTGGCTGCAGTGCTTCGCCGTGGCGGCGGCGGTTCTGTCGGCGTTCGATATCGTGGTCGGGTACGCGGCACGCGCCAACGATCATGCGGCGCTGCGGGTACGCTTCGTGAGCCTGGAGATGAAGATGCTGGCCGGCGATCTGGAGGAGGCTACCTGGTGCGGGTACCGGCAGGAACGCCTGGCCATCGAGCGCGACGAGCCGCCGATTTACCGGGCGCTCGATCTGTTGTGTCATAACGAGATGTTGCGCGCCGAAGGTTTTGACCCGGTTGTCGATCCGGCGCATTTTTCCCGCTTGAGCGCCTGGCAACGGCTTACCAGCCAGTTCCTTCACTGGCCGAATATCATGGCGGCTTAGCCATGAGAAGATGGGCGCTCATCGCTGCGGCGACACCGCTGTTCCTGGTAGTGTTCTCGTTTTCCAACTTTTGGGAGTGGTGGCATTTCGGCGCGTCGCAAAAGGTATTGCGGTTTGGGCGTGTCGCCAGAAAGCGTCTGCTGGCCTGGCGTCAATCGTTGTGAACGCTCCTTTGTTGTTTTAAAACCCTTTAGTCGATCCTCCGGGGCCAGCTGCCTAAGCTGGCCTCATGCCTAAGCCGCTCACCACTCCCCGCATCGCCGCGCTGACCGTTACGGTCAAGTCGGTGGCCGAAATCCAGCTGTTGCCCGCCGGGCGCTTTTCCGCCCGCGACGGCCGTCCGTTCATTCCCGAGGGCTGGCAGCTCGACGCCACCATCGCCGGGGCGGTGATCGCCCAGGCAGCCACCCGCCAGACGCCGTTCGTCATCGATTACGAACACCAGACCCTGCTTTCGGAAAAGAACGGCCTGCCCGCACCGGCCGCCGGCTGGTTCAAGACGCTCGAATGGCGCGACGGCGACGGTCTCTATGCCACCGATGTGGAATGGACCGAGAAGGCCCGCGCCATGATCGAGGCCAAGGAATACCTCTACCTCTCCCCGGTCTTTTCCTACGACCCGCAAACCGGCGTGGTGCTGCAGATCAAGCACGCCGCGCTCACCAACGTTCCCGCGCTCGACGGCATGACGGAAGTCGCCGTGATGTCGGCGTACGCCGCCAGATTTTCTGATCAACACATCGAACGAAAGGATGACTCGATGAATGAGCTTTTGAAAAAGCTGCTGGCTAATCTCGGCCTGGCAGAAACCACCACGGAAGCGGACGCCCTGGCGGCCGTCGCCGCCCTCAAAACCCGTGCCGACCTGGTCGCTCCGCTCGAGACCCAAGTAGCGGCCCTGAAGACGGCCACCCCGGATCCGGCCCGCTTCGTCGCCGTCGAGACCATGACGGCCCTGCAGGGGGAGGTCGCCGCATTGCGCACCAAGCTCAACGGCCAGGAACTTGATGGTGTTGTGTCCGAGGCGTTGAAGGCCGGCAAGCTCCTCCCGGCGCAGGAAGCTTGGGCGCGCGAGCTGGGCGGCAAGGATCTCGCCTCGCTCAAGACCTACATCGCGGCCGCTCCTGTCATTGTCCCGGGTGAAGGCCAGACCGGCGGCAAGGGGCAAGGCGGCGGCGATGGCAAGGCGCTGTCCGCCGAACAGCAGGCCGTGTGCAAGCAGCTTGGCCTGTCCGAGAAGGACTTCCTCGAAAGCCTGTCGGCGCAAGCCTGACCGGAATCCCCACTGACTAACCGGAGAGAGTAATGACCGCTCTGACTCAAGACCGCAACACCCCCCTGAAGGACGCTGAGGAGATTCCGTGCCTCGTGGGCGCCGCTAAGAAGATCTTCGCCGGCTCCCTGGTCGTCGCCGCCGCCACCGGCTACGCCGAGGCCGGCAGCACGGCCGCCACGCTCACCGCGCTGGGCCGCGCCGAGGAGTACGTCGACAACTCGGCGGGTGCCGCCGGCGCCAAGACCGTACGCGTGCGCCGCTGCAAGGCGTTCAAGTTCGCCAACCTCGCCGCGGACCTGGTTACCCAGGCCGAATTCGGCAAGACCTGCTACATCGCCGATGACCAGACGGTGGCCAAGACCAACGGCGGCGCCACGCGCTCCGCCGCCGGCAAGGTGCTCGGCGTCGAAGCGGACGGCGTCTGGGTTTACATCGAGTAAGCCGGCCACTTCATCCATCCACAGGAGGAACACACACCATGATCAAACGAATCTTCGTCGTCGGACTGGCTCTCGCCGCCGTCGCCTTTGCCGCCATCGCGGCCGAACCCGCAGGTGGCCTGGCCGTCGGCATCCCGTACCTCGACCAGGACACGGCGCCCGCCATCCTGCTCGGCGGAATGCTGGTCAATGCGTCGAACCTGCAATCGATCTTCACCGGGTTGAAGACGATCTTCAACAATGCCTTGAAAGCGGCTTCCGGAAATTGGCAGGCCACGGCGATGGAGGTGCCCTCTACCGGGGCCGGGGAAGACTATGCCTGGTTGAGCCGTTTCCCGCGCATGCGCAAGTGGCTCGGAGACAAGTCCGTCAAGAGCCTCGAGGCCGGCAAGTACTACAAGGCCAATGAGGATTGGGAAGCCACGATCGCGGTCAAGCGCAACGATATCGAGGATGACCGTCTCGGCCTGTACAACCCGCAAGCCCTGCAGGCGGGGGAATCAGCCGGCGAGCTGCACGATATCATCGTCGATGACCTGAAAAACAATGCCTTCGCGCAGACCGGTATCGACGGCCAGTACTTCTACGATACCGACCACTCCGTTGCCGGCGCCAGCGTCAGCAACAAGGGCACGGCCGCGCTTTCTGCTGCCACCCAGGCCGCCGCGCTGGCCAGTTACGGGGCGGCGCGCACGGCGATCATGAGCTTCAAGGATGAAGAAGGCATGCCGCTGCGGCTGATCCCGGACACCCTGGAAGTTCCCCCGGCGCTGGAGGCCGTCGCCCGCATCCTGTGCGAACAGGACAAGCTGGTCGATAACTCGCCGAATCCGTACAAGGGCACGGCGAAGGTCATCGTCAATCCGGGGCTGACCAGCGCCACGGCCTGGATGCTGCACGTCACAAGCAAGCAGTCGGTCAAGCCGTTCATCGTGCAGATGCGCAAGAGGCCGGTGTTCGTGCAGCAGACCGGCCAGGAGAACGACGATGTCTTCAACCGCGGCGAGTTCAAGTATGGCGCCGAGGCGCGCGCCACCGGCCTGTATGGCTACTGGCAGTTGTCCTACGGCAGCACCGGCGCCGGCTGATAGCTAGCGAACGCTGAGCCCCAGCCTCCTCTCCGGAGGAGGCTTCACTCAGCGCTTGCCTCACTCACCAGGAGACATCATGACTTCCAGGAAGACCGCAGCAAAAACCGCCCCCGCCAAAACCACCGAACCCGCGAATACTTCAGCGCCCAAAGCTGGGGATACCGCTGAAGTGTCGGCCGCGGGATCCGGGCAACCGGATCCCAACGCTGAGACGACCAGCGCGCCCTCGGCACCTCCGACAGTAACAACGTCAGAGACTTCCCCCACAGGGGGAGAGGCCGCGTCCAAAGCCGGAGAGCCGATCGCCAGGCGGCTGATCGTGTCATCCAAGGCTGAAGGCTTCCGCCGCGCCGGCCGCGCCTGGAGCAAGAATGCCGAAACGGTCAGCGTCGATGACTTCACTGCCGAGCAGATCGAGGCGCTGCTGGCCGAGCCGATGCTCGATGTCACCATCGTTGCGGACAAGGCTGAGTAATGTCCTACGCCACGGCCATCGAACTGCTCGACCGCTTCTCGGCGGAGGAGATCGCCCAGCGCGTCGATCGCAGCATTCCCCGGCTGGTTTCAGCCGAGCTGCTGCGCGCCGCGGCGAACGCCGAGGATCTGTCCGCCTACACCGCGGCAGAGCAATCGGCCGCGAGTGCCGCGCTGGCCGTGATTGCGCAGGCGTTGACCGATGCCGCCAGCACCATCGACGGCTATCTCGCCGGACGCCAGTCCGTTCCGTTGGCCAGTCCGCCGGTGGTCATCAAACGCCTGGCGTGCGACATGGCGCGCTACTTCATCTACGACGACCAGGTGACCGAGGTGATTCAGAAACGCCACGATGCGGCCCTGGCCTTCTTCCGTGAAGTCGCCGCCGGCCGTGTGTCGCTCGGCGCCGATCTCGGCGCGGCCGCGCAACCCTCTGGCGGTTCGGTAGAGATGGTCACCGACGCCACGGCGTTCGGGCGCAAGGCGTCGACGGGGTTCATCTGATGTATATACACGCCACCCTTGACGACGCCCGTGTCGTGGGTTCCCTGCAGCGCTTGCTCGCCCTCGGCCGCAATGCCGCGCCCGTGATGCGCGATATCGCCGCCCTGGGCGAGTCCGCCACGCGCCTGCGCTTCCGCCTGCAGCGCGGTCCGGACGGCCAGCGCTGGAAGCCCAGCCTGCGCGCCCAGATCTCCGGTGGCAACACGCTGACCAAGGATGGTCACCTCTCCGGATCGATCAGCGCCAACGCCGGTCGTGACTTCGCCGAGTGGGGTGTCAATCGCATCTACGCCGCCATTCACCAGTTCGGCGGCACCATCCGCGCCAAGTCGGCCGGGGCGCTCAAGTTCTCGCTGCCGGGTGGCGGCTTTGCCGTCGTCAAGGCCGTGCGCATGCCGGCGCGGCCGTTCCTGGGCGTCAATGACGACGATCGCTCGGACATCCTGGACATCATCGCGCGCCATCTCGGCAGCGCCAGCGGCGGAGCGGTCCATGCTGGTTGAACTCGAAACCGGCCTCGTCGCCCTCATCAAGAGTTCGCCCCTGAGGCAGCGCCTGCGCCAGGTAGATTCCCTGCCCGACCTCGAGGGCGACAGCCTGGTCGAACGCTTCACCACGGATGCGCCCGCGATCTACGTGGCGCTCGGCTCGTTCCCGATCAAGAACGGTTACGCCAAGCCCAAGTTCGGCGTGGCCTGCGTCGCGCGCAACAGCCGCAGCCAGCAGGCCGCGCGGCACGGCGACGGCGTGGCCATCGGCCTGCAGCCGATGCTCGATGCGGCGATGTCGCTGCTCGACGGCGCTACGGTCAGCTACGGCGACGACGGCGCAGGCGGGACGACGCATACCGTCGGCTTCGATGCCGTGGCCTGCGATCTCATCAGCAGCGAGGCGCTCTACAAGAAAGGGCTTTACGTCGGCGTGGTGCAGATCCAGACCAGTGCCGATGTCTCGCTGCCGGAATTCCTGGATGGCGACCTCGCCGACTTCAAGACCTTCGCCGCCGACGTCGACATCGATCCGCACCAGGCGTCCACAGAGCACGCCAGGTGGCTGCAGGAACCGCCGGATCACAGCACCTCGGCGCCCGAACTCTCCGATCAACTCAAACTTCAGGAGTAGAAAAGTATGGAAAAAGTATTCGCCACGCCGAAAGAAGGCGTCCTGGTGCGTCATGAAAACGGCAAGCCGCTCGATACCGCCGGAGAATCCGTCGAGCGCAACAGCTACTGGCTGCGCCGCGAGCGCGACGGCGACGTGACGCTGACCGTGCCGGCTGCGGACGAAACCCCCGCGGCGCCAGCGCCCGCCAAGAAGACCAAGAGCTGACCCGCTCAGCGCCTGCCCTTAACCACCGGAGCCCATCATGCCCGACAACATCACCTTCCTGACCATCCCGACCGATTGGCGGGTGCCTGGCCAGTACATTGAAATCGATCACACCAAGGCTGTGCGTGGTCTGCCCGGCATGGCCCGGCGGATCCTGCTGCTCGGCCAGCGCCTGGCCACCGGCACCGTGGCGGCGGGCATCCTGACCCGCGTTACCCGCAAGGAAGACGGCGTTAATTTCTTCGGCCGCGGCTCGATGCTGGCGCAGATGATCGCCGCTGCCGTCAAGGTCAATCCCTACACTGAAATGTGGGCGCTGGCGCTCGATGACCTGGTCGCCGGTGTCGCCGGTACGCAAACCATCACGGTGGCCGGATCACCGACCGAAGCCGGAACGCCCTACCTGTACATCGGCGGCAAGCGCCTGGCCATCGGCATCACCGTCGGCCAGACGCCGACGCAGATCGCCGCGGCGATCGTCGCCGCCGTGACGGCGGATCCCGACCTGCCGGTCACCGCCACCGCGAACGTCGGTGTCGTAACACTGACGGCGCGGCATAAGGGCGCGGAAGGCGCCGGTATCGACGTGCGCTGGAACTACTACAGCGGCGAGACGATGCCGGCCGGCGTGACGGCCGTGGTCGCCACCGGCGTCGCGGCTTCCGGCAACCCGGACGTACTGACCGCGATCGCCGCGATGAGCACCGGCGCGTACTACAGCATCGTCATGCCGTGGTCGGATACCGCCAACATGACGGCGATGGAAAACGAGTTGCAGAGCCGCTGGGGCGGCATGGACATGCGCGCCGGGCATGTGTTCACCTTCAAGGCCGCGACGGCCGCCGGATTGTCGACCTACGGCTCGGCGCGCAACAGCCCGCACAGCACGGTGTTCGGCCTCAACAAGTCGCCGAGCCTGCCGTGGGTGATCGCCGCCCAGGCCGCTGCGGGCGTCGAGTTCCGCGGCAGCAATGACCCGGCCGTGCCGTTCCGCGGCATCGAGCTGCCGGACGTACTGGCACCGGCCGAAGCCGACCGCCTGACCATGACCGAGCGCAACCTGGTGCTGCATGACGGGATCTCGACGATCATCTTCGACGAGTCCGGTAAGGCCATCGTCGAGCAGGTGGTGACCACGTACCAGACCAACACCTTCGGTATGGACGATCGCAGCCTGCTTAAGCTGAACACCAAGTGGACGGTCGACTACATGCGCTACGTCTTCCGCTTCGCCGTGGCGCGCGACTACCCTGCGCACAAGCTGGCCGGAGACGATGTGCTCGAACGCATCTCTGCGGGCCAGAAGATCGCCACGCCGAGGCTGATCCGCAACACGCTGATCGCCGCCGCGGCCCAGCTCGAATACGTCGGGTTGCTGGAGGATCTCGACGGCTTCAAGGCCAGCGTCCAGGTGCTGCGCTCGGAAGCCGACGAATGTCGCGTCAATGCTGTGCTGCCGCCGAACGTGGTCAATCAGTTCGACGTCTTCGCCGCTGCCGTTCAATTCATTCTGTGAGGTAAAACATGGGACACAACACTGGACGGGCCTTCGTGACTGTCGCCGGCAAGCGCCTGGCGTCGAAGGAAGGCGCCAAGCTGGGATTCGGCAATATGGAGCGTACCGCCGACATGGGCGATGCCGGCGTGCTGGGCTACAAGGAAAAGCCCAGCGTTCCGTACGTCGAATGCACCATCTCCCACAACGCCGACACCTCGCTGCAGGAACTCGCCGATATCGTCGACGCCACGGTCTCGTTCGACACCGATACGAAGCGCAGCTACGTGCTGCGTAATGCCTGGTGCGCGAAGGTCTTGGAAATGGACAAGGGCGAAGTCGTCCTGCGTTTCGAGGCCATGTCCTGCGAGGAGGTTTAAGTGGCCGAGAAACTCCACCCGCTGGGCTTCGTCTTCAAGGATGGACGGGTCACCGGCCCGCTCAGGCACGGTATGACGATCGAAGGTGTGCAGCACAAGTCGTTCGAACTGCGCGAAGCCACCGTCGACGACCTGCTCGATGCCGAGAACGAAGCCGATGTCACCAAGCCGCTGAACTTCAACGCGCAATTGATGGTGCGCCAGCTGGTGCGCGTCGGGTCGTATGAGGGGCCGTTTACCCTGAACATGATCCGCCGTCTGAAACCAATCGACTGGCGTATTTTGCGTGCTGCCCAGTCGGAGGTCGACAACCTGGGGGAAGGCGCAGCGGCAAGCGAAGCGGCCTCCTGAATCAGGTGCTCTTGCTTGCCATGAAAACGGGGTGGAGCCGAGCGGAAATCCTCGCCTTGTCTCCCTCCGAATTCAACCACTACATCAACGTCATCGTTAACGCCAAGGCCGATTCATGAGCAACCGCGATCTTTCGCTCGCCCTGCGTCTGTATGCCGATTCGGCCCGCTTCGTGGCCGGGCTGACGCAGGCTGAGGGAAAGACGCAGCGTTTCGTCGGCGGCGTCAAGAAAGAGTTCGAATCCCTGAAGGGCGCGCTGTCCAGCCTGCAGGGGCAGCTCGCCACCCTGGGCGTCAGTGTCGGTGCCGTGGCCACTGCGGCCCAGTCGGCACGGATGGACAAGAGCCTGACGCAGATCGGGCAGACCGCCGGAATGTCCCGCGCCGAGGTTAAGAACCTTCGTGATGAACTGTTCCGCATGTCCGGGGAAACCGGACAGAGCGTTGACGATTTGCAGGTCGGCTTCAACAACGCCGTTCAGGCGGGGCTGCGGTTCAACGAAGCTCTGCCGGTCATCGAGGCGACCAATAAGGCAATGGCCGTTACCGGCGCCAGCGCCGACCGGCTGACCGCCGGGATCACTGTAGCCGGCCAGGCATTCCAGTTCGACCTGGCTAAACCAGGGATGGCGCTGACGCTGCTCGACAAGATGACCGTCGCCGGGCGGCTCGGCAATGCTGAACTGCAGAATCTTTCCGATATCTTTGCACGCGTCGGCGTCAACGCCTCGTCCGCCGGGATGGGGTTTGATCAGACATTGGCCTTCATCGAAACGCTATCCCTGGTCGAGCGCCAGCCGGAACGCCTGGCCACTTTGGCCGACAGCACGCTGCGCCTGTTCAACAACCTGAAGTACATGAAGGAAGCCGCGCAGGCCACCGGGGTCAAGTTCTTCGACGGCAAGGGGGAACGTCGTGACGCTGTCGATATCCTGCGGGACATTAAAGCCAAATACGACAAGCTGAAAACGGACAAGGATCGTGCAATCTTCTTGCAGAAGGCGTTCGGCCAGGCTGACCTCGATACCATCAAGGGGTTGAAGACCTTGTTGGGCGGCAACAGCCTGGCGAAGCTTGGTGATTTCTCGAAGCAGATCCGCAGCGCCGGCGGGATGATCGATAGCCAGATGCAGGAAGCGATCGCCAACGCCATCGACCAGACCGGCCGGCTTAAATCCGAGCTGCGCAAAGCCGCCGATGGTTTTGCCCAGCCGATCAACGATGCCGTACAGAACGTCATCAAGTGGGGACTCGACAAGAAGGAAAACGGCGGTCTCGGTCTGAACGGTAATGACATCCTTGTCGGTGGCGGCCTGGGCGCGCTCGGTATCTTTGGCGGCGCCCGTTATGGCGGCAAGGCGGTCGGCGCGCTGGCCAGGCGATTCGGCGGCACGGCTGCCGGCGTCGCCGAAGGCAAGATTCTGGAAGCGGCGGCAGGTGTCACCCCGGTCTTTGTCGTCAACTGGCCCGCCTCGATGGGCGGCGGTGTGGGCGATATCGTCGGCGCCGCCGGAGCCGGCGGAGTCGCCGCAAACGCCGGCAAGGTCGCCGGCCGCGCCAAGACGCTCGCCGTGCTGGCGGGTGGGTTGCCGCTCTCGGCATGGGGCTCGATGGGCGCCGCCGGGTTGGGTACCGCTGCCGCGGGAGTGACCGCTGCCGGAGCCGTCGGGTATGGGGTAGGCTACGGACTCAATGCCCTGGGGGAATGGGGCGCGCGAGGTACCCGCATGGAAGGGTTCGGCACCAACGTCATCGGCGGCGCGATCGCCCGCGTGCTGGCGACGTTCGGCAATGAGGAAGCCCGTCGCGCCATCGAGTTGACCGAGAAGATCCGCCAGGCGGAACTCGGTGGCGAGATCCGCGTGCGCGTCGACCAGGACGGCCGCGTGTCATCCGTTTCCGGCGTAACCGTCAACCCGCGCGTCCCGATCAATATCGACGCCGGAATCACGATGATGGATTGATGCTTCCATGACCCGCTACCTCGCCCCCTGGCGCCGCAGTTTGCGCCCCGCCTCGTTTCGCGGCGTTCCGTTCAGCGTCAAGTCCAATCAGACGCAGGTCGGGCGCCGCGTGGCGCTGCACGAATACCCGCAGCGCGACGACGCGTATCCCGAGGATCTCGGTCTCAAGGCCGATCAGTTCAACGTCGAAGCGATCGTCATCGGCCCGGATTACATGCCGGCCCGTGATGCGCTGATCGCCGCCCTCAAGCAGCCCGGCCCGGGTGTCCTGGTGCATCCGTACTACGGTCAACGCACCGTGACGCTGATCAGCCCGGCACGCATTTCCGAATCAACCGAAGAAGGCGGGCTGGCCCGCTTCTCCCTGGATTTCGTCGAAGCCGGAGAGAACGCCGAACCGTCGCAGCGCGAGGACACGCAAGACGCAGTCGAGAAGTCGGCCGATGCCGCCAACACGGCGATCGCCGAGGATTTCGCGACGGAATACACGCTCGATGACGCCCCGGAGTTTGTCGAAGACAGCGCCCTGGAGTTGGCCCGTGATGCCATGAAAAAGCTGGAAGCTGCGCGCCGAAATATTGTCCCTGACATCTCCATCCTGGCGGACTACACGGCGACGGTCAGCGGCGTGGTGGGCAGCTTGAACAGCCTGATCCGCGCCCCGGCGGCGTACGCCCAGAGCGTGCTCGGCATGATCGGCACCTTGAAGGCGCTGGCGCAAAGCCCGGCCACGGCGTTGCTCTCGTATCGCGGGCTGTTCTCCTACGGCGGCGATTACCCCGGCGTCGCCAAGACCACCCCGTCGCGCCGGAGGCAGGCCACCAACCAGGCCGCGCTCGCCGGTCTGACCCGACGGGCTGCGCTGATCGAGGGCGCGCGCGTGGCCAGCCGCGTCGAGTTCGCCACCTACGACCAGGCGGTGGCCGCACGCGACGACCTGGCGTCTAGGCTGGATGACGAGGCCGCCGGCGTGGTGCCGACGGCAACCGAGCCGCAAACGGTGTCCGAGGAGGTCTACCAGGCGCTGACCACGCTGCGCGTCGCCCTGGTGCGCGATCTCACCGCCCGCGCCATCAACGCCCCACGCGTTGCCCGCGCCACGTTGCCCGCCACGGTTCCCGCCCTGGTCGCGGCGCATGCGATCCACGGCGACGCCACCCGGGCGGAGGAACTGATATCGCGCAACGGTCGGCTCATCCGGCATCCGGGGTTTGTGCCCGGTGGGGCGGCGCTGGAAATCCTGACCGATTGAGTATTAAAGCCCTTTAGTCGATGCTAAAAGAGGTGACGGGTAGCCTCCCTGCATGGCATCCGACATCCCCTCCGGCATCGCAGAACTCAAGATCGACGGCGTTTATTACGGCGGCTGGAAAACCGTCCGCGTGACGCGCTCGATCGAGCAGATGGCCGGTACCTTCGAACTGGAAGTCACCGAGCGCTGGCCCGGCCAGCCGCAGGCCTCGCCAATCAAGCCGGGGCAGGCATGCCAGCTGTTCCTGGACAGCACCGCGATCATCACCGGCTGGGTGGATGTGGTCTCGCCAGACTACGACGCCGAGAAACACACCATTCGCATCGCCGGCCGCGACAAGACGTGCGACCTGGTCGATAGCTCGGCTATTCACAAAAGCGGCCAGTGGCACAACGTCAAGATCGACCAGCTGGCCAAGGATCTGCTGAAGCCGTTCGGCGTCGGCCTGGTCGTCGACGCGGATCTCGGCAAGGCGTTCGGCTCCTGGAATATTCAAGAGGGCGAAACTGTCTTCGAATGCCTGGAACGCGCGGCCCGCATGCGCGCCTTGTTGTTGACCAGCAATCCCGCCGGCCACCTGGTGATTACCCGGGCAGGAAAAGAGCGCCTCGAGGTGGGCCTGGTCGAAGGCCGCAACATCAAGGCGGCACGTGCTGAGTTTTCGCGGAAGGAACGGTTCTCGACCTACATTGCCAAGGCCCACGGCCGGCTCGGCGCCGACGGCGATATCGAACACGCTTCCCCGTCGGCTTCGGTGAAGGACGAAATCATCACCCGGCATCGTCCCTTGATCGTTCTGGCCGAAAGCCACAGCGAGAACACATCCCTGCGCGATCGCGCTGAATGGGAGCGCAACGTGCGCCGCGGCCGCAGCGCCCGCGGGTCGGTCACCGTGCAAGGATGGAAGCGGCCCGGTGGTGGGCTGTGGCAACCGAATGTGCTGGTCTCCGTGACTTCGCCATTGTTGTGGCTCGACAACGCCGAGATGCTGATCGTCGGCTGCACCTATTCGCTTGACGATCGTCAGGGCACGCTGACCGAACTGGCGATCGCCAAGCCTGAATCCTTCCAGCTCCTGGAGGGCGTCTCGCAATCGAAGCTGTTCGGCAAGTTGCGCACCAAGGAGCAGCGCGAGAAACGCGAGAAGGCCGAAGACTGGAGCATGCTCTGATGGACATCACCACGCTCGTCTCGCGCATGCTCGCGCCGACTGCCAGGCGGTTGCGGCTGATGGTCGCCCGCGCGGTCGTCACGGCGATCAACGATGCCGGCAAGATCCAGTCGGCGCAGGTCAAGCTGCTCGATGGCGAAGTGCGCGACGGTGTCGAGATCCTGCACCAGTACGGCTTCACCTCGATCCCTCCCGGGAAGCGTGAGGGCTTGTACTTTTCCGTCGGCGCCGATCGCGATCATGGCGTGATGATTTGCGTGGCGGATCGGGAATTCCGCTTGAAGGCGATCGCGCCCGGTGAGGCCGCGCTTTACGATGATCTCGGGCAGAAGGTGCATCTGACCCGTGACGGCATCGTGATCGATGGGGCGACCCTGCCGATCACCCTCACCAACACGCCCAAGGTGCGGATGGAAACGCCGTTGCTCGAAGTCACCGGCGAGATCAAGGATCGCTGCGACAGCGACGGCAAGACGATGGAGTCGATGCGCACCGTCTACGACAGCCACACCCATCACGAAAACGATGCGAACGGTGAAACTGCCGTCCCGACGCAGAAGATGCTATGACCGACCTGCGCACCGTCTTCCTCGATCTCGACCACGGCATTGATCTGGCCCTGGACAATGCCTTGCTGGCGGCCGATGACGGTCTGGAGACGGCCGTCATTCTCTCGCTGTTCTCGGACGCCCGCGCCAAGGAAGACGATGCCTTGCCGCTCGGCCAGACCGACCGCCGGGGCTGGTGGGCGGATGCCTATCCGGCGGCAGACGATGATCGTTTCGGCAGCCGCTTGTGGCTGTTGCGCGCCGCCAAGCAGTTGCAGCAATCGTTGAACACCGCAAAACAGTACGCCGAGGAGGCGCTGGCCTGGTTGATCGCCGACGGTGTGGCGAGTTCGGTGGATGTCGAGACCTTTATCCCGCGCGACGAGGTGATGGGCATGCTGGTGCGCATCCATCGCCCCGACGGCACTCAGGTGCCGATCCGTTTTGAACTCCTGTGGAGCGCCATGTGACATGAGCTTTTCCCGCCCAGATCTCCCGACGCTGATCGAGCGCGCCGTTGCCGATATCGAAAGCCGCTTGCCCGGTGCCGATGCGCGGCTGCGCCGGTCGAACCTGAACGTGTTGGCCCGCGTCCACGCGGGCGCCACGCATGGCCTCTATGGGTATCTGGACTGGCTGTCGAGGCAGATCCTGCCGGATACGGCGGATGCCGAGATCCTTGAGCGCCACGCGCGGATCTGGCTGACCATCGGCCGCATTCCCGCCGCCTATGCCGTCGGTCAGGCCACGGTGACAGGCAGTGACGGCGCGGTGATTCCCGCGGGGACCGTGTTCAAGCGCTCGGACGGTACGGCCTATGCCGCCGAGAGCGAGGCGACGATTGCCGGTGGCTCGGCCCTGGTGACGATTGTCGCGGATATCGCCGGCCAGGCGGGGAATGCCGCCGCAGGCAGCGCGTTAACGTTGGACTCCCCGATCGCCGGGATTAACGCCGCGGCAACGGTCACCGCGGGCGCGCTGACTGGCGGCGCCGATATCGAGGACGACGACAGTCTGCGCATCCGTCTGCTCGAGCGCATTCAGGAGCCGCCGATGGGCGGAGCGAAAGCCGATTATGTGGCCTGGGCCAAGGAAGTTCCGGGCGTGACCCGCGCCTGGTGTTACCCGGAGGAAATGGGCGACGGCACCGTCACGGTGCGCTTTGTCCGCGACGACGACGCCAGCCTGATCCCGGACGTCAATGAAGTGGCGGCGGTGCAGGCCTATATCGACGAGCGCCGGCCCGTGGCGGCAGAATTGTTTGTCGTGGCGCCGGTCGCCGCACCGGTCGCATTCGAGGTTGAACTGGTGCCGGCGACGGCCAGCGTCAAGGCGGCGGTCGAAGCCAGTCTGCGCGATCTGTTGCTGCGCGAGGCGGAGCCGGAAGGCGGCCTCGGCGAAGGCCGGATCCTGTTGTCGCACATCCGCGAAGCGATCTCCCTGGCGGCTGGCGAAACCGATCATCATCTGATCGCGCCGGTGACCGATGTAACGCCGGCCGTCGGCGCGATGGCCACCTTCGGAAGCCTGGCATGGGCATGACGCCGACCGACTACCGGACGCAGTTGCAGGCACTGCTGCCGCCGGGTGATGCCTGGCCGCGCCGCGCTGACGCCCTGCTCACGAAGCTGCTGGCCGCGCTGGCGGAGGAACTGGCGCGCGTCGATGCGCGCTCCGAGCAGCTCCTCGGCGAAGCACTCCCCGAGTCCGCGCTCGAATTGCTGGCGGACTGGGAGCGCGTGGTCGGTCTCCCAGACGCTTGCAGCGCCGAGCTGGCTACAACCGTGGCAGAACGCCGGCAGAACGTGGTTTCCATCCTCACCCAGCAGGGCGGATCCAGTCGCGCCTGGTTTATCGCCTTCGCGGCCCGGTTGGGTTACGCGGTCGAGATCGATGAATTCCGGCCGTTTGTCGCCGGGCTCAGCCATTGCGGCGATCGGTTGCTCGGAGGTCATGCGGTCCGCCACACCTGGCGCGTCCGTGTCTCCGGAGCGCGCTACACACCGTTCCGCACCGGCTCAAGCCAATGCGGCGACCGGCTAGGAAAACTGACCCGTGCCGAAGACCTGGAATGCCGCCTGAAACGCCTCAAGCAAGCCCACACCAACCTGATTGTTTCGTATGAAGGAGCGTAAATGAAATACGTCCCCCCCGTCGGCGGCGCCGACAATGATCCTTACATCGACGGGAATCCGTCGACCGGCGTCGAAGGAAGCGCGGTTCCGGCAGCCGCAATTGAAGATCCGATGCGTGAGCTGTCAGGATTGATAGCCGGTGTTGGTCTCGTTCCTGACGATGCTGATCTGACTCAGGTTAGCAAGGCTGTACGCATGGCCATTCAGCAAAAAGCCGGGGTGATTGCACTGGCAGGCGGAACCGCCGATGCCATTGCTGCTGTCTTCACGCCGGCAATAACCTCGTTAACCCACGGCATGACGCTGCATGTGCGCGCCGGATCGGCAAACGCGACAACGACCCCGACCTTCACCCCCGCCGCCGGAACCATTGCCGCAAAAACCATCGTCAAGGGCAACAACCTGCCCCTCGTCGCCGGAGATATCGCCGGCGCCGGGTACTGGTCAGCGCTTCGCTACGACAATGTTTTGGACAAATGGGTGTTGCTGAACCCAGCGGTTGGGATAGCCACGGTAACCACCGCCAATGACCCGACGTTTGCAGACAACAGCGCGAAACCAGCCTCGACGGGCTGGATTCGCAGTGCCTTGTCGGCCATCGCGACGGCGGCAGGATTTGTCTTCAACGCCGCCCAGTCCGGGTATATCAAGTTTCCGTCGTGGCTTGGCGGATGGATTGTGCAATGGGGCGCGTCGTCTGCTATCACCTCGGGGAGCAATCAGGCAGTCACGTTGCCGATTACCTTCCCGAACGCGATATTGGGATCCGTGGTGTGTGTCGGCGGGTCAGTCAACCTGAGCACGAACTTCTCGGGGCAGGTCGCGCTGACAAGCAACAGCGCGATCACGATTTATCACTATTCGACGGGCGGGAATGCCGCCTACCGACATATAACGGTCGGCTGGTAAGGAGAGAGACATGGGGAAAAAATACGCGGCATCGACGCGCGGGTTCTACGACACAGAGATTCACGGTGAGAATATCCCGGAGGGCGCCGTTGACATCACAGACGCACAGCACGCCGCGCTGCTGGCCGGCGAGGTGTCCGGAAAAGTTATTTCCGCCGACGCCGACGGAAAACCGATCCTGACCGATCCGCCCGCTCCATCGTTGGTCGATGCCATCGCCGCCCTGGTCAAGCAAGTCGACGCCGACGCCGACGCGATCTACACCGCTGCGCTCGGCAATCGCGCGACTGAATACGCCGAGGCCGAGGCGCAGGCGCAGATGTTCAAGGATTCCGGGTATGCAGGCGCCGTTCCGGCTTACGTGAAGGCATGGGCGGACGCGACAGCCAAGACGGCACAATGGGCGGCGGACGATATCCTCTCCACTGCTGCCGCCTGGCGCACCGCGCAAACGGCTATCCGCGCGAATCGTTTGGCGCGCAAGGAAGCCGCGCGCAAAGCCGGCTCCGTTGCCGAGATCGGTGCAGTGAAGGCCCAGTGGAGCGCCTTTGTTGTCGCCATCAAGGCGCAGCTCGGGCTGGTGTGATGGAAAGAGACGGCGCGACCGCCACGGGTGGTGGAACACCCGTGACAGCCACCGCCCGCAGAACCCGCCTGCGTTTGGCCGAGGCGCCGTGCTGTGTACACAGCGGGCCGAAGCCTACACGGGATAGGCACCTTTGTGGAAGAGATTCGATGCGGTAAGTGCAACAAGAAGCTGGCCGAGGCGGACTACCGCCGCCTGGCGATCAAATGCCCCCGGTGCGGGGAAATGAACCACCTGAAGGCCGTCGAGCCTCCCGATCGAGCACATAGCGTGCAGAAAGAGAGCCTTGATGAACGCGATCCTTAACAACCCGGTCAATCCGATCATCCCGTGGCTGGGCGGCAAACGCCGCCTGGCTGACCGGCTGATCCCCTTGTTCCCTCCGCATGAATGCTACGTCGAGCTGTTCTGCGGTGGCGGCGCCCTGTATTTCTTGCGCCCGGTACCGGCCCAGGTGGAAGTGCTGAACGACATCAACGGCGAGCTGGTGAACCTCTACCGTGTGGTGCAGAACCACCTCGAGGAATTCGTCCGCCAGTTCAAATGGGCGATCTCCTCACGCCAGGTGTTCAAGTGGGCACAGCTCCAGCAGCCCGCGACCTTGACCGATATCCAGCGCGCCGCCCGTTTCTTCTACCTGCAGCACCACGCGTTCGCTGGCAAGGTGAGCGGCCAGACCTTCGGTACCGCCACCACCGCGCCGACGGTCAATCTGCTGCGCATCGAGGAGAATCTCTCCGGCGCCCATCTCCGCCTGGCCGCCGGAACGACTATCGAGAACCTACCGTGGGATGACTGCGCCCGCCGTTACGACCGCCCGCACACCTTCTTCTATGCCGACCCGCCGTACTGGGAAACCGAGGGTTATGGTGTTCCGTTCGAGTGGGACCAGTACGAAAAGCTCGCCGCATTCATGGCCGACTGCAAAGGAAAGGTGATGTTATCGATTAACGACCACCCCGACATCCGCGCCTGTTTTAACGCCTTCACGTTCCACGAAACCGGCATCAAATACAGCGTCGCCAACGCCCAGGGGAAACCGAAGGAAAGCGGCGAACTGGTTATCACCAATTACCAACCCGAGATGATGGGCGGCCTATTGTTCTGACCACATCTCTGTTTTATGTAATTTGTTTTCACCGGCCGCAATCAGATGCGGACGCTAAATATCTCACGAGAGCTGGTCATTTATCGCGCCGCGCTACATCAGAAATTGTTGGACTCTTCGGCGTCGGTTAGCTGCTGACGTCACTGCCGGATAGGCAGCTCAGAAAAAGGATCGATTGATTGCACCTTCAAGATACTGCGTCACTGCCGGATAGGCAGCTCAGAAAAACAGTACGTCAATCGCTTCGTCGAGATGGGCCGTCACTGCCGGATAGGCAGCTCAGAAATGACCTGGCTGGTATTCCCCGAGATCGATCAACGTCACTGCCGGATAGGCAGCTCAGAAATCACGGCGCTTAAAACGTCTGGATCACCTCCTCGTCACTGCCGGATAGGCAGCTCAGAAAGTGGAAGCTACGCGGACGGAGTGAAGTATCTGCGTCACTGCCGGATAGGCAGCTCAGAAATGTGAAATTCCAATTGTTCATGGCTAGGCAGCTCAGAAAAAGGGAAAGTGCGTCTCGGTGGTGCATCGCCTCGTCACTGCCGGATAGGCAGCTCAGAAAAGCCCCGCCGGCAGCCAGCCGCCGCCGGAGGTCGTCACTGCCGGATAGGCAGCTCAGACAAGCGAGCCGTCTCCGATCCAGTCTGCGTCGAGCGTCACTGCCGGATAGGCAGCTCAGAAATGAATTGTCGGATTCCGACATTGTCCGTACTCCGTCACTGCCGGATAGGCAGCTCA
>JARKPC010000010.1 GCA_029975435.1 Propionivibrio sp. | reverse complement strand
CAGCATGCTGGCCATCGAGAGCAGGACAGCGACCAGGATGCCGTTCAGGGTGCCGAGACCGACGACGCCGACGCACGAGGCGACCGCCCAGCGGAACTCTATCGTGCGGACGCGCCGAATGGCGGCCATTTCCGCCGGGCTGATGAGTCCGATGGAGAAGGCGATTACCACTGCCGCGAGCGTGGCGTTGGGCATCGCCGCCATGACCGGGGCGAAGAACAGCATGGTGGCTACCGTCATCGCGGCGGTAACCAGTGCGGCCATTTGAGTTCGGGCTCCGGCTTTGAGGTTGACCGCTGTCTGTGAGGTGCCGCCACCGGCCGGCATGGCACCAAACAAGGCGCCGATGGCGTTGGCGGCCCCAATGCCAATGAGTTCCTGATTGGAATCCGTGCGCGGGTCGCCGCGGCGGGCGAAGGCGCGGCCGGCCGCGATCGATTCGGTGAAACTCATCAACGCGATGCCCGCGGCGGTTGCCCACATCTCCTGGAAAAGGGAGAGGTCAGGCCACGTCAATGTCGGGAACCCCCCGGGGATATCACCGACCACGCTGACGCCTTTGGCGTGCAGGCCAAACAGCGCGGAAATGGCGATGCCGCTGGCGACGGCAATCAGCGGTGCAGGAGAGCGGGGAGCGAATTTTTCCAGTACTCCGATAATGACAAACGTGGCCAAGGCAACAGCGAGGGTCGTCATCGAGGTTTCCGGAATGTGTCCGGCGATGGCGATGAGATCGGCGAAAAATCCTGCCTTGTGGATGTGCAGTCCAAGCAACTTGGGCAATTGGTCGATGACGATGACCAGTCCGATGCCGGCCTTGAAGCCGGTGAGCACCGGGTCGGAGATGAAGTTGGCGATAAATCCCAGGCGGAACACGCGCGCCAGGAGCAGCATGAGGCCGACCAGGCAGGCCAGCGTTGCCGTCGCGGTCACGGCGCTTAGCTGCGGATGCGCCTGCATGACCGCCCCGAGCTCGGCCGCGCTGAGGATGGCGATGGTCGTCGTGGTGCTCACGCTGAGCATCCGCGAGGTTCCGAGCAGCGCGTAGACGACCATCGGGAGGAAGGCCGTGTAAAGGCCGACCTGCAATGGCAACCCGGCGATCGTGGCATACGCCATTGCCTTGGGAATGACGATGGCTCCGGTGGTGAGACCGGCGACGACATCGGCTTTCAGCCACGAACGCTCGTAGTTGGCGAGCCAGCCGATTGCGGGGAGAAAAGGGGTTCTGGTTTGCATCGATCGGATTCCTGAACAGTCACTCGGAAAACGCCCATCGATTCATCACTCGCCCAGGCCAATGAACCAGCGAATTCCTGGTTCATTCTAGCCCGGATGCTCCGGGTATGCCGGTTATTGCGCCGGCGACACTCCCGGAGGTTGCTGCTGCGCCAAGGTCATCGGATTGAACGGTTTGTCGTTGATCAGCAACTGGCCGGCCTTGAGGCTGATGCGAGTCTTGAGCAAGCCGCCGTCGAGCGTGGCGTAGCCTTGCTGGACGACGTTCGCGATGGTTTGTTCGGCCATCTCCCTGCTCAACTGCGCCTCCTCGTCGCTTTCCGCCTTGCCGCCGGCAAGCGTTGTGACCAGTTTTGCCGGAAGCGCAATGTCGGCGGTCGCGTCGAACTTGGCCGGCAGGAGCATCGGATTGGCAAAATCCTCCGCCTTGACGTCAACCAGCCTGATGCTGGCGCTGATTTTCGCCTCTCCCTCCGGCATGCGGAAACTGATGCGATCGAGCGACAGGACGGGATTGTCCAGCAGGAGCGCGACGAACTGTTCCTTCATCGGGGCCAGGGCCTCCATCAACCGAGCCTGGTCCTGCAGCATTTCGGGCTTCGTATAGATCGTCATGAAGCTGCGGTTGAGCGCCATCAGCTTGCGCGCATGCAGATGCTTCAGCGAAAAATCATAGTTGGCCGGTCCGTAGTTCTGGTCACCGATCTGCACCGTTCCGGCCCCCATGCGGGCGATCACGTCGATGAAATCCCCCGAGGCCGGCACCTGCACGTCGTACTTGAGTTCCTTCAGTCCGATTTTCGGGCCGTTCTCCTGACCCGGATCGATGCTGAACTCGGCCAGCGAGAATTGCTGCGATCCTGAATAAAGCAGCGGATCGTCCGCAAACATGCGCTGTTGACGGCTTTCCATGCGCAATCCGGTCATGGTCATGCGCGGGCCGTTAGGTTCGCTCAACTCGAAACGCGGGGCGCTGCCGCGCATCGAGTACTGTTCCATGTGCCGGGTGAAATCGACGACCATTTCCAGCCCGTCGCCGGAAAGAATGGCTTGGCCGCCTTGTGCCTGCCCCGGCACGACGATCTTGAAGGGCGGGCTTTTCAGCGTTCCCTGGCCACCCCCCTGGAAGTCGTAAAGCGTCTGGATGTCCAGGGCGGGCTTGCCTCCGAATGCCTCGGCCAGCTTCTTCTGGAACGCCTCGTCGAATTCGATGACCGTCGTGGCGCTACCGGCGGCAAACGTCTTGAACCCGGGCAGCGGCCCGTGCTGGATGGAGCTTTTTACCGTAAAGCGCAAGGGGGGCTGGGGTTGCGGCGCTTTCGCTTCCGCTTGGGCATCCGGTTGGGCTTCGGCTGTTCCCGCAGGTTTGTCCTGTCCAAACGGCATTCGGAACATGGCGACCGGGATCTCGACGGTGATGACTTCGTCGGCATCGAACAAGCGACGCTCGTAGTCGTGCCGGACAAGCTTGAGATAGGGGATTGCCGCGATCTTGGCATCGATTTCGGCATGCGTCGCTTCGATCTGCTTGCCCAGATACCACGACGACGCCGGAACTCCGGCGGCAAGTACGGCGGCCACCGCGGCGGCGGCGACGGTCACATTCTTTTGAGCCAAATCGATCTCCTTGGTTGATTGCGGCCTGGCGTGAGCCGCCCGATGCCGAAGTGTCGTTGCCAACGTCCTGCATTGAATGCCGCAGGCATTCTAACCCGATTGCGTATGCTTCCGGCGCGATAACCCGAATGCGGATTGGCCGCTCAATGGACCGATTTCGGCGTTTCCGGGGTGCGACTGAACAGTTCGTCGATTGCCGCCTTGGTGAAGCGATACTCGAGGTTGGAGAGTTCGTCGTGAATGACGATGGCGCCGTGCTCCTTGACGCTGGCATAGACTTCCTCGCGCCCGAGGGCGAGCAGCATGTTACGCACCTTGTCCCAGTCCTGCGGGCAATCGTTGGTTACCGGCTGGGCGGCGAACACACGCACGGTTTCCTCGTGGAACAGCCGGGTCAGCAGGTTCTCGGTCGTCAGGCCGAGCAGTTCCTCGGCCTTGACGGTCGCGGCCAGCGCTTCGATGCGTCCCCAGCCGTCCGGGTCGCGCTCGTCGGTCGAGGGCATCTTCTGCAGGAAAAGTCCGGCCGCGCCCGACGGCGAGGCGGCGAGGTAGAAGCGGGAAGCCAGTTGTTCCGACTGCTGCAGGTAGTGCTCGAAGACTTCGGCAATGCTCTTTCCGTCGAGCGGCACCACGCTCTGGTAGGGCTCGCGCATGGTGGGCATGTCGAGCGACAGCAGCAGCTGGCCATGGCCGAGCAGGTCGATCGCCGGGGCGGCGGCGATCTTCTCCGCGTGGTGGGCCATGCAGCGGATATTCAATTGCTCGTTGCAGTCGATCACCAGCAGCGACACCGGGCCGTTGCCGCGCAGCTGGATGGTCAGGCGTCCCGGCTGCTTGAGGTTGTCGGCCAGCAAGAGGGCGGTGGCGCTCATCTGGCCCAGCAGGTCAACCACTGGCGCCGGATAGTCGCGCGCGGTCATCAGCTTCTCCCACACGCTGTCGAGGCGTACCACGGCGCCGCGGATGTCGAGGTCGTCGAACAGGAAGCGCTGAACGGTGTTGCTCATTGTTTCAGTTCCTTGGCATAGCGGTCGGCATCGAAGCCGACCAGCAGGGTCTTGCCGGTGTCGAGCACCGGCCGCTTGATCATGGCCGGATATTTTGCCATCAGTGTCAAGGCCTTCGCTTCGTCAACGTCGGCGCGTTCTTCGTTGCTGAGCTTTTTCCACATCAGACCGCGGGTGTTGAGCAGCACTTTCCAGCCCGCACGGCGGTTCCAGTCCGGCAGATGGCTTTGTGCGATCCCGGCCTTCTTGTAATCGACGAATTCGTAGGCGATGCCGTTGGCTTCCAGCCAGGCGAAGGTTTTTTTCATGGTGTCGCAGTTCTTGATGCCGAAGAGCTTCAGTGACATTTTCCGGTTACTCCAATTCATCAGAAAGCGTGGAAGAGCGCATGAATGCCTCGGCCTGTTCGGCCGGAAGAGGCTTGCTGATCAGATACCCCTGGATCTTCTCGCAGCCGATACCGTGGAGGAATTTCCGCTGGGCTTGGGTCTCGACCCCCTCTGCCACCACGTCCAGTCCAAGCTTGTGCGCCAGCAGCAAACCGACTTCACAGATGTCGGCGGCGTTGACGTCGGTTTCAATGTCCGTGACGAACGATCGGTCGATCTTGAGCGTCTGGATCGGGAACTGCTTCAGGTAGGCGAGCGAGGAATAGCCCGTGCCGAAATCGTCGATCGAGAAACGTGGTCCCTTTTCGGCGATGAGCCTGATGATTCTCTCTGTCTCCGCCGGCGAGGCCATGGCGATCGACTCCGTGATTTCCAGGCCCAGATACTCCGGGGCGAGTCCGGTGCGTGAGAGCACGGTACCGATTCTGTCCGGCAGTCCCGGGTCGCCGAACTGGGCCGGAGAGAGATTCACCGAGACGTGGATATGTTTCAGTCCGCCGGCGTGCCATTCTGCCGTCTGCCGGCAGGCTTCTTCGAGGACCCAATCGCCCAGAGCGACGATCAGCCCGGTTTCCTCGGCCATCGGGATGAATTCCGCGGGAGCCACCATGCCGCGCTCCGGATGTTGCCAGCGCACCAGCGCCTCGACGCCGCAAACGCGGTTGGCGCGCAGGTCGAGCAGCGGTTGGTAGTACAGGACAAACTGGCGCCGTTCGACGGCGCGCCGCAGGTCGGCTTCGAGCGCTTGCCGGCGTTCCACCTCAAGCTGGAAGGCTTCCTTGAAGAACTGGAAATTGGCCTTGCCGCTCGCTTTGGCCTGGTACATCGCGACATCGGCCTTCTTCAGTATTTCGTCGGCCTCGGTCGAGTCGTCCGGGTAGAGACAGATTCCAATGCTGGGGGAACTGTGCAGCTCTTTTCCCCCGATCTGGTAGGGCTCCGATACCGTTGCGACCAATTTGTCGGCGACATTGGCGGCGTCGGTCGGTTGGTCGATTTCGGACAGTACGACGACGAACTCGTCGCCGCCAAGACGTGCCACGAGGTCGCTGTGGCGTACGCATTGCGTGAGCCGGCATGCGACTTCAGCGAGCAGCTTGTCTCCCATCAGGTGGCCCAGCGTGTCGTTGATCGCCTTGAAATTATCGAGGTCGATGACCATCAGGGCCAGACGGGTGCGGTTACGTTCGGCGATGGACAGTGCTTGTGCCAGGCGTTCCGTGAGGCTGGCCCGGTTGGGCAGTCCGGTCAGTTGGTCGAAGAACGCGAGATTCTTGATCTTTTCCTCGGAATGCTTGCGTTCCGTGATGTCCTGAATGATGCAGGCGAACTGGTTTGCCGCCGCGCGGAAGGCCATTACGTCGAAGTGCTTGTCGAGATCCGCGGAATAGTTCTCGTAGAACACCGGATCGCCGGTGAGAGCGACTTTCCCGAAGATATCGATCCAGTATGGTTCAAGTTGCGGCAGAACCTCGCGTGCCGTGCGGCCGACTACAGCCTGCGCGGTGAGTCCGGTCATGCGCTCGAAGGCCGGATTGACGGCGAGAAAACGGTAGTCGGCCGGCGTGCCCCGTTCATCGCAGATGATTTCGTGCAGGGCGAAGCCGTTGAGCATTTCCCGGAACAGCATCTGGTAGTTCTGCGCTACCCGGTGGTATTCCTCGGCGGCCTGTCTGGTCGCAGTGATGTCGATCATGATGCCGCGCAGCCAGCGCGGCGCTCCGTCTTCCTCGACGACGGTCACGAGATCCTGCAGCCAGACCGTGCGGCCGTCCCTGGCAATGAAGCGGTACTCGAGAGTATGGGGCTCAAGGCGGCGCGTGCTGGACGCGCACAACTCCGGCGCCCAGGCCCTGTCCTCGGGGTGCATGTGGTCGACCCAGAAACCGGGCTTGCGCCAGTCTGCGAGAGGAAAGCCCAGAATATCCTCGGCCTTCTGGCTGACGAAGGTGAAGGTGAACGTCTGGGCATCCGCTTCCCAGACGATACAGTTGGTGGTATTGACGATGTCGCGGAATCGTTGTTCCGAAGCGCTTAACTGTTGCGTTCTTTCGGCGATGCGCAGTTCAAGATGTTCGTGCGATTCCTGCAGGCTGTCCGCCATCTGGTTGAACGATTGTGCGAGATCGCCAATCTCGTCCTTGGTTTCCACGGCCGCGCGCTGGGCAAGCTGGCCCTGTGCGATTGCCCGGGTCGTATTGATGAGTTCGTGAATCGGCCGGAGAATTTCGCTCGTCAGCCTCCGGGCCAGAACGACGGCCCCCACCAGCGATGCCAGGAAGATGCACGCCATGAAAGCAATGGAATGCGAGAGCTGCCGGCGCATCGCGTCCTGCGTGGCCTTGCCGATCGCGGCAGTGGTCGTCTCCAGTTTCTTGGACAGATGGCTCAGTGTCTCCGCTGTCCGGCTGCTGGATTCCTTGAGATGGAGAAACTTCTCCATGGTCGTCAGATAGTCGTCCGTATCGCGCAGGATGCGGTAGAAGTGCCGCTGCGTTTCGGTTTCGCGCACTTCGCTGAGCACCGATTGCCGCACTCGCACCATGGAGCGGCGCGACTGATCGAAGATGTCGGCCGGGGGATGCGGAGTGCGGGCCAGAATCTCCTGATGCAGCCATTGCAGGTCGATGACATAGCCAATCAGGTCTTCGTACACGGCGTGGCTGCTCAGACCGCCGTGATGCGGCAAGACGGATTTCAGTCCGGCACTGATGCGCTGTTGCAAGACGTCGATCTGGCTTTCGAGGGCGGCTCTCTGGTCCGCTTCCGCGACGAATTTGTGGAAAAGCAGACGATAATCGTCGATGAGCGGCAGCAAGGAGAATAGTTCTGTGCCTTCGGCGACAGGGCGTTCGGTTTGTTGGCGGACCCCGTCAAGGCTCTGGAATATATCCTTGGCCGCATCGCGCGATGGCGCTTGGGCATAGCGGCCCAATGCGGCATTGACCAGATTGATGTCGTCAAGAATGCGTGCCGTTTCCTGTTGCCGATCAATCTGGTTGGAAACGAGGGTTGCGGTGAGCACGGCTACGCCCGCGTTCAGGGCGATCAACAGGATCAGGCCGGAAAAGCTCCGTCCGATTTTCTCCCTGAGTTTGCGATTGGCGAAAAGAGGCATGGAATCTCAGCGCGGCGTGTTGATCGACCTGAAATACGCTTCCGCACCATCGGCGAGCGATCGGGCGATTTCCGGGTAGGCGCCGGGAAACGCGAGGAACTCGGAAAATGCGTCCAAGCCCAGGTTGGCCACGGGCGGTGGGGTTGATAAATCAAAATTGAAGGCAAAGCTCGTGCTCTTGGCGATCTCTTCGCGGACGCGTCGCTGGATGTCGCTGTAAAAGCCGTCTTCCACCCGGATGTTCGGCGCCAACGCTCCGGAGCCCCGGCTGAAAGCCTTCTGGGAGTCGATTTGCGCCATGTGCTGCAAGGCCGCTTTCGCCCCCGCCGGATTGGCACCGCGCTTGGGCATGACCAGCCCGTCAACGACGCCCAGCGCCGCCAGCGGAATGTCTCGGTCGATGACCGGGAACGGGAAAAAGTCAAAGTCCTCGCCGGCGCGCCATTTGTGTTCCGCGTTTTCGAACTGGCCAATCGTCCAGGTGCCCATCAGCGTCATGGCCGCTTCGCCCCGGAACACCATCTCGTTGGCCCCGGTGTCCCACGCCAGATCGTTGGGGTGAGGGGTACGGTTGAAGCAACCGGCGTCGATCAACTTTTTCCAGCGCGCGAATGCCGCCAGGACGCGGGGATCGTCAAATCGGGCGGCACCGGTCATCAGGGCCTGGCGAAACTCGGTTGGGGCGGTGCGTAACAGGATCAGGTCGAACCAGAACTGGGCCGGCCATTTGTCGCGTGCGCCCAATGAGATCGGCGTCACGCCGGCTGTTTTCAGCGTGGTGCACGCCGACAGCAAGTCGTCCCAGGTGGCCGGCGGCTTGATGCCGTTTGCCGCGAAGACCTTCTTGTTGTAGAAGAATGCGACGTAATGCTGCGTGATGGGGATCAGGTACTTCTTGCCGCCATACTCGCTCGCCGCTTTCGTGATCGCCGCGGGGAAACTCTTGTCCAGTGCGGCTTGCTGCCAGAGGTCGTCAATCGGTTCCAGTTGGTCGACGATGGATGCGGTACGGGCGCCTGCCCAATACGAATACAAGTCGGGCGGATTGCCCGATTTGAGCGTGTCGTAGATGCTGGTCTTGAACGCCTCGTGATCGAGCGATACGGCCTTGAGTTCGTATTGCGGGTTCTTGGTATTGAACTCATTCGCCAGTTCGTTGATACCGCCGCTCAACGAACCGGAGAAATAGTGCAGCAGGGTGACGGCGGTTCTGGGCACGGAAGCGGCGGGCTTTTCCTGCCCGCGGTCGCATCCGCCGAGCAGCATCGAACAGGCAGCAGTCACAACTACCACGGACATCAGCGACAACGTCTTTTTCATTTTCCGGTTGGCTCGATACGATTGAATGGACGGCACGTTTATTCTGCATTAAGTGCCCCCTTACCCCAAGCAAAAGAGCGCAATTATGCATCGAACGGACTGCCTTCCTGTTACCGGATCAGGCCATTCGTCAGCTTTCGGGATGTGGTCAAGGCAGGCTACCATTTTGCGTGCGAGCCGAGTATGGTGAGCCCACTGTTCAAATGAGGATTTCGTATGGATGCAGGTCAGCTGGCGAATGCCCAAACCCACATCATGGCCATTTCGGAAGTGATCCGTCTGGCCGTAGCTCCGGTCTTCCTGCTGACGGCCATTGCCACGATGGTCAATGCCATGAATACCCGCCTCGTGCGCGTCGTGGATCGTCGGCGCGTCATGCAGGATCGAATCAAGGAGTCGGGGGCAACGCCACCGGAAAACCTCAAGGAAGAACTGAGACTGCTGATCCGGCGCAGTCGATTGATTTATCTGGCCATCCTGTTTGCGGTGCTTGCGGCGCTGCTGATCTGTATCGTCGTGGCCGGTGCGTTTCTCGGGGCCCTGATTTCCGTCGATGTGGCGCGAGGTGTGGCCGTTTCCTTCATCCTCGCCATGAGCGCGATGATCATTTCGCTCGGATTGTTCTTGCGCGAGGTTTACCTTGGCGTCAGTTTCGGGATGAATCTGAAACTCTGATATGGCGAAATCTCGCCAGATCAGCGTGCTATCGATATCCCGTTGTCGCCGAGCCATCGTTCCAGGAATTCCACGAATACCCGGACCTTGGCCGAAGAGGCGAGCCGGCTGGGGTAAGCCGCCCACACGTCGGCATCCTGCTCGTATTCGGGCAATATCCTGACCAACTGGCCTTTTTCGATGCTGCGGGCGACATCCCAAAGCGAGCGCAGCGTGATGCCGTGGCCATCGATGGCCCAGTGATGGGCAATTTCACCGTTGCTCACCGACAGTGGACCACTGATCCTGACCGTTTCAATGCCGTTCGGGCCGCGTAGCGTCCAATGCCCGAAGTCCCGGTCCCGTTCGCGGAGCTCGATGCAGCGATGCCGGGCGAGTTCGCTCAACTCGGCGGGTGTTCCCCAGCGCTCCAGATAAGCGGGCGCTGCACAGATGACTCGCACGTTGTGGGCAATACGTCGGGCGATCAGGCTCGAATCGTTGACTCTGCCGATCCGGATGTCGAGGTGAAAACCTTCCCCAACCAGATCAACAGGTCGGTCGATCAACTCGAGCTGAATTTCGAGCATGGGGTAGTTCAGCGCGAATTCGGAGATCGCCGGGGCGAGCCGGTTGCGGCCGAATCCCGAACTCGTGCATAGGCGCAGTTTTCCGCTCAGACTCGCTTTCACATGCGACACGTCCTCGCTCATCCGATCGACTTCGTCCAGGATGCGCTGGGCCCGTTGATAGACGATATCGCCTTGTTCGGTGAGGCTCACGCTGCGGGTTGTCCGGTGCAGCAGCTTGACTTGGAGCACGCCCTCCAGGATGGCAATGCGCTTGCTGATGAGCGCGTTGGAAACGCCCAACTCGCGCGCTGACGCCGCAAACCCGCGTCTGCGAACGACTGTGCAGAAAAGGCGCAGGTCTTCGAGGAGAGGCTTATTGTTCACGTATCGTGTTCATTCGTGTCACAGATGCGGGGATTATAAATCGGGAAAATTTCCGTATGCTTGTGGTACCCCACACAATCAGGAGAGAAAACCGTGACAACTCATCAGATCGCCGTCATCGCCGGTGATGGTATAGGCAACGAGGTCATGCCCGAAGGCCTCCGTGTCCTTGAAGCCGCGGCGCGCAAGTTCGATATCGACATCGCGCTGAGACCATTCGATTGGGCCAACTGCGACTACTACCTGAAGCACGGAAAGATGATGCCGGACGACTGGTTCGAGCAACTCCGGTCATTCGACGCGATCTTTTTCGGGGCGGTCGGCTGGCCTGAAAAGGTTCCCGATCATATTTCCTTATGGGGATCGTTGCTCAAGTTCCGGCGCGATTTCGACCAGTACGTGAACTTGCGGCCGGTTCGCCTGATGCCTGGCGTGCCCTGTCCGCTAGCCAATCGCAAGGTCGGCGACATCGACATGATGATCGTGCGCGAGAATACCGAAGGCGAATACACGGCGGTTGGAGGGCGCATGTTTGAAGGCACGGAGCGCGAAACCGTGCTTCAGGAAGCCGTCTTCACGCGAAAGGGTGTCGACCGGATCCTCAACAACGCGTTCGAACTGGCGAACAATCGACCCAAGCGGCACCTGACGTCGGCCACCAAATCGAACGGCGTCGCCATCAGCATGCCCTACTGGGACGAGCGTTTCGAGGCCATGGCGAAGAATTATCCCGAGGTGCGCAAGGACAAGTACCACATCGATATCCTGTCTGCGCGCTTCGTGCTCAGTCCGGAGCGCTTCGACGTCGTCGTGGCTTCCAACCTGTTCGGCGACATCCTCTCGGATCTTGGGCCGGCCTGCGCCGGGACAATTGGCATCGCTCCGTCAGCCAATCTGAACCCCGATCGCACCTTTCCGTCGCTTTTCGAGCCGGTTCATGGTTCGGCGCCGGATATCTACGGCAAGAACATCGCGAATCCGATCGCCATGATCTGGTCGGCGGCGATGATGATCGACTTCCTCGGCAACGGCGATGCCCGCTATCGGGCGGCGCACGACGCGATTGTCAGCGCCATCGAGAAAGTGCTCGTGGAAGGTCCGGTGACGCCCGACCTGAAAGGCAATGCCAGTACGACGGAGGTTGGCGAGGCCATCGCCGCTGCGCTCGCAGGAAAATAAGGGACCGAGGCACGCTCAACCCGTATGGTGACAGCGTGCCTCGACCCGTTCCGGAGACTACTTCAGCACGGCCTGAATGACGTTTTCCGCCGCGCCGATCCGCTGCAGCAGCGTGTCGGACGGCTTCCTGTCGAGCACCAGGGAGCAACAGGCGGCCAGTTCGCCCTCGAAGATGGTGTTTTCCATTTCCTCGATGTTGATGCCTTCGTTCCTCAGTTCGTGCAGGACGCTGGCCAGCACGCCGACGCGATTGTAGTGACGGATGACCAGCGGGACGCCCGTATGCAGCTTGCGCGGATTGACCGCGTTGGCCGGCTTGCCGGTTTCGAGGAAGGTCTTGGCCACGCGCACGGTCTCTTCAGCGATGGCTTCCTCAGCCTGGTCGGTGGAGGCGCCGATGTGCGGCGCGGCGGCCGAGAGCAGGCCGGCGAGTTCGGCATCGGCGAACGGGGCTTCGCCGCCGGCGGGTTCGTTCTCGAAGACGTCGAGCGCGGCGCGGATCTTGCCGCCGGCCAGCGCCGCCTTGAGCGCTGCACCGTCGACGACCTCGCTGCGCGCGGTATTGACGAACAGCGCTCCCTTCTTCAGTTGCTCGAAGAAGGCGGCGTTGATCAGGCCGCGCGTATCCTTCGACAAGGCGAGGTGGACGCTGACCGCATCGGCATTCCCGGCCAGTTCGTCGAGCGTGGCGCAATAGCCGATGCCGAGCGCCTTGGCCTTGGCCGGCGTCAGGCTGCGCGACCAGCCGATGACGTTCATGTCCAGCCCCTGCGCGCGGCGCGCGACGGCGCAGCCGATGCTGCCCAGGCCGACGATGCCGAGGGTGCGGCCCTTCAGGCCACGTGCCTTGCCGTACTCCTTCTTGCGCCATTTCCCGGCGCGCAGGTCGATCAGGGCGTCGGGGATGCGGCGGTCGGCGGCGATCAGCAGGCCGATGGCCAGTTCGGCGACGGCATCGGTGTTCTTGCCCGGGCAATTTGCAACATAGACGCCCTTTTCGCTGGCCTTCTTGATGTCGATGGTGTTGACTCCCGCGCCGGCGCGGATGATCAGCGAGAGCGAGGCGCCGGCTTCGATTGTCGCGGCGGTGACCTGCTTGGAGCGCACGATCAGGATTTCCACCCCGCCAATCGCGGCGGGCAATGCCTCGGCGGACACGTCCGGGTCGAGCGTAACGTCACATCCCAGCGACTTCAGGTCGGCAACCATCTTGGCGGATACCTTGTCGGCAATCAGGACTTTCATGGAGGCTCCTTTTTGGGTAGTTTCACAAGTTGAATTCAGGCCGGAGTGGCCTGTCAAAGTAGCTATTCGTCCAGCTTAATTCCGGGATGCCATTGCTGCAACGTTCTTGTCAGCTTTTCAGTCGATATCCGGTGCGCAGCATCCACGTGGCGATGGCAATGAACATCGCGAGGAAGCTCGCGGTCATGGCCAGGCTGATCCACACGGCGACGTCGGCGACGCCATAGAAGCTCCAGCGGAATCCGCTGATCAGGTACACCACCGGGTTGAACAGGGTGACGGCCTGCCAGAATGGCGGCAGCATGTGGATGGAATAGAAGCTGCCGCCGAGGAAGGTGAGCGGAGTGACGATGAGCAACGGCACGAGTTGCAGCTTCTCGAAGTTGTCCGCCCAGATGCCGATGACGAAGCCGAGCAGGCTGAAGGTGACAGCCGTCAGGACGAGGAAGAAAACCATCCACAACGGGTGGTCGATGTGCAGCGGCACGAACAGCCCGGCCGTGGCAAGGATGACGACTCCGAGGATGATCGATTTGGTGGCGGCCGCCCCGACATAGCTGACCACCACTTCGAAATGCGACACCGGCGCCGAAAGCAGTTCGTAGATGGTGCGGTTGAACTTGGGGAAGAAGATGCCGAAGGACGCGTTGGAAATGCTGTGCGTGAGCAGTGAGAGCATGACCAGTCCGGGAACGATGAAGGCGCCGTAGCTGATGCCGTCGATCTCCGCAATGCGCGAGCCGATGGCCGCGCCGAAGACGACAAAATAGAGCGAGGTCGAGATCACCGGCGAGATGATGCTCTGCAGGATCGTGCGTCGGGTGCGCGCCATCTCGAAGCGGTAGATGGCGAGAATGGCCGGGATATTCATGCGTTTTCCCTGACCAGACTGACGAAGATGTCCTCCAGCGAACGCTGGCTGGTCTGCAGGTCGTGGAAGCGGATACCGGCCCGGTTGATGGCCTCAAGTAGCGGAACGATGCCGCTTTCTTCGCCATCGGCTTCGTAGGTGTAGGTGAGCTGCCGGCCGTCGGTGGAAAGCTCCAGCGAACGCTCGGCCAGCGTATCCGGCAGATTGTCGAGCGGGGGATCAAGCTGCAGCGTCAGTTTCTTTCTGCCGAGCTTGCGCATGAGTTCGGCCTTTTCCTCGACGAGGATGATCTCGCCCTTGTTGATGACCGCTACGCGGTCGGCCATTTCCTCGGCTTCCTCAATGTAGTGCGTGGTGAGGATGATGGTCACCCCGGCCTCGCGCAGCTCGCGCACGAGCTGCCACATGTCGCGGCGCAGGCTGACGTCGACCCCGGCCGTCGGTTCGTCGAGAAAGAGGATCTGCGGCTCGTGCGACAGCGCCTTGGCGATCAGCAGGCGCCGCTTCATGCCGCCGGACAAGGTGATGATCGGGTTGTCACGTTTGTCCCACAGCGACAGGTCGCGCAGGACCTTCTCGATGTACGCCGGGTCGGGGCGTTTGCCGAACAGTCCACGGCTGAAGGCCACGGTGCCGCGCACCGATTCGAAGGCGTCGGTGGTCAATTCCTGTGGCACGAGGCCAATCAGGGCGCGCGAGGCACGGTAGTCGGCGACGATGTCGTGCCCGCCGACGCTGACGCTGCCTTCGCTCGGCGTGACGATGCCGCAGACGGTGCTGATCAGCGTTGTCTTGCCCGCGCCTTTGGGGCCGAGAAGGGCGAAGATTTCGCCCTGCCGGATATCGAGGTTGATGGTCTTCAGCGCCCGGAAACCGGACGCATAGGTCTTGGAGAGGTTGTTGACCCGAATGTTTCATAAACCCGCAGCCTGATGCCAATGTGATGATATTTTGGCCATAAC
>JARKPC010000002.1 GCA_029975435.1 Propionivibrio sp. | reverse complement strand
GGGGCTGCCGACGGCGCCCGCGCTGGCGGTGCTGCTGAGCGGCCTGATGATTTACGGGCTCGAGCCGGGACCGCTGCTGTTCAAGGAAAAACCGGATTTCGTGTGGGGCGTCATCGCCAGCATGTACGTGGGCAACATCATGCTGCTGATCCTGAACCTGCCCCTGGTGGGGCTGTGGGCGCGGATGATCCAGGTCCCGTACCATTATCTCGCGCCGCTCGTGCTGGTGTTCTCGGTGCTGGGCGCGTTCGGCGCCCGCAACAATATGTTCGACGTGACCGTGATGCTCGCGTGCGGCATAGCCGGCTATATTCTCCAGCGCTGGCAGTATCCCATGGCGCCTTTGATTCTGGGGCTGGTGCTCGGGCCGATGCTCGAGCAGTCCTTCCGGCAGGCGCTGTCGATGTCGGGTTCGTCGTTCGCGATTTTCTTCGCCAGCCCGATTTCGGTCACTTTTTTGACGATTGCCTGCCTGATGGTCGCCTTTTCCCTGTATAACCTTGCCAAGGGAAAGCCCAATAAGGCGTTGGACAATCCATCATAACATAGGAGGGAAATGTGTTGAGCAAGAAAAATTTCGTTTGGGTTGCCCTGATCGTCGCCATCGCCATCTTCGGCCTGATCGCGGCCGGCTGTGGAGGGTCGAAGCAGGCGCAGCAGAAAAACTTCCCCACCAAGCCGATCCAGTTGATCATCCCGTGGCCGGCAGGCGGGGCGAGCGACCTTTCCACCCGCGCCCTGGCCAAGTACGCCGAAAAGGAGCTCGGCCAGCCGATAACGCCGGTGAACCAGGACGGCGCCAACGGGGCCACCGCGTGGGCGGAGGCGGTGAAAGCCAGGCCGGACGGTTATACTATCGTAATGGTCACGTTCGACATCATGACCAACCAGGCCCTCGGCCGTTCGCCGACGAAGTACAACGATTTCGAGTATCTCCTCCAGTTCACGTCCCAGCCGCTGGCCTTCGTGGTGAAGAGCGATTCGCCCTATAAGACGCTCGACGACTTGTTGAAGGCGGGCAAGGCCAACCCTGGCACGATCAGGGTGGCGACCACGCCGCTCGGCGGCATTTACCACCAGGCGCTGGCAATGGTGGAAAAGGATTCCGGCGCCAAGTTCCGCGTCGTGCCGTTCCCGGGCGCGGCCGAGGTCAACACGGCGCTGCTGGGCGGCCATGTCGACGTCCAGGTGAATACGCTGACGCTGCTCGATTCGCACGTCAAGAACGGGACGTTCCGCGTGCTGGCCGTGACCAGCGAGAAACGCAGCCCGCGCTTCCCCGACGCCCCGACCCTGAAGGAGCTCGGCTACAACACCGTGCACGAGAGCTTCCGGGCGATCGCGGTGCCGAAGAATACGCCGCCCGAGGTCAAGAAGGTGCTTAGCGACGCTTTTACCAAGGCGTATAACAACAAGGAGTTCCAGGAAACGGCCGACAAGGCCAAGTTCGATATTTACTACCGCAGCCCCGAGGATTTCATCAAGTTTCTCGACGCTTTTTATCCGAAGGTCCAGGCGGTTCTCGCCGAAGCGGGCCTGAAAAGGTAAGAATGATGGGCTGCGCAAGCAGCCCATCGCCTTCGAAAGTGGGCGAAAACGGCAATAATGACGAAGCTTTTAAGCGCGCTCCTGTTTTTGTACCTCGCCGCGTTCATCGCCAATACTTTTTCCCCGTCGGCCGGCGCCCGCTATCTGATGGTGGCTATCCTGGCCGCCGTCCATCTGCTGGCGTTCGCCAGGGTGAAGAGGGCGAGCAAGATAATCAGCGCCGCGCTCACCTTCTTGGGCGTGCTGCTGA
>JARKPC010000289.1 GCA_029975435.1 Propionivibrio sp. | reverse complement strand
CATACGGTAGGGATGCCGATCAGCCAGGATCATCAGGGCCGCATGGTCATGCAGTCGGGTGAGGACCGGGTGCAGGAAGGCGCGCTGGTGCGGGGCCGGATCATGAACGCCATGCATCCGATTGTGCGCGAAGGCGAGATCATCGGCTATATCTGGGCCAACGAATTGACCGAGGACATCCAGTCGCAAGTGGGCGAAATGAAGAAGAGCATTTACATCGCCAGCGTGATCGGGCTGCTTGTCGGCCTGTTCGGCGTAGCGCTGATCGTCGACAATCTGACCGCCGGCATCAATATGATCAAAAAAGGCGTGTTTCATCTGCAGGACGACCTGGACTACCGGCTGCCCAAACTGCCGGCCGAACTGGGCGAGATTTCGGTGGCGGTCAACCGGCTGGGCGACGAGCTGCTGGCGAAACGGCAGCTGGAGGCGCAGGTGCAACGGGCCGAGCGGCTGGCGGCGGTGGGTGAGATGGCGGCGGGCCTGGCCCATGAAGTGCGCAACCCGCTGATGTCGATCCGCGGTTTTGCCCAGCTGCTGCAGGAAGACAACATCAACCGCAGCCAAAAGGAATACTTGGAGATCATCGTGCGGGAAACCGAGCGGATGAACGCCCTGATCGAGCAATTGCTCTACTACGCCAGGCCGGTCGTCAACCGGGTCGAAAACGTCGAAATCAACGCCGTGGTGCAGAATGTGAAGAAATTGGTGGAATCGCAGACCAAGGCGAAAAACATCCAGGTCGTCACCCGGCTGAAAAAGGACCTGCCGCCGGTAGCCTGCGACGCCGAGCAATTGAAGCAGGTGCTGCTGAACATCGTGATCAACGCGATCCAGTCGATTGAGACAAACGGCCGGATTCGCATCGCCAGCGTGTATTTGCCGGAACAACAGCGGGTGGAACTGAAGATAGAAGATAATGGACAGGGGATTCCGCCGGCGCATCACGAACGGATTTTTGACCCCTTCTTCACGACGAAGGAGCAGGGCACCGGTCTGGGGCTGTCGGTGGCGTTCCGCTTGATGGAGACCTGGGGCGGCACGATCCAGGTGGAGTCGGAGCCGGGGGCCGGCAGTTCATTCGTGTTGAGCTTTCCGGCGGGAAAGGTTGAGGAGGACAAGGCTTGAAACAGACGGAAC
>JARKPC010000288.1 GCA_029975435.1 Propionivibrio sp. | reverse complement strand
ATTCCGTGGCGCTGCTGGAAATTCTTGCCCAAGGAGTGCGCGAGCGCCGCCTGGCCGTTGCGGGCCGCTAGTGGTCTGCTTCGTAAATGGCGGGACTGAACGAAAACGCAGGATTTGGTTGGCTGGCTAGGCGCGAACCGCAGCTATAGCCAGCTATCGCGAGGATGAGCAACAACGCCAGACGGGCAAAGACAAGTTTTCGTGTTCCGTTATTTACGAAGCAGACCACTAGGCTGGCGCTTTACCCGCGGGTGGTCGGCTTGTCGCCGTCCGCCCGTCGCTTGGCCTCGAGCCGGGCGTCGAATTTTTCCTTGCTGATGACAAACCGCTCGTGCCGGCCCGTGGCGATCCGATCCTTGCCGTCATGGGCCTCCACGGCAAAGACGAGCTTCTTGCCCTCCACGGCGATCAGCTCGACAGTGGCCGTGACGGTGAAGCCGACCGGCGTCGCCGCTTCGTGGCTGATGTCGATGTGCGTGCCGACCGTCTGCTCGCGTGGCCAGTCGATATGCGGATTGACGGCCCTGATGCAGGCCCATTCGATCAGCCCGACGAGGAATCCGGTGGCGAAAACCTCCGGCATGACGAGGAATTCCTCGGCTTCCGGATAGAGCGCGGGAACAGTCTTGTTTTGCGGGACGGTGAAGGTGTGCCGGAACGTGATCCCCGGCTGCAGAGAGTCTTTCATCGGATGCCCTGTTGGAAAAAAGAGGATTATCGGTCATGCGCAGGACGGGCGGCATGTGGAAGCGGCCGCCCTATGCCCCTTTACGCCTGCGCTTGTTCAGTCGGAACGTGATATAGGGCGCCATCGCCACCCATGCGATGATGAAAACCCAGACGCGGCCCTGCAGCACGTTGTAGTTGGAAAGAAGCGCCGCCCACGAGTGACCGCCGATGTAGTGGAAGAAAACGAACTCGAACGCGACGGTCAGCGCCGCCCAGAACAGGCCGATGCAAACGGCTTCTCTGGCGGAAGAGAAAGGCGACACGCGGGCGAACAGCCCGATCACGGCGCCGAGCGCCACGATGCCGATCGCCGTCGATATCTGGTGTGCGGCCAGTTCGTCAACGCAGGTGCCATAGGTGAATTCACGGAGCGCGCCGTTGGCTACCGAAACCGCCAGCATTGCCAGCCAAACGGCCAGGAATTTCCACAGGCCTGCCCCGCGCGCTGTGCCGGGGCGGTTATCTGTCGTGAACTGCATGCGTCATGTACCGCACGGAAAACGGAAGGTGAGGAAAGCGTTTGACCTCGCCATCTACAAAACCCAGTTTCCGGTACCACCGCTGCAAGTCCTCGTGTTCGCCGATGACGCCGATACTGATGGCCGGGATTGAAGCAGCGCGCGCTAGTTCGATGACGTGGGCAACCAGCAGTGCGCCGATGCCGCGCCGACGATTCGCTGGAAGTACCGACAGGCGGTTCAGGTATGCCACACTCCCGCTCGGCGTCTCATAAGCCACGCAGGCGATCGGTCGTCCTCCGTCTTCATAAACGAAGTAGCGCTCGCCCCGCGCAAGATCAGCCCTGATCCAGTCCTCGGTGCAGAACGAAGGGTGTTTCGCGCAGTTTCCGGCGTCGAGGCCGAATCGGGCAGCGACGTCCTTGTTCGCTTCGCTGATGATCCGGGCAAGGGTGGCGGCGTCGTCGTCGAATGCTTCTCTGATCGTCATCGGCGTCCTAGCTAAAAGACTCGCGCAACAACCGCGCGCCCATTTCGTCGTTCGAGTTCGATACTGAGCGTCGAGCCCATCGGCTTGTCGACGATGATTGTCTCCGCGGTATCGACAAAGCGCGAGTGGTACGTCGTGCTCCCGCTCTCGAGGACCTTCCCATCCGCATCCTTGTACCACACGATCAATGCTCCCACTTTGTCGAACTGCACCGTGATGGTCCGGGCGCCGGCTCCCGCCCGCGACTTCGCGTCATGCCGGACGACATGAATCGACCCTTCAGCGCGGCCCAGGCGGCCGACACCGTTCTCGATGTCGGCCGCGATGCTTGTGGCCGCGTCCTGCAACAGCGAGCAGCCGGTGAGACAGAGCGCAAGAAGGGCGGCGAGAATCGGTTTCAATTGTCGAAAGGGAATGGGTAATGGAGCTTTGGCGAGATGATGCCGAGGGGCATTTTCCGGCAGGTTGTGGCCGGATCAGCCGGGGCTTCTGACATAAGCCGGTGCCTGGGCATGGTTTTCAAAGCCACCATATTTGACTGGCGAAGGGTAATACTCGGAAGCAAATTGTACCTTTCCGGCGGCGGCCTCACCGGCGACGCTGGCGATGAACGCGAGCATGAGATCCGTGCCGGCGGAGACGCCGGCAGAAGACCATATGTTGCCGTCTTGAACATAGCGTTGCTCGACGACCGTGACGTCGCCGAGGGCTCGCAAGCGCTCCAGCGAACCCCAGTGGGTGGTGGCCTTCCTGCCCGACAAAAGCCCGGCGGCGTGCAACAAGAAAGAGCCGGTACAGACCGACAGGACCGCCTTGCAGTGTCTTGCCTGGCTGGCCACGAAATCGATCAGCACGGGGTTGCAGACCTCCTGCCGCGTCCCCTGGCCTCCCGGGACGAGCAAATAGTCAAGCGGAGGACACGTGGCAAACGAGACGTGCGGATTGATCGACAACCCCTTGGCACAAAAGATCGGATCGAGCGATTGGCCCACAATCAGGCAGTTCTCGGGGCCGTCGGCATTCTTCCTCCACATGGTGAGCATTTCCCACGGGCCCACGAAGTCGAGTTCTTCGACCTGATTGAATACAAGAATGCCAAAGTTCATGGGAAGCCTCCGAGGTACATGACGATGCTGCAGAAGGACAAGTTTACAGCTTCCGGGGTGATTGAAAGCCAGGCAATCAGACCCGACAGAACCTGCAGCCAGGACTTCGAGTAATTGCGCCTATAGAGCGGCGCGAAGCGGCTTTGTCGCGCAGCGTCCGGTTGACCGCAGGGTTGGGCGTCTTGGCGACCGCCTCGCTATTGTCATGGGGCGGCACACTTTCGCCTCGCCTTTTGAGGGCCAGCTTGGCGAGACTGCTTGTTACCAGAGCGCTCCTTCTCGTACTCTTGATAAGTCTGCTTATTGGTTCGCGATAGGCATTCATCGGCCGCGCTGGCTGGCTGCTTTCTGCAGTTGTCTTCTGCGCTACGCTTAACACCTTCATACCACGCTTCGGTTGTGCAAGCGGAGCCAACTAGCGAGGCAATGGTTAAGCAGGTAAAGAAAATGATGTTTCTCATACGCATGCTGTTCCGTGGTTGGTTAGATGCGTCTTGGCTATCTTCTCGTGTCGAGGCAGCCGCCAGCTTCGATGGTGCGATTTTCGAGACGCCCAACGTTTGAGATGAGGGGCCAAGCGCCATGCCGGTGGAGGTTCCGCTCCAACGAAGGGTTAGGCCTCACTGCTTGCGCCATCGAACAGTAGGGCATAACCCATGCCCACGATGCCCGCATTTCGGATCGCCGTGCCCACGGTTTGCAGGATGTCCGGCGCTGGCACGACGGCTAAGCCGAGGTTGACTAACAGACCGGCCGCAAACAACCCGACGGCGAGCCTTGGAAGTGCACGGCTGTGCAGTGCAGCCCAGGCAAACAGGAGACCGCCGACCACCATGGCTGCGCCGTGGGCTGTGTAGATGAAGCCAAGATGCTGCCAGAGAGCCTCGTAGTTCGGCGCCTGCGATTGCAACGCAAACAGCGTCGTGTAGGCGAAGTAGGTGAAAGCTGCCCCGTACAACAGGGCGCCGGCCAATGCCGACGGAGTGAGTTCTTCCGCGCGAAGCACATAGACGCCGAGAAGCAGCCAGGGCATAGGCAGGAACGCCAAGTAGTTGAGCCAGAGCTGCAGTGGCGAGAATCCTCCCTGAACCCACTCCATCACGTCGGTGACGCAGTGAAGCACCGGTGCTGTGATTGCTGCGGCGCCGACGACGAGGCGCAAGGCTTGGGACTTACTCGCGGACAAGGAGCACCGGATGATGGGAGGGCTAACGTAGAGCTAACCGGCGCTGCGCGGCTTTATCGCGCAGCGTCCAGCGACCGCAGGGAGCGAGGTTGAGCGTAGTGTTAGCCATCGTTATTAACTTGGTGCTGTGAGGGTGGGTGGTGGGTGACATTTCTATTGAATAAACCATGAAAGCAGGAATACTAGAAATGCGACGTTGCTTTCCTTCCTTGCGCTCGCAACATCTTCAGACGAAATGACTTGTAGCTTTGCGACATGCCATCGCCAAACATAGAGAAGCAAGGCCGCAACAATGTAAGCCTCCGGCGAAGTCATCTATGAATTGAGGTATTAGACCGGGAAGATCGTGTCCGCTAAAAATCATGGTGGACACGATCGATGGAAATACAGAAACCGATACGGCGCAGGCGGTATCACCGGGAAGAGTTCAAGCAATCTATCATAGCGGCCTGTTGCGAGCCGGGAGCCTCAGTTGCCGGAATCGCGATGGCCAACGGCGTCAATGCCAATCAGGTCCGTCGCTGGATGCGCGAGCGCGGTATTTCCGCGCCAACGCAGCACTCGCCGGTGCGCACTCCGATCGCCCGAGCAGAGCAAATGGCTCCCGCCTTCATTCCGGTGCCGATTGCACCGGCGCCGGCGGAATGGCCGGCGATCCGGATTGAAATCCGGCGGGGCAACACCGCGGTCAAGATCGACTGGCCGACGG
>JARKPC010000287.1 GCA_029975435.1 Propionivibrio sp. | reverse complement strand
AAGCCAAGAAGGCCGGCATCAAGGTTGTCTCGTATGACCGTCTGATCAAGAGCCCGGACGTCGACGTCTATATCTCCTTCGACAACGAGCGCGTCGGCTTCATGCAGGGCGAGGCGCTGATGCAGGCCATGCCGAACGGTGGAAACGTTTATGTCCTCTCCGGCGACCCCGGCGACAACAACGCCAAACTGTTCAAGGCCGGCGCCATGAAAGCCATGGAACCCGCGATCAAGAGCGGGAAGGTCAAGATCCTCGGCGAACAGTCCGTCAAGGATTGGCTGCCGGCCAATGCCCTGTCGATCGCCGAAAACGTCCTGACGCAGCACCAGAACAAGATCGACGGCTTCCTCGGCCCGAACGACGGGACCGCCGGCGGGATCATCCAGGCGCTGGCCGGGCAGAAACTGGCGGGCAAGGTTCCGGTCACCGGGCAGGACGCGGAACTCGCCGCGTGCAAGCGCATTCTCGCGGGAACACAGACGATGACCGTCTACAAGTCGCTACGCCTGATCGCCACGGAAGCGGCCAAGGTCTCCGTCGCGCTGGTTAAGGGCGAGAAGGTCAATTACAAGGCCGAGAAGGCCGAAGGCGGCGTCGAGCAGATCCTGCTCGACCCGATCGTCGTCACCAAGGCCAACATGGATCTGCTGGTCAAGGACGGCTTCTACACCAAGGAACAGCTTGGTCTGAAGTAACGGCACAAAGCCGGAACAGGTCGGGATAGCCTGCGCTGCCCGACCTGCGGATCAACCGACTCCGGGCGAGCATTCCGCCCGGATGCATCGAACAAGACTGTGTTGCGAGGCGGGGGAATCATGTCCGAATATCTTCTGGATATGCGGGGGATCGTCAAGGACTTCAACGGCGTAAAGGCGCTCGACGGGATCGATCTCAAGGTGCGTCCGGGCGAAGTGGTGGGCCTGTGCGGCGAAAACGGTGCCGGCAAGTCGACGCTGATGAAGGTGTTGTCGGCGGTGTATCCATACGGCACGTGGCAGGGCCAGATCTTCTGGGAAGGCAAGGAGCTCAAGGCGCACACGATCCGCCAGACGGAAGATGCCGGGATCGTCATCATCCACCAGGAACTGATGCTCGTGCCCCAGCTGTCGGTGGCCGAGAACATCTTCATGGGCAACGAGATCAGGTTGCCCGGCGGACTGATGAACTACTCGGCGATGTACAAGCGCGCCGAGGAGTTGATGGCCGAACTCAAGATGCCCGACGTCAACGTGGCGCTGCCGGTGTATCACTACGGCGGCGGCCATCAACAGCTGATCGAGATCGCCAAGGCGTTGAACAAGCAGGCCAAGCTGCTGATCCTCGACGAACCGACGTCCTCGCTGACCAAGGCGGAGACCGAAATCCTGCTGGATATCATCCGCGACCTGAAGCGCAAGGGCGTGGCCTGCGTGATGATTTCCCACAAGCTGGACGAGATCGCCGCCGTCTGCGACACCATCAGCGTAATCCGCGACGGCGCGCACGTCGGCACGCGGCCGATGAGCGGCATGGACACCAACGAGATCATCACCATGATGGTCGGCCGCGAGATCAAGAACCTTTTCCCGCGCGAGGAGCACCCGATCGGCGAGGTGTTCTTCGAGGCGCGCAACGTGACCTGCCTGGACGTCAACAATCCCCGGCGCAAACGGGTCGACAACATTTCCTTTGCGCTGCGCAAGGGTGAAATCCTCGGTGTGGCGGGCCTGGTCGGCGCCGGGCGCACCGAGTTGGCGATGGCCATCTTCGGCTGTTATCCGGGCCAGTACGACGCCGAACTGTGGCTCGACGGCAAACAGATCTCGGTCGATTCACCGCGCTCCGCGGTGATGCAGGGCATCTGCCTGGTGCCCGAGGATCGCAAGCGCCACGGCATCGTCCCCCTGCAGGGCGTCGGGGCCAATATCACGATGGCGGTTCTCAAGGACTACGCCAGATACGGCGTGATCAACTCCGAGAAGGAATTGCAGCAGATCGAGAAGTCGATCGCCCGCATGCGCATCAAGACGGCGTCGCCTGACTTGCCCATCCGCGGGCTCTCCGGCGGCAATCAGCAAAAGGCCGTGCTGTCGAAGATGCTGCTGCCCAATCCCAAGGTGCTGATCCTCGACGAGCCGACGCGCGGCGTCGACGTCGGTGCCAAGTACGAGATCTACAAGCTCATGTTCGAGCTGGTCAAGCAGGGACTGTCGATCATCATGATCAGTTCGGAACTGCCGGAGGTGCTGGGCATTTCCGACCGCGTGCTGGTGATCGGCGAAGGGCAATTGCGCGGTGATTTCGTCAATGAAGGACTGACCCAGGAGCAGGTGCTTACTGCCGCCCTCGGCCAGTCCTCCGAATTGGCCGCTTGAGCGGCTGCACGTCACGTCTTCCAGAGAGAGCGAAAATGGCAATCGGAACCCACAACCTGAAGCGGTTTTTCTCCCAGTACAAGATCCTCGCGCTGCTGTTCGCCATCGCGGTCATCTGGCTGTTCTTCGGACAACTCACCGACGGCGCCTTCCTCACCCCGCGCAACTTCTCCAACCTGCTGCGGCAAATGGCGATCACCGGCATGCTGGCCTCCGGCATGGTGTTCATCATCATCTCGGGCGAAATCGACCTGTCCGTCGGAGCATCGCTCGGCCTGCTCGGCGGGGTCGCCGCGATCATGGATTACACCTACCACTTCCCGGTACCCGTAACCATCCTCACGGTGATCGTGCTCGGGGTCGGCATCGGCCTCTTCAACGGCTACTGGGTGGCCTACCTGCGAGTGCCGTCGTTTATCGTCAGCCTGGCCGGCTTCCTGGCTTTCCGCGGCCTCCTGCTTGGACTCACCAAGGGAACGACAGTGCCGCTCGAATCGCCGGCTCTGGTGATGATCGGGCAGGCCTACCTGCCGACGATGTTTGGCAACCTGCTCGGTCTCGGCCTGTTCGCGCTGATGGCCGTGCTGACTTTCAGGACACGCTCGGGCCGCGCCCAGCACGGGCTCGCGGTGTCGCCGCTGTGGCAGGACATGGTCAAGCTCGGCGTGATCGGAGCGGTGATCGTCGGTTTCGTCTACACCCTCAACCAGTACGAAGGCATCCCGGTGCCGGTTCTGGTGACCTTGGTCATCCTGGGTATCTTCAGCTTCCTCGCCAAGCAGACCGTGTTCGGGCGTCGCATCTATTCGGTGGGTTCCAACCTCGAAGCGACCCGGCTGTCCGGGGTCAACGTGCGCATGGTGAAGATGCTCGTGTTCGGACTGATGGGGCTCATGTGCGCCTTCGCCGGACTGACCACGACCGCTCGTCTGGCGGCCGGTTCGCCGTCTGCCGGAACGCTTGGAGAACTCGACGCGATTGCCTCGTGCTTCATCGGCGGGGCCTCCAGCCGCGGTGGCGTGGGTACGGTGTATGGCGCGCTGATCGGCGCGCTGATCATGGCCAGCCTGGACAACGGCATGTCCATGATTGGGGTCGAATCCTTCTGGCAGATGATCGTAAAGGGCGCGATCCTGTTGCTGGCGGTATGGATCGACGTCATTTCAGGCGCGGGCAGCGAACGGTAACTCTGACGGTAAGGAGCGCGAAGTGAAAATACTGGGCATTGACGTCGGCGGGACGGGAATCAAATCCGCCATTGTCGAAACAACCACCGGCGAATTGATCAGCGAGCGGCTCCGAATCGTCACGCCCAAGCCGGCGACCCCAATGGCCGTCGGCGACGTACTCAAGGACGTGCTCAAGCACCACGAGTGGACGGGGCCGGTTGGCATGGGTTTCCCCGCCGCGATCCAGCACGGTATCGCGCGCACCGCCTCGAATATCGACAAGTCCTTTATCGGCCTGCCGATTACCGAGTATTTTCGCAAGCAGACCGGTTTGCCGTTCCACATCGCCAACGACGCGGATGTCGCGGGCATGGCCGAGATGCGCTTCGGCGCCGGCAAGGGCAACGACGGTGTGGTGTTGATCATCACCATCGGCACGGGCTTGGGCACCGCGCTATTCAGTGAGGGGCATTTGCAGCCGAATACCGAATTGGGGCACGTCTATCTGGAGAATGGCCACGAGGCGGAACGCTACGCCTCGGAAGCCGTGCGCGTGACCAAGGATCTCAAGTGGAAGGAGTGGGGCGAGCGCCTCAATCTCTATTTGAGCACGATGGAGAACCTGCTCTGGCCTGACCTCATCATCCTCGGCGGTGGCGTCAGCGAGAAACTGCACAAGTTTTCGCCGATGATCACCACCAAGGCGCCCGTGGTCGCTGCGAGCTTTCTCAATCAGGCCGGCATCGTTGGCGCGGCGTTGTTCGCCGAGAAGGAAATGAAGAAACCCTGAAGCCGCGCTTGCCGGAGCCTCCGGCGAACGATCGGCTCTCGCGACAGTTTTGGAGCGGGCGTGTCGTCCGCGAAGTTCACCCCCTGTGAGGAGATATCTGATGGCAGCAACCTATTTCTCGGAAATCGAACCGATCCGTTACGCCGGCCCTGAAACCGACAACCCGCTGGCGTATCGCTGGTACGACCCGAAGCGCGTCGTGCTCGGCAGGACGATGGAGGAGCAGCTGCGCATTGCCGTGTGTTACTGGCATACCTTCTGCTCGAATGGCAGTGACATCTTTGGCGGTGGTACCTTCGACCGCCCCTGGCACAAGGCCGGAGACCCCGTCGCCATGGCCGAGATGAAGCTCGGGGAAGCGATGAGCTTCGTGCAGAAACTTGGCGTTCCGTTCTACACCTTCCATGACCGCGATCTGGCCCCCGAACTGGGCGGCATGCGCGAGAGCCAGAAGGCCTTCGCTCACATGGTGGATAAGGCCGCCGCGGCGCAGGAGCGCACCGGTGTCAAGCTGCTCTGGGGCACCGCCAATCTCTTCTCGCATCCCCGCTACATGGCCGGCGCGGCGACCAATCCCGACCCCGAAGTGTTCGCCTGCGCCGCGCTGCAGGTGCGCGACGCGCTCGAAGCCACGCATCGCCTGGGCGGCGCCGGTTATGTGCTGTGGGGCGGGCGCGAAGGCTACGACACGCTGCTCAACACCGACCTCAAGCGGGAGATGGCGCAGTTCGGCCGTTTTCTCTCCATGGTCGTCGAGCACAAGCACAAGATCGGCTTTGCCGGCCACATCATGATCGAACCCAAGCCGATGGAGCCGTCCAAGCACCAGTACGATTTCGATGTGGCGACCGTCCACGGCTTCCTCAAGCAGTACGGGCTGGAGAACGAGGTCAAGGTCAACATTGAATGCAACCACGCCACGCTGGCCGGCCACAGCTTCGAGCATGAAGTGGCGATGGCTACCGCGCTCGGCTGCTTCGGTTCGGTCGACGCCAACCGCGGCGATTCGCAGAACGGATGGGATACCGATCAGTTTCCCAACGACGCGGGCGAGGCCGCGCGCGCTCTCTACCACGTACTCAAGGCCGGCGGCCTGACCAAGGGTGGTTTCAATTTCGACGCCAAGGTGCGCCGCCAGAGCGTCGACGCGATCGACCTGGTCTACGCCCACGTCGGCGGCATCGACACGCTGGCGCAGGGACTGCTGATCGCCGCCCGGATGGTCGAGGACGACAAGCTCGGCGCGTTCAAGGCACAGCGCTATGCCGGTTGGGATGGCGGCATGGGCAAACAGATTCTCGACAAGGAACTCGGGCTGGCTGCCGTTGCCGATCTGGCAGCACAGCGTGGCCTGGAACCGACGCCGCGTTCCGGGCGCCAGGAGTACCTCGAAAACTTGGTTAATCGTTACATGTAGGAAGGGCCGGATCATCCCGGCAAGGCCGTCACGGCTTGTCGGGATTACGTGCCTCGCCAAAGCAACGCGATCGCGCCGGCCACGACGATCAGTTCCATGAACCAGGCATGTATTCCGGCCGGAATGCGTTTGAGCAGGGAGCGCGCGACAAAGGCGCCCGGTGCCGTGAATGCTCCGACAAGCAGTCCGGTCAGGGTGAGATTGACGTTGAGCGTATCGAGGCTGCCGAAGATCACGGCTTTGGTCAGGCCCATGATGACCGAGATGATGGCGTCGGTGGCAACGAGCGCCGCACCGCTAACCCCGACGGACATGAGGATGGAGATCAGCAGCACTCCGGTTCCGGTCATGCCGCCGTTGATGAAGCCGAAAACCGCGCCCGCTCCGAGTTCGCCGTGGTTCGAGAGCTTGAATTGCGCCCGTTTCAAAAGGCGTCGCAGCGGAACGCTGATGAGAAGGAAAGTGCCAAGGAGCAGGGCCACCCAACCCGAACTGAGCAGGGTGTAACTGTAAGCGCCGGCGACGCAGGCTGGCAGGCCCAGAGCCAGCATGTATCGCACGTGCGACCATTGGATCTCGCGCCAGAAGGCGAGGACGCGGCTGCCGTTATTGAACAGCATGGCGACGGCCATGACCGGGACGACATTGGTCACGCCGACGAGCGGGACGAGGAACACCGGCAAAACCAGACCGGTACCGAATCCCGACAAGCCACCCAGGACAGAGCTGAGAAAGGCGACCAGGCATGCCAGCGCGATTTGCGACGGACTGGCGGCAAGGGTCAGCAGAGCGGTGGTCATTGTGGCTGTTCAGCTTACTTGGCGGTAGCGGTCCTGCCATGGGTGAAGAAGTGCAGCAGTCGCTGCGGCAGCCAGTCGAGGCGGCCAGGGAAGGGGCCAGTGGCAAAACCGACGTGGCCGCCTTCCTCCGGAAATTCGAGTACGATATCGCCGGAGACTTGTTGCTTCTCCGGCAAGACTCCGTCCGGCATGAACGGATCGTTGCGCGCGTTGATCAGCAGGGCCGGTACGCGGATGCCGCCCAGCCAGGGTTTGCAGGAAGCGCGGCGCCAGTAGTCGTCGGCGCTGGCGAAACCGTGCAGCGGGGCCGTGACGATGTCGTCGAACTCGTAGAGAGTTCCGGCGCCGCGCATTCTCCGTTCGTCGAACAGGCCGGGGTGGCGCCTGAGTTTCTCGCCGGCGAAGTGCTTGAGCGTGCGCAGGAAGTGTCGGGTGTAGATGCGGTTGAAGCCGTGCGCCAGATAATGGCCGCAGGCGCTCATGTCGAAGGGGCAGCTGACTGCCGCGGCCGCCTGGAGGATGTCCGCGGCCGCGGATTCCCGTTCGCCCAGCCATTTGAGCAGGGCGTTGCCGCCAAGGGACACGCCGACGGCGAACAGCGGCCGATCGGGATAAGTCGCCCTGAACCGGCGCAGGATCCAGTCGATCTCGTCGCTGTCGCCGGAATGGTAGGCGCGCGGAAGCCGATTCAGTTCCCCCGAGCAGCCGCGAAAATGGACGACCACGCCGAGTCGGCCCGCGTCCAGCAGATCTTGCATGAGCGCCACCGCGTAATGGCTCTGCGAATTGCCTTCGAGTCCGTGAAACAGGATGACGAGGGGGGCGCCTTCGCCGGCCGTGATCGATGGGGTGTTCCAGTCGAGATCGATGAAGTCGCCATCGGGGGACTCCCAGCGCTCACGCCGGTACGGCAGCGGGTCGTGCGGGAGGAATCGCGGGTAGATCGTCTGGGCGTGACCGCCGGGGAGCCAGCCGGGGGAGCGGTAGGGGATCACGATCGGGTCAGTGCAGCGTGTGCTTCTGCCCGTCCGGGGTGTCGTCGTCATTGTCCGCCGCTTCCGCCGCGGCCGAGGTGTGGCGCGACAGCAGTCGCCAGCCGTTGGCGCCGCGGATGAAGACGTTGGTCGTCAGCATCGGACCATGCGTGGTCTGGTCTTTTTCGAGAAAGAGCGTTTCCACGACGCTGTGTACCGAGATGAGCATGCTCTCCCAGCGCACCTTGCTGCGGATATGTACGGAGAAACGGGGGTTGCTTTCGAAGATGGAGCGCCAGCTTTCGCGGATCGCGGTGTGACCGTCCATGCGCTCGCCGGTGGGATGGATGCAGACGATTTCCTCGTCTTCCGACCAGGTGGCCATCAGGGCATCGAGGTCGCCGCGCCCGATGGCTTCGTAGAAGGCTTCTTCGGCATCTTCGGCGGTGGTGTAGATGGTGCTCATGACGCGTCTCCACTCATGCAATCCAGGCAGGCATCCAGCACCCGCTGCGGTTCGAGCTTGTTCAGGCAGTCCAGATGGCCGAGCGGACATTCGCGCTTGAAGCACGGACTGCATTCCAGGTTTAGGCTGAGGATCGTCGCGCGGTCGGACAGCGGCGGCGTGAAGCCGGGCGAAGAAGACCCGTAGACCGCTACCAGCGGCCGGTCGAGCGCGGCGGCAACGTGCATCAGGCCGGAGTCGTTGCACACGACGAAGTTGGATGCGGCGATGAGGTCGATGGCTTGCGACAACGAGGTTTCACCGCAGAAGTTGCGCGGTGTGGCGGTTGTCGCCAGACGCACGATCTCGTCGCCCACCGTGCGGTCCTTGGGTGAGCCGAGCAGCCAGACGGCATAGCCGCGCTGAGCCAGTTCATCTGCCAGGGAGGCGAAGTGGCGGGCGGGCCAGCGCTTGGCCGGGCCGTATTCGGCACCGGGACAGAACACAGCGACGCGCGGAGGGCGGTCGATGCCGAGTTGCGCCAGCGTTTCCGCCTGCTGTTCGGCGCTTGATGCCAAGCGCGGGTACTCGACCGGACGGACCAGCGACGAACCCGGCGCTTGTGCCAGTTGGGAAAAACGTTCTGCCATTTGCGGCAGCGCGATCTTGTCCAGGGTATGGCGCCGGTTGATCAGGCCGTAGCGGGATTCGCCGGTAAAGCCGATACGTTCGGGGATGCCGGCGAAGAACGGGATCAGCGCGGACTTGAGCGAATTGGGCAGGACATAGGCCTGCCGGTAGCCGCGTTGCGCGAGCTGTCGAGCCAGGCTGTAGCGGGCCTTGAGCGAGAGCTCGCCATGCGCGAACGGGTTGTCGATGATCTCGCCGATTTCGGGCATGCGGCGCAGCACGGGGGCAACCCACGGAGGGGCCAGCGCATCAATTTGCAGGCCGGGGATGTGGCGACGCAGGCGCATGAACAGCGGCTGCGCCATGACGGTATCGCCGATCCAGGCCGGAGCGACGATGAGAGCACGGGGATCACCCATGGGACTTCAGTGTCCTTTTGGCGGCTCGCCCTTGAAGACGTAATGTGTGCCGCAGTAGGGGCAAACAGCCTCGCCGGTGTGCAGCACGTCAAGGTAGACGCGCGGGTGCAGGTTCCAGGTGGCGGTGCCGGCGGGCGGACAGTGCAGGGGAAGCTCGTGTGCGGTGACTTCGACTGTTTTCTTGTCTGCCATGATGGTTTCCGGAGGAGGTATTGAACGGGAGGTTGTTGTGTTGGATGCCCGTTGGCAGGTGACCGGCGGGGTCACCTTTCCGACAGCGTTCAGGCTTCGGAACAGGGGAAAATTCTAGCCGATTTTGCCTCGGGTATGGCGGTAAAATAGCCGTTTTGCAGAACCCGAGGCACCCGTATGAACTGGAAACCCCATGTGACTGTTGCTGCCATCATCGAGCGCGACGGCAAGTTTCTGCTGGTCGAGGAGGAAACCGATGAAGGCATTCGTTTCAACCAGCCGGCCGGCCACCTGGAATGTGAAGAAGCGCTGACCGATGCGGTCGTCCGGGAGGCGTTGGAGGAAACGGGCTATACGTTCGCGCCGAAGTTTCTCGTTGGTGTCTACAATTGGCGCCATCCGAGCAAGGACATCACTTACCTGCGCTTTGCCTTCGGCGGCGAGATTACCGGCCACGACGCCGGGCGCAAGCTCGATACCGGAATCCTCGGTGCGAGATGGTTGTCACTGGACGAGATCCGTGCCAAAGCGAACCAGCACCGCAGCCCGCTGATCTTGCGCTGCATCGAGGACTGGCAGGCCGGAAAGCGCTATCCACTGGAACTCATCACCCACTACGCCTGATGAGCTGGTTCCTGCGCCTGATTCTGGGCTGTTCCCTGATGTACTGCTCGCTTGCCGCCGGGTCGGTGGAGCGGGTTGCCGTCTGCTTCAACTATGGCTGCCTGAGCCAGGCCGAGGTGGAATTCGCCGACGACCAGTTGAAAGCATTGCAGACGCTTCTGGGGCGCGCCACGTCGCCCGGCGAGGAACGCCAGGCCATAGGCGAAGCCGTCGGCCTCTTGCTCGGCTGGGCGGGCCAGCAGTCGCCGATCGCGGCCGACCGGGGCGGCAACTATGCGGACAATGCCGTTTATGGACGGATGGACTGTATCGACCATTCGAAGACCACGACACGCCTTTTGCTGTTGATCGAGAAGCACGGCTGGCTGCGCTTTCATCGGGTGCTGGAACCTGCTTTGCGGACCCGCTTTTTACTGTTCCAGCATTATTCCGCGCAGATCGAGGAACTCGGGCCGTCGGAAACGGCAGCCATGCCTGGGCGTTTCGTCGTGGATAGCTGGTTTTTTGACAATGGTCATCCAGCCGCGGTGATGCCGCTGGCGGCGTGGATGGCGGGAGAAGGTCCGGATGTCGACTATTGAAAACAAGGGAAGGACCGTGGTCGTCGGCCTGTCCGGCGGCGTCGATTCATCGGTAGCCGCGTTGCTGCTCAAGCAACAGGGCTGGAACGTCGTCGGGCTGTTCATGAAGAACTGGGAAGACGACGATGACGACGAATACTGCTCGTCGCGCCAGGACCTGATCGACGTGATGAGCGTGGCCGACACGATCGGCATTGACGTTGAAGTCGTGAATTTCGCCAAGGAATACCGCGAGCGCGTGTTCTCGATTTTTCTCAAGGAATACCAGGCCGGTCGCACGCCGAACCCGGACGTGCTGTGCAACTCAGAGATCAAGTTCAAGGCCTTCCTCGACCACGCGCTGCAGATGGGCGCCGACCGCATCGCCACCGGCCACTACGCCGGCGTGCGCGAGTTCGGCGGGCGTTTCCAGCTCCTCAAGGCCGAGGATGGCACCAAGGACCAGAGCTACTTCCTGCACCGCCTCAACCAGCAGCAACTGTCGAAGACGCTGTTCCCGCTGGCCGATATCTACAAGCGCGATGTGCGCCGGATGGCCGAGGAGGCCGGGCTGCACGTGGCGGTAAAGAAGGATTCGACCGGCATCTGTTTCATCGGCGAGCGGCCGTTCAAGGAATTCCTGATGCGCTACCTGCCGCCGAAGAAGGGCGAGATCCGATGCCTGGACGATGACCGTGTGATGGGCGAGCACGATGGCCTGACTTACCATACGCTTGGCCAGCGCAAGGGCCTGCAGATCGGCGGCGTGAAGGGCGGCAAGGGCAGCGAGAGCGGTGAACACGAGGCGTGGTTCGTGGCCAGGAAGGATATGGCGAGCAACATCCTCTACGTCGTGCAAGGCCACGATCATCCGGCGCTTCTTTCCGATGAACTGAAAGCCGACCAGCTTGCGTGGATTTCCGGCGAGGCTCCGCATACGCACTGGGTCTATGGCGCCAAGACGCGCTACCGCCAGGCCGATGCGCCCTGTGAGATCGAGCGCATCGACGCCGACAGTTGCCATATCCGCTTCGCCAGCCCGCAATGGGCAGTTACGCCCGGCCAGTCGGTGGTGGTGTATGAGAGCCGGGTGTGTCTGGGTGGCGGGGTGATACTCTGAGCAAAAAAAGCTGTTAGTCGGGTCCGCGTAACCTGCTAAATAAGCGGAGTTGCTTGTGTGGCGCGGTATTCGGCTATTCAGAACGCTTGTCAGGCTTCGTTTGAAATCCGTTTTATTTCATCCCGCAAAGAGACATGATAATTCCTCCGACTCCTGACTTCCGTTCCCCCGCCTTTCTGCGCAGTCACATCGCCTGGATCATGGAGTTCTACGCTGGCCGGGCCGTCGACCCGAGCGGCGGGATGCACCATTTTTATCTCGACGACGGTACGGTCTACGACGCGCGAACGCGGCACCTGGTCAGCGCCACGCGTTTCGTGATTACCCACGCCATGCTCTTTCAACTGACAGGCGAGGAACGATTCCGGAACGGTGTACGCCACGCGGTCGACTTCCTGCGCCGGGCGTTCTTCGATCCATCGACCGGTGGCTACGCCTGGCTGATCGACTGGCACGAGGGCAAGGCATCGGTGCTCGACGCCACCCGACACTGTTACGGCATGGCCTTCGTCGTGCTGGCCTACGCGCATGCCCTGAAAAGTGGCATCGAGGAGGCGCGCGGCTGGCTGGCGGAGACCTTCGACGTCGCCGAACAACGCTTCTGGCAACCCGATTCCGGCCTGTACGCCGACGAGGCCGCGCCGGACTGGAGGCTCTCGCCGTACCGCGGCCAGAACGCCAACATGCACGCCTGCGAGGCGATGATCTATGCCTACGTCGCGACCGGCGAGCGCCGTTATATCGAACGTGCCGAGATACTGGCGCACAACATCACCGTCCGGCAGGCGGCGCTGGCCGACGGCCTCGTCTGGGAGCACTATCACGCCGACTGGAGCGTCGACTGGGAGTACAACCGGCACGACAAGACCAACATTTTCCGCCCGTGGGGCTTCCAGCCCGGACACCAGACCGAATGGGCCAAGCTGTTGCTGCAGCTCGACGTGCACTTGCCCGCCGACTGGCATCTGCCGCGTGCCGAGGCATTGTTCGCGGCGGCGCTCAGCCGCGCCTGGGACCACCGGCATGGCGGCTTGCACTACGGCTTCGCCCCGGACGGCAGCATCTGCGACGGCGACAAGTACCACTGGGTTCAGGCCGAATCGTTCGCCGCGGCGGCGCTGTTGGCGCAGCGCACCGGCAAGGCGGAATACTGGGCGTGGTACGACCGGATCTGGGATTACTGCTGGCGGCATTTCGTCGATCATGAGCATGGCGCGTGGTTCCGCATCCTCGATCCGGCCAACCTCAACCACACACGCGAGAAAAGTCCGGCCGGCAAGGTCGACTACCACGACATCGGCGCCTGCTTCGACGTGTTGCGTGCCATGGGTGAGCTGAGCAAAGGCGTTTGATGAACGGATTTCCCCAATTCATTTCCTTCGGCGAAGCGCTGATCGACCTGATCCGGAAGGATGGGAGCACGTGGGTGAGCGTGCCCGGCGGGGCGCCGTGGAACGTGGCGCGGGTGATGGCCTGCTTTGGCGTGAGGAGCGCCTTCGGAGGCGCGATCAGCCGCGACTGCTTTGGCGACCTGCTGTGGCATGCCAGCGAACAATCCGGGTTGGACATGCGTTTCGTGCAGCGTCCCGCCAAATCCCCGCTGCTGGCCATCGTGCATGAAACGCATCCACCGAAATACTTCTTCGTTGGTGATGACAGCGCCGATCTGCATTTTGATGTCGCCGCGCTGCCGGCGGGCTGGGACGGCGCCGTGCGCTGGGCCAACTTCGGTTGCATCAGTCTGGCGCGACAACCGCTTGCCGGGCGACTGGTCGACCTGGCCGAGCGCCTGCACGCTCAGGGCGTGCGCATCAGCTACGATCCCAACTTCCGCGCCGTGATGGATGAGGGCTATGACCCCGTCCTGAAGCGCATGATGGCCATCGCCGACCTCGTCAAGGTTTCCGAGGAAGACTTGCGCGGGCTGTTCCGCACTGCCGACGAAGATGGCGCCTTCGAGCATCTGCGCGCCATGAACCCGGAGGCGCCGATTCTTTACACACGGGGCGGCAAGGGTGCCGCTCTGCACGCGGGCAGGAAAGTCTGGCGCGCCGTGCCGCCGGAAATCAGTGTTGTCGATACGGTTGGCGCCGGCGACTGCAGCCTCGCTGGCCTGTTGAGCAGCCTGATGCGCCATCCCGAACGCGGTTGGGACGCCCACCTGCGCGCGTCGGTGGCGGCGGGAACCGGCGCCTGCCTGTCTGCGGGAGCCACACCACCGTCGATGGAACTTCTGGAAAAGCTGGCCGGCGAGGTGAAAATCAGCGAAGGGTAAACGACAAAAGGGCCGCTTTCGCGGCCCTTCGGGGTTCCCTCACGCTATGTCAGCCCTTCGGTACCGTCTCGGCGAAGGCGGGCCGTTGCATCAGCTTGTCGTGCAGGCGACCGAGGTTGGGATGCTTGGCACGCCAGTCGATTTCCGGGAAGCGGAACGCCAGGTAACCCAGAGCGCAACCGACGCAGATGTCGGCCATCGTGAAATGCGTGCCCATGCACCACGGGCTTTCCGCCAGTTGCTCGGCCATGTAGTCGATTCCGCGGATGATCTTGTCCTGCTGGCGGGCGATCCAGTCGGCGCTTTGTTGTGCTTCGGGGCGCTTTCTTTCGAGGAAGACCAGTGCGGCCGCGTCGCAGATTCCGTCGGCCAGCGCTTCCCAACGCTTGACTTCGGTGCGCTCGCGGTTGGGCGCGGGCATGAGCTTGTTGTTCGGGGCGACGTTGTCGAGGTATTCGGCGATGACTCGGGAGTCGAAAAGCAGGGTTTCGTCGTCGAGAGCCAGGACCGGGATCTTGCCCAGGGGATTGATGTTGGGGACATTCGTTTCCGGGGTCCAGGGAGAATCAATCTCGAATTCACATTCGATCTTCTTTTCCGCCAGCACGACGCGCACCTTGCGCACGAAGGGGCTGGTCAGCGATCCGATGAGCTTCATGGGCTTCCTGAAAGTAGGTTATCGGTTTGGATTATATACCATTCGCAGCGGCTCAAATTTGCTGGAGATATGGCCGGAAAGTAGAATACAGACCTTCTCTCAAGCCGCCAGTTCAAAAGGTTAACTCCCATGTCGCTTACTATGCTTACCGCCCTTTCCCCGCTCGATGGCCGTTATGCGGCCAAGGTTGATGCGCTGCGCGCCCAGTTCTCCGAATTCGGCCTGATCCGCCGCCGTCTGCAGGTCGAAATCGAGTGGCTCAAGGCGCTGGCGGCCGAGCCGCATTTTGCCGAGATTCCGTCGTTTTCGGCCGCGACCGTGGCACAACTGGATCAACTGGTCAGCGCTTTCGGCCCCGAGCAGGCGGCCGAGGTCAAGGATATCGAGGCGGTGACCAATCACGACGTGAAGGCGCTCGAGTACTGGATCAAGCGCAAGCTGGCGGACAACGCCGAAGTGATGCGCGTCTCGGAATTCATTCATTTTGCCTGCACGTCGGAAGACATCAACAACCTGTCCCATGCCCTGATGCTCAAGGCCGCGCGCGACGAGGCCATGCTGCCGGCGCTGGACAAGGCCATTGCGCGCTTGCGCGACCTGGCCCACGAGCATGCCGCACTGCCGATGATGGCGCGCACGCATGGCCAGCCGGCCACGCCGACCACGCTGGGCAAGGAGATGGCCAATGTCGTCTATCGCCTGGAACGCGGCCGCGCGCGCATTGCCGAAGTCAGCCTGCTGGGCAAGATCAACGGCGCCGTCGGCAACTACAACGCCCATCTGGCGGCGTATCCCGACTACGATTGGGAGAGCTTCGCCAGGCGTTTCGTCGAGTCGCTCGGCCTGGAATTCAATCCCTATACGATCCAGATCGAGCCGCACGACGCGATGGCCGAACTGTTCGATGCCTTCGCCCGCGTCAATACGATCCTGATCGACCTGGATCGCGACGTGTGGGGCTACATTTCGCTCGGTTTCTTCAAGCAGAAACTGAAGGCCGGCGAGGTGGGGTCCTCAACGATGCCGCACAAGGTCAATCCGATCGATTTCGAGAATTCGGAAGGTAATCTCGGGCTGGCCAACGCGGTGCTCAAGCACCTCTCCGAGAAATTGCCGATTTCCCGCTGGCAACGCGACCTGACCGATTCGACCGTGCTGCGCAATATGGGCGTGGCGCTGGGTTACACCCTGCTGGCCTATGATTCGTTGCTGCGCGGCCTGAACAAGCTGGAAGCCAACGCCGACTGCCTGTGTACCGATCTCGACGCCAACTGGGAACTGCTGGCCGAGCCGATCCAGACCGTGATGCGCCGCTTCGGCATCGCCAATCCCTACGAGAAGCTCAAGGAACTGACGCGCGGCAACCGCGTGTCTCGTGAAGGCATGCAGGACTTCGTCAAGACGCTGGATATCCCGGAAGCGGCAAAGGAGGAGTTGCTCAAGCTGACGCCGTGGGATTACACCGGCAAAGCGACCGAACTGGCACGGCGGATCTGAAGGGAAAACTATGGCGCAATTTGCCGAAAACCTGAAGAAGCTTCCCGGGATCTCCCACTTGGCGGCGATCAATCTGCTCGACGCCGAAGGCAACGTCCTTTCGGTCATCGAGAACAAGGCGGGCAGCCAGGGGTCGCTGGCCGTCTACAACCATCTGGCGCAAACGTATGGCGCCATTACGCCGGATGCCGCACGCAAGGGGCTGGAGCTTTATGCCGAGCATACCGAGGATGCGCGCCTGCATCCGGGCAAGCATCCGAACATCGACCGGCTGATCGGTCTGGTGGAAGAAAACAGGACCCTGCGCATCAAGCATGTCTTTGCGGTTTGAGGAAACTTCTCGAGTATTACCGTTGACTAATTGACGCAGTGTTTTTCGATGAGTCGGGGATTATGGCCCCGACTTTCGTTTTGTCAGTCAGTTTTGATCCCGACGGAGAATAACACCATGAAGAAAACCCTCGCCGCGCTCGTTCTTGTGAGTCTGTCCGGGGCCGTGATGGCGCAAGCGCTCACGCCCGAAGAAATGATAAGAACCCGCAAGTCTGGCTATCGTTTCATGGATTGGAACATGTCCAAGATCAAGGCCAATCTGGATGGCAATTTCAACAAGGATCAGGTGGCCGCTGCCGCAAATCTGGTTGCGGCCACGGCGAATTCCGGCATGGGCGCGCTGTTCGGCCCGGGGACGGACAGAGAGGTGGGGAATGAAAAAACCCGGGTGAAACCGGAGTTTTTCCAGCAGCCCGAAAAGGTGCGGGAATTGGCCATTCCGTTCATCAGGGAAACCAACGAACTGGCCAAGGTCGCCGCAGCCGGAGACGCTGAAGCCATTCGGACTCAGTTCGCCAAAACAGCCGACACGTGCACAGCGTGTCATCGACAGTTTCGCAATCGCTGATCGGGTTGGATGGTCACGAAGCGAAGAGGCCGCCACCGGGCGGCCTCTTCGTTGTGCGCCCAGCATGGGCGCACTCTTGCGGGTGTAAGTCCCGCCGTAAGTTGATCACAGCGAACGAAGCGAAGCGCAACTGCATGAGGGTGACCGAGTGTGGGAAGGAAGCGTGGAGCGAAGCTGCGAGCCGATGGAC
>JARKPC010000274.1 GCA_029975435.1 Propionivibrio sp. | reverse complement strand
ATTCCTGCCCATGAGCGTCGGCTACGCCGCGCTGCCGGTCGGCGCCTTCTTCGCCATCATCGCCGCCATCGCCAACTTCCTCGATCCGCGCCACGCCGACCTCGAAACCCAACAATAAACCGACGACAAAAACAACACGCGTCCGTTGTTACCACCGCAAGCACAAGGAACTCCCATGACTGCCGCCATGTTCGTCTCGATGATCATCTTCTTCGCGTTCAGCGTCCCGATCGCCATCTCGATCGGCTTCGCCAGCGTGACGGGGATTCATCTCTTCACCAACATCCCGATGCTGATCGTGCCCAAGGAGATCTTCTCCGCGATCGACAAGTTCGCCCTGGGCGCCATTCCCTTCTTCATCCTGGCCGGCAACCTGATGGAAGTCGGCGGCATCTCCAACCGCCTCGTCAACTTCGCCAAATCGATCGTCGGCGGATTGCAGGGCGGGCTGGCCATCACCTGCGTCATGACCTGCATGATCTTCGCCGCGGTGTCCGGCTCCAGCGTGGCGACCACCTTCGCCATCGGCGCCATCCTCATCCCGGCGCTCGTCAAGCACGGCTACCCGGTCCCCTTCGCCGCCTCGCTGCAAGCCACCAGTGCCGAACTCGGCGTCATCATCCCGCCGTCGATCCCGATGATTCTCTACGGCGTCTCCGCGGAAGTCTCCATCGGCGAACTGTTCATCGCCGGCTTCGGTCCCGGCCTGCTGATCGGCGGCGGCCTGATGGTCTTCGTCTGGCTCTGGTCCAAGTACAAGGGCTACGGCAAGGACGACCACCTTGGCCGGATGCCGTTCCGGCAGGCCGGCAAGGAAGCCGCGCTGGCCCTGATGATGCCGGTGATCATCCTCGGCGGGATCTACGGCGGGGTGTTCACCCCGACCGAAGCGGCGGTGGTCGCGGTCTTCTACGCGCTGATCGTCGGCATGGTCGTCTACCGCGAGATCAAGTTTTCGGACCTCTACATCATTTTCCGCAAGTCGGTGATTTCTTCCGCGGTGATCATGTTCATCATCGCCAACGCCGGGTTGTTCAGCCTGCTGATCACCCGGGCAGGGGTGCCGGAAGCGATCGGCGACTTCCTGAAGGAGCATCTGACCTCGGCCGGCATGTTCCTGATCGGGGTCAACTTCGCCCTGTTCATCATCGGCATGTTCATCGAGACCTCGGCGTCGATCATCGTCCTGGCGCCGATCCTGGTGCCGGTGGCGGCGAAATTCGGGGTCGATCCGGTGCATTTCGGGACGATCATGGTGGTGAATCTCGCGATGGGGATGATCACCCCGCCGTTCGGGGTCAATCTCTTCGCGGCCTGCACGGTGGCGAAAATCTCGCTCGACCAGATGATCAAGCAGCTGATCCCCTTCGTCCTCGCCGTCCTCTCCTTCCTCATGATCATCACCTACGTGCCCCAGGTCTCCCTCTTCCTCCGCGATCTCGTCTATGGGGTGTCGTAAGCGATCCGCGCTCGCATAAGCGAAAAGGCCAGTCCCGCAGGACTGGCCTTTTCTCAATGGTGGTCGGCCAATCAGCCGTAGTTGATCGGATGCTTGCTCAGCCAGTGCCCGTCGCGCACCTGAGTGATGCGCTTGCCCGCCTTGTGGGCCATGGCCGAGGTGATCGGCCTCGTTTTCCAGGCGAAACTTCCGGCAAATCCGAGCACGGCGCCCAGCAATCCGCCGGCAATGACACCGCGAACCGGCTTGCGGTCGTCGGCGAGGACGCCGCAGATGGCGCCGGCGAGGACGCCAATGGTTGCTGGCTGCCAGGATTCCTGTGCTGCCGTTGCTACCAGGTCGGTGGTCTCTTCGGCTTCCAGGACTTCTTTGCGTGCTGAATTGGCACCATCAATTCCTGCTTCAATCAATTCCTTGCTGTAAGCAATGTTTTCCTTGACCGCGTCTTTGATGCTCATGATCTCATGCTCCTATGTCTGGTTGGCGCGCTAACAGGCAAATGGGCGAACTGCCTCATGTTTGTTTCTCCGCTACAGAGAAACCGGCCCTTATGCGTAACCCTAGCATTCACTGAAGACATTGTCACGCTTGGGATTGGGGCGGGGGCCCGAATCATTCCTGAATGGCTAGGATTCCGGCTGCAGGGTGGCCTGGATTTCCAGCTTCTGCTCACCGCGCGTGACGGACACGCTGACCGTTTCGCCGATCTGGAGATCGTCCATGCGCGACAGGTAACGGGCCACGCTGTCAACCGGCTTGCCGTTGATTGCCGTGATGATGTCGCCGGGGGCGATCCGCCCGTCCCGGGTAACTTGCGCCCCCTTGAGTCCTGCGCTATCCGCGGCCGATCCCGGGCTTACCTTGAGGACATAGACGCCCTGCGTGCCGAACGTGCGAATCAGGCGTTCGTTGAGTCCGTCGTCGATCTGGATGCCCAGCACCGGCCGGATGTATTTCCCCTTGGCGATCAATTGCGGCACGACGCGGGCGACGGTGTCGACCGGGACGGCGAAGCCGATGCCGGCCGAGGCGCCGCTCGGGCTGTAGATGGCGGTGTTGATGCCGATCAGCCGGCCGGCTGAATCGAGCAGCGGGCCGCCCGAGTTGCCGGGGTTGATCGCCGCGTCGGTCTGGATCAGGTGTTCGACGCTACGGCCTCCGCTGTTGCCATCACTCCCGCCGAGCGAGCGGTCGAGCGCCGAGACGATGCCGCTGGTCAGCGTCCAGTCGAG
>JARKPC010000271.1 GCA_029975435.1 Propionivibrio sp. | reverse complement strand
CTGTTATATAGCTTTGGCGTGGCAACCGGAAAAATCAGTCTGTCGCAATTTACCGCCTGCATATCGACCGGACCGGCGAAACAGTTTGGCCTGTATCCGCGCAAAGGGGTACTGGCGGTCGGCAGCGACGCTGATATCGTGGTCTGGGACCCCAGCCGGAGTTGCCGAATTTCGGCGGCCACGCAAGCGCAGCGGGTCGATTACAACGCCTATGAAGGAATGGAACAGCAGGGCCGGCTGCGCGAAGTGTTTTTGCGGGGGCGGCATGTGGTGCAGGCGGGGCGGATCTCCATCGGGCCGACCGGCTGCTTTCTGGCGCGAAAAATACGGCAACAAGGGGAGGATGCGGCATGTACCAGTTCACGATAAATGGCGTCGTCTACCAGGAAACGGAAGACGAGAATCTGCTGGAATACTTGCGAGAAACCTTGCGGCTGACTTCGATGAAGAACGGTTGCGGCGAAGGGGCTTGCGGCGCCTGCATGGTGTTGATCAACGGGATGGCGATGCGCGCTTGCTTGTTGTCGCTCAGCCGATTGCAGGACAAGACGGTGATTACGGTGGAAGGGCTGTCTGCACGTGAAAAAGAAGTTTATGCTTGGGCGTTTGCCGAGGCTGGCGCGGTGCAGTGCGGATTCTGCACCCCCGGGATGGTGATCAGCGCCAAGGGGTTGCTCGATCGGGATCCCGATCCTTCGGCGGCGCGGATCAAGGAAGCGCTGCGCGGCAATATTTGTCGCTGTACCGGCTATGTAAAGATCGAACAGGCGATCATGATGGCGGCGCAAGCTTTGCGCGAAGGCTTGCCGCTGCCGACCGAAGTCGCCGCCGGCGTGGGCGCGCGGGCGGCCCGGATGGATGCTGCAGCCAAGACGCTGGGAACCGGTGAGTATGTCGACGACCTGAAAGTCCCCGGAATGTTGTATGCTGCCGTGCTCAGAACCCCGGTGCCGCGGGCGCGGATTCTGTCGATTGACACTTCGGTTTCTGCCGGGTTGTCGGGAGTGGCGGCGGTGATGACGGCGACCGATATCCCCGGTCAGCAGAAATGGGGTCACCTGAAACGAGATTGGCCGGCAATGATCGGCGAGGGCGAAGAAACTCGCTACATTGGTGATGCGTTGGCGATTGTCGCAGCCCGGACGAAAAAAATCGCCCAGGAAGCAGTTCGTTTGATCCGACTGGAATATGAAGAATTGTCGCCGTTGTTGTCGCCGCAGGAGTCGCTGGCCGATACAGCGCCGAAACTGCATCCGGACGGCAATGTGCTGAGTCGGGTCGCCTTTGCCAGAGGCGACGCAAACCAGGCGATCGAGGCGGCGGCGCATGTCGTGACCCGAAGTTATCACACGCCGTTCACCGAGCACGCCTTTCTCGAACCGGAGAGCGCGCTGGCGGTTCCCGGTTCTGACGGCAAGCTGACGGTCTATGTTGGTAGCCAGAGCGTGTTTGACGACCATCATGGAATTGCGGCGATTCTTGGTCTACCGGGCGAACAGGTGCGGGTGATCGGCAAGCTGGTCGGCGGCGCGTTCGGCGGCAAGGAAGATTTGTCGGTGCAGCATCATGCGGCGCTGTTGGCCCACAAGACCGGTCAGCCGGTGAAACTGACGCTGTCCCGCAAGGAAAGCATGCGGGTGCATCCGAAACGACACTCGATGGAAATCGAACTGACTACCGCCTGTGACGCGGACGGACAGCTGGTCGGCATGCGGGCGCGCATCGTCGCCGATACCGGCGCTTATGCTTCGCTCGGCGGTCCGGTGGTGCAACGGGCCTGTACCCATGTTTCCGGGCCATACCAGATTCCCAACGTCGAAATCAACGGCATGGCGGTGTACACAAACAATCCGCCGGCCGGTGCATTCCGCGGCTTTGGCGTGCCGCAGTCGGCATTTGCCTGCGAGATGAACCTGAACCTGTTGGCAGATTTAGTTGGCATCAGTCACTGGGAGATTCGTTACCGCAATGCGCTCGAGCCGGGTGCGGTGATGGCTACCGGTCAGATTGCCGATGCCGGTACGGGGATCAGGGAAACCCTGCTGGCGCTGAAACACGAATATGAGGCCGCACGCTACGCAGGAAT
>JARKPC010000266.1 GCA_029975435.1 Propionivibrio sp. | reverse complement strand
TCTCCATGCGCTAAAGAAACCAGTCCAGCTAGAGACCTTTACGGCAATGAATAGTGCCCGGCCGGATAGGTCCATGGCTGTCCTGTTATCGACCGCCCTTTGCTGTCGAGGGAGTCGTCGCGGTCCGGCGCGAAGACCCATAGGGCGAAAGCCGATGGTTACCGTCAGGTGCCCTGCTTGTGCGGAAATTTCCGCGAACCAAACCTGAGCAAAATACTCAACAACGAGTGTTCCACAAACGAACGAGCACGACCATGTTCGGCAATGGCGAAGGCCACTGATCGCACCCTCCGCCTTTTCCCTTCGACAACTTCACCGAGGTTTTCATGATTGTCCTTCGCAAGAGTTCCGACCGCGGCCATGCCGATCATGGCTGGCTGCAAAGTGATCACACCTTTTCCTTCGCCGACTACTACGATCCGCGAGAAATGGGATGGGGACCGCTACGTGTCATCAACGAAGACCGCGTCCAGCCCGGCAAGGGCTTCGGCACGCACGGCCACCGGGACATGGAGATCATCAGCTACGTCCTGTCCGGGCAATTGCAGCACAAGGACAGCATGGGCAACGGCACGGTCATTCGCCCCGGCGACGTGCAGCGCATGAGCGCCGGCACCGGCGTGCAGCACAGTGAGTTCAACCCGTCGCCGACTGCGCCGGTGCACTTTCTCCAGATCTGGATCCAGCCGGATGCTCTCGGCATTGCGCCGGGCTACGAGGAGAAGCATTTCGCTCCGGAGGACAAACGGGGCCGCCTGCGCCTGGTCGCGTCCCGCGACGGGCGGGAAGGCAGTGTCACCATTCACCAGGATGCCGATCTGTTCGCCAGTCTGCTGAGTCCGCAGGAACGGGTTTCGCACCGGCTCGCCGCCGGGCGGCTTGCCTACCTGCATCTCGTCAAGGGCGCGGTACGCGTCAACGGCATCGCGCTGAAGACCGGCGATGCCGCCAAGATCGAGGCGGAAGAATCGCTCGACATCACGGCCGATGAGGATTCGGAACTGCTCTTGTTCGATCTGAGGTGAATCGCTGTCCTGCCCGGCCGTCGGGATGGAAACAACTGTCTTTCATGTTCTGACGTAGCGATTCAGCCGAACATCGACAGTAACCGACAGGGATTGCAGGGCCGCCACCCTGGCTTTGCCTTCGCTGCTCGCGCGAAACAGGTGCGGTGTCATCGCCAGCAGGTCGGCGATCTGTTGCTGCCCGCTGATCTCGACCGGATAGCGCAGCGTCTCCTTCGATAAACCGGCAAAGCCGGGCGGCACGGGCGTATCGATCGCGCGTTCCGCTTTCAGGACGGGATAGATGATCTCGCGCAATTCGCGCAGATGGTCCGGTCCGGCATCGATCTGCACTAGTTGGCCCCCTGCGGCGAGCACCCGGGCAAGTTCGGCATAGACGGGAAATCCGAACATGCACAAAACGCAATCCAGCGCGCCCGGCAACACCGGCAGGTTGGCGTTGCTGCCGACGACCCAGGCCATCCGGCTGTCCTGTTTTGCGGCAGAGAGAACCGCCCACTTGGAGATATCCAGCCCGATCAGCGCCAAGTGCCTTGCCTCATCGGCACCAGCGGCAAGCTGGCGCAGATAGTAGCCTTCGCCGCAACCGGCATCGAGACAGCGAATCGTTGCGCCGGGGGCTGCATCCGCCAGGACGGCACGCGTTGCCGCCTCGGCGATCGGCCGGTAATGGCCAGCATCGAGGAAGCGCCGCCGGGCGGCAACCATCTCCTTGCTGTCGCCGGGGTCGCGCGAGCGTTTGTTCTGGACCGGCAGCAAATGGGTGTAGCCCTGGCTGGCGATGTCAAAACTGTGGCCGTCCGCACAGCGCCATGCGGTCCCGTTGCTGCGCAATGGTCGCCCGTCCAGTGGGCAGGCAAGTGCGGTGAATGGCGTGATGTTCATGGACCTGAATCCTGGCAGCGTTGCGCTCGTCAGTGCGCCTTCAACGTAACCCGGTTTTGACCTGTTCATGGCGGAAACACGTCTTCAGATGGTCATTGACCATGCCTGCCGCCTGCATGAACGCGTAACAGAGGGTCGACCCGACAAACTTGAATCCGGCGCGCCCCATCGCCTTGCTCATCGCATCCGATTGAGGCGTTCTGGCGGGCACTTCGGCCAGCGAGTTCCAGTCATTCTGGACCGGCTTGCCATCCACGAATTGCCAGAGGAAGTCGCTGAAGGCCCGCCCGTTCGCAGTCAGCTCGAGGAATGCCCTGGCGTTCTGAATGGTCGCGGCCACCTTGGCCCGATTCCGGACGATCCCCGGATCCGCCAATAACGCTGCTACCTTGGCTTCGTCGTAGTGCGCAATCAGATGTGGCTGGAATCCGTCGAAGACCTGGCGATAGCGATCGCGTTTCTTGAGGATCGTGGCCCAGGACAGCCCCGCCTGCGCACCTTCCAGAATCAGAAGCTCGAACAGAGCCCTGTCGTTATGGAGCGGCACGCCCCACTCTTCGTCGTGATATTGACGATAGAGGTCAAAGCCTTCACACCAGGGACAACGTTCCATTGGGTTCGCTATTTCCGAAAACCACGAAGTCTACCGCTAAACGCCATGATCTCGTTTCGGATCTGATCTGCAAGTCCCGCATGTCGGTCGAGTCGTTTGGACCCCATCGAACGTCTGCCACGGAAAAGCCCGGTTGACCAGTCTATATTTGGATTGAGCGCTCACCCAATTCTTGGCCAAGCAGGCCGCCAGATGACGACAGCGGAAATCGAGCGGTGAGCGCCTTCGACGATTCGAAGAGACGAGTCCATCATGCTGACCGGAATCCTGAGCGCCGGATTGACCGCCCTGAACGATTACATCGCCACCCACGTCCTGACCTGCCTTGTGCCGGCCTTCCTGCTGGCCGGGGCGATGGTTACCTTTATCCGTCGGGAGGCGATCCTGGCGTTGCTCGGCGAACAGGTCAATAAAGGCAAGTCATTTCCCCTGGCCTGCGGCGCGAGCTTCCTCATCGCCGCGTGTTCGTGCACGGTCATCCCGGTGGCCAGCGGCCTGTACTACGCCGGCGCGGGGATCGGCGCCGCCTTCATCATTCTCTGGGTCGCGCCGGCCGCCAACGTGCTGGCGCTAACTTACACCGGCACCATCCTCGGCGCCGAAATGGTCGTCGCCCGGATCATCGCCGCGCTGCTGATGGCCTTCGCCGTCGGCATGGTCATAACCGTCGCCTTCCGCAATCGGCCGCACCCGCAACGAACCGTAACGCCCGGCACTTCGACGGAAGGCACGTCGTTCATCGAACGCAAGAGCCTGATCCTGATCGTGCTACTCGTCCTCACCCTGCTGCTGCCCAACTACCTCGTGCAGAGCGGGCCGTACTGGGTGAAAGTCGCCGTGTGGGGCGGCCTGACGCTGCTGACCGCCGCCTACGCCTGGCAGACCATCGGCCGCGAAGAGCTCAGGCAATGGATGCAGGAAAGCTGGTGGTTCGTGCGTATCATCTTCCCGCTGCTGCTGGGCGGCGTGTTTCTCGTCGGCGTCATCGGCTACCTCCTGCCGGAAGCTTGGATCCGCGAATGGCTCGGCGGAAACAGCCTGTCCGCCAACTTTCTGGCCACCGTGATCGGCGCCGTCAGCTATTTCGCCACAATGACCGAGGCTCCGTTCGTCGACACGCTGATGGGGCTCGGCATGGGCAAGGGCCCGGCCCTGACACTTCTGCTAACAGGGCCGGGACTCAGCCTGCCGAACTGGCTGGCCATCGCCCGCGTATTCGGGGTTCGCCAGGCGTTTGTTTATGTGCCAACCATCATCGTGCTGGGAACGCTGATCGGCTGGCTGTTCGGCAATTTCATTCTTTAGCGAGGAGAAAGGTCATGAAAATCCAGATCGCCGGCCCCGGCTGCCCGAAATGCCAAGCGACCGAAAAGAACGTTCGGGAAGCATGCGCCGAACTGGGCATCGACGCCGAAATCGAGCACCTGACCGATCCGCGCGTGTTTGGGCCAATGGGCGTAATGATGACTCCGGCCGCGCTCATCGACGGCAAGGTCGTCGTTTCCGGCCGCGTGCCGACCGTAGAGACGCTGAAACAGGAGATCGCCAAGCACCACGCATGAGACGGAACCTGTCAATCAGGATTCACCGACTCCAACGGCGGACGCGGAACGAAGCAGCAGACCTTCCCTTCTTCGTCGAAGGTCAGTCGGCACGCTTCGGCCAGGTGCGTACGCAAGCGCAGCCGCGCCCGCTGCACACGTGACTTGGCGGCGGGTAATGAGAGTCCCAGGTGCCCGGCAAAGGCTTTCTGCGTCATGCCCTGGATGTCGCACAGCGTGATGGCTTCGCGGTCTTCCGCCGACAGTTCCGAGAGTACCCGCGGAAGGCAGTGGCTCAGGAGGTCGACCGGATCGGTTTCCGGCGGCGATTCGGCGAGCAGATCATCAGGCAACGGAACTTGCTCTTTCGACACGCGCAACCGGTCCACCAGCAGGTTGCGCGCCACCTGGAACAGCCAGGCACGCGCGTTTTCGATCGAGCAGAATTCCTTGCCCTGATGCAGCGCCTTGAGAAAGACCTCCTGCAGCAGGTCGTCCGCCTCGTCGGCGCTGCCGGCGCGGTTCTTCAGGAAAGCGCGGATCTCCGCGTGATGCTGGCGCCACGCCTTGTTGTGGCATTGGAACGAGGACGATGAAGGCATTTTCTATCCCACCAGTTGGCGCAAGCCCTCGACACCCGCGGGCGTTTCCTCCAGCCAGGGAACGATAGCGCAGCGCCGGGCCAGTTGATTGCTCACGCGATGGATATAGCCTTGCTCGTACTGTCCGCGTTGCGCCAGTACCGGATGCTCCGTGCCGGAGACCAACAGGCTCTGGTTGATGACCCAGGCGAACGGCTCGATCCCGGCGCGAACGAGATCCTGCTGCAGGCGCTCGGCTTCGCTGACCGGCGTGGCCTCGGGCAGCGTCACCACCAGCACCTGGGTAAATTTCGGATCTCGCAGGCGCGGCAGAAGTTGCGTCACGGTTTCCGGCATTTCGCCCTGCGTGCGCGACACCTCGCGGTGGTAGGCCTCGGCGGCATCGAGCAGCAGGATCGTGTGGCCGGTCGGCGCCGTGTCGAGCACGACAAAGGCATCCTTGCCGCCGTCCACAGCGCGCGCGAAGGCGCGGAAGACGGCGATTTCCTCGGTACAGGGCGAACGCAGGTCCTCTTCGAGCATGGCGCGCGCGTTCGGGTCGAGTCTTGGTGATGCCTTGGCCAGCACCTCCTGCCGGTAATGCGCGACTTCGGCTTCCGGATCGATGCGGGTGAGCGAAAGATTCGACGGCGTTTCGCCGACGGCGTGCGCGACGTGCGCCGCCGGGTCGGTGGTCGACAGCGTCACCGGATAGCCGCGTGCCGCGAGTTCGACAGCGATCGCTGCGGCGACGGTCGTCTTGCCGACGCCGCCCTTGCCCATGGTCATGATGACGCCGTGTCCGCCCTGCGCGAGTTCGTCGATCAGCGTCCGGAAGGAACCAGGCAATTCCGTTACCGGGCTCGACATCGCAGTCCCGGCACTCACCGGCGTGTTCTCCGCTACCATCTGGCGCAACGCATCGAGACCGACGGTGCCAAGCGGTAGGAAAGGCGTTACGCTGCCCGGCAGCTCCGCCAGTCCGGCCGGCATTTCGGCCAGCGCTCGCGCGCCGCGCTCGCGCATGGCGCAGGCGATCGGGTCGGACGACCCGTCATTTTTGAACACGCCGTTCAGCGCCAGGCGCAAATTGGAGACGCCGAGTTCGGCGAGTTCGATGCGCGTGCGCTCGGCCTCGCGCAAGGCGGCGGTATCGGGACAGCTGACCAATACGACAGCGGTCTGCGCCGGATCGGACAAACGCTGTACGGTCGCCGCGTACAACGCCTTCTGCTTTTCCAGCCCGGCCAGTGGACCGAGGCAGGACGCGCCGCCCGTCGAGTCGGCGATGAACTCGCTCCACGCCGACGGCAGCGTCAGCAGGCGCAAGGTATGGCCGGTCGGCGCCGTATCGAAGATGACGTGGTCGAATTCCGCCGTGCTCTCGGGGTGCCCGAGCAGCTTGGAGAACTCGTCGAAAGCGGCGATTTCCACCGTGCAGGCGCCGGAGAACTGTTCCTCCATGCTGGCGATCGCCGCGGGCGGCAGGATGCCGCGATACGGTGCAACCATGCGCTCGCGGTAGTCGCGGGCGGCGGCTTCCGGGTCGATATTGAGTGCAAAGAGTCCGGCCGCGCCCGGCACCGGTGTCGGCGACTGGCCCAACGCGACACCCAGCACCTCGTCGAGGTTCGACGCCGGGTCGGTACTGACGATCAGCACCCGCTTCCCCGCCTCGGCCAGCGAGAGGCCCGTGGCGCAGGACAGCGACGTCTTGCCGACGCCGCCCTTGCCGGTGAAGAAGATATAGCGGGTACTTACGTCGGGCAACGCCATCAGCAGCACCCGGACTTCGGATTGCAACACGCGCTGCCGATCCTGATGTGCGGCTTGTCCTCGCGGGCCAGCGCAATGCCGAGCTTTTGCGCCAGTTGCGCGCGCGACAGGTAGGCGCCGGTGGCGACTATTTTGCCGTCGACGACGATGATCGGCAGGCGATCCATGCCCGCTTCCATCTCCTTCAAGACCGCCGGGTTGGCGGCAAACGCCTGCGGTTCCTGCGCGAGGTTGTGGCGTTTGACATCGACACCCTGCTCCGCCGCCCATTTGAGATCGGCGGCAAACTGCACGAGCGCCGGATCGACTTCGACGCCGCAGACGCCGGTCGAGCAGCACATGGCGGGATCGAAGACTTCAAGTGTTTTCATGTCATTTACTTGTACTAAGAATCGTGGTGTTTGTCGCGGCTCATCCGGTGGTTAGCGACACCCGCAACCAGCGGGTGAGGTCGGTGCCGTCTGGCCTCCCACGTGCTCGGCTGCCAGACGGTCCGTCTTGGCCGATGCGCCGCGGCGGACCTGCTTGCCGACCTCGATGGCCTGCGAAATCTCGTCGTTTCCGATCCCAAGCTCGCGCGCCTTGGTGACGTGGTAGTCGAGGCATGGATGGCAGTTGGCGGTAATCGATGCACCGATGGCAATCAGTTCCTTGGTCTTTTCATCAAACATGGCATGGCTCCGAGTGAAGTACCGGATTGGTACGCCCCTTTGACGTAATACTCGGGAAAAAGGATACAGAGTCTGGAATCAGCATTCCGATTTGGGCACGCAGCACAGCACGCCGGACTCCCGATCGAAGTCGCAGTGCATTTCCAGGACCGCCTGCATGGCCCGCCTGGCACGATGCAAACGGATCTTGACGTTCCCGGTGGTGATCCCGGAATCCCCCGCAATCTCCATCGCCGTCTGATCGAGCATGTCTGCCTGCGCCAGCACATGGCGCTGCTGCGGCGGCAGTTTCGCCAGCAGGGTCTGGACGCATTGGCTCATCTGCTCTCGCTCGAGCGGCCCGGCATTGGCAGCCTCCGACACTGCCTCCTGCATGTCGTCTCCAGGTTCCACCGAAAGGATAGGGTTTCGCTCGCGCCGCCGCAGCAGGTCGTAGGCGAGATTCACGCCAATGCGGTGCAGCCAGGTACCCAACGCCGCCTCGCCGCGAAAGCCATCCACCGCATCCAGCGCGCGCAACAGGGTTTCCGCCGCCAGATCCTCGGCGTCGGCGGTGCCAACCAAGCGCGAAAGACTCGCCACCAGGCGGCCGCGATGCGTGGGGAAAACGCGCAGCAGTTCGTCGCGATCCATCACAGGCGCCTTCCCAGGCACTTGGCGCTGGCCGGGCAGAGGCTGCGGAATTGCGCGTGCCCGGCAACGGCGGCGGGAACTGCGTCGCGGGCCACGTCCGCGTAGCCGCGCTTCCTGAAGTAATCCGCCGCCGTGGTGGTCAGCAGATAGGCCGTCGCCACGCACTGCCGGCGTGCTTCGGCTTCGCACCAGTCGACCAGCCGCGCGGCCAGGCCGGCGCCGCGCGAAGCCTCCGCAACGGCCAGCGAACGCAGCAGCGCATCGGTGCCGAATGTTTCCACCCCGGCGGTGCCAACCACGCGCCCATCCACCTCGGCGATGCAGAAGGAAGCCAGCATAGCCTCCGTCACGTCGCCCGTCGGCAGCCCGCAGCTTTCGAGCAGCGCGACGACCGCCGGCAAATCCGCCGCCCGCGCCGGACGCAGTTCAGGCAGGTTCGCGCTCATACCAATCCTTGCTGGCGTTGACCACCTTGACCACCAACAG
>JARKPC010000262.1 GCA_029975435.1 Propionivibrio sp. | reverse complement strand
AAAAATGCAGCCGGCCGGCTGCATTTTTTTGTCGTTTGAAGGAGCGGGCACCCCCTAATTAAAGGGGGTGCCGTTGCCCGTGCTACATGCTGCTTCAAGAGGATCGTTCAGGCGTGCTTCATGCCTCTGGAATCCACTATACGGACACCGTGATATTCTGTAAATCCGATGGAATCAATATTTACTATTTCTGGATTTGATAAGCCAGGAACCGGAATCCATCGTTTGCCTGTTATCGTGTCGCCGCGCGAGCGACTCATTCGTCGCCGGAATTGCTGGCTGCTGATCGAGGCTTCCATACTTGAATAGACTATAAGGGCCGAACGGAATTGCTGCAAATCCAGCGCCGGAAATACTGGTTATCTGCTGGAAAAATATCCCAATCGAGAATCGCCGTAGAGGAGACTATTCGGGCTGGTAAGGGCGTGTCTCGAAACGGAAGAGCGATGGGTTGGTGTCGTCGATATAGACTTTCACCCAGCCCATGAAGGGAAAGCCAAAGGTTTCCAGACGGGTGAAATTCTCCACTCGCTGCCTCGTTTGCGGATGGCGCATTGGTTGATCGACGCGCTGATAGTGGGTGTCTCCGTGCACCAGCAGGACTTGTCCCGGAAACGCGAGGGTTTCGCTGCGCAGCGTATTGAACAGTTCCGTAAAGGAACGGTTCACCAGACCTGCTTCGAAGAACTTGAAACCCATATCGGCCTGCATGACGACCACGATGCCCCGCAGTTCTTCCCTGCGGGCGAGGGTGAATCCCTGTTTCAGCCATTCGATGACGACGCGGTTGCGCTTGAGAAACTCATCGCGCGGTTGGGCGGCGATGCCCGCATTGTTATCGGGGCCGGGAACGTTCAGGGTGACGAAAAGAACCGGGCCGAAACGATACCGCAGATGCTCGGGATACGCTGCGGATTGTTGCTCGACGGGGATCCGCTTCCTACCTAGCGAAAAGGGCTCCTGAAAAAACACGCGACGCAGGGCATCGAGCCTCTCTTCCGGATCATATCCCCCGGCACTGACGCTCCGGCAATCCATCCATTCGTTGTCGCCGGGAACGAAGACGAATGGCACGCTGGAAGCATCGAACAATTCCTTGCGGTCCAGAAACAGTTCGTCGGAACACCGGACACTGCCAAATTTGATGTCTCCGGCGTGTACGATGAGTTCGGGCGATTCCGCGGCGATCTGTTCGAGCATACGCGGCAATTCGCGGCGTTCATAGTTGCTGTAAGGCGTGTCGCCAATGGCCACGAAGCGCCAGGTTTCGGCGTGAGCAGAGCCAAGCAGCAGCCAACCCAGCAATGCGATGAAGACTCTCATCGACTCAGAGATTTCAAGTCATATAGGGCGTCGAGCGCCTGTTTCGGTGTCAGTTCGTTCGGGTCGATGGCGGCCAGGCGCTCGAGTGCCGGATGCGCTTCCGGCTCCGGCGCTTCGGGTACCGCGGCGAACAGGTCCGGCTGCAAGGGGTTGATCGATGCGCGCTGTTCGAATTCGCGCAACTGACGCTTGGCGGCCTTAACGACCGACGATGGAATCCCCGCCAGAGCCGCGACCTGGATCCCGTAGCTCTGGTTGGCCGGGCCTTCCTCGACGGCGTGCAGGAAGACGATTTTCTCGCCGTGCTCCACGGCATCGAGATGGACATTCGCCAATTCCGGATATTCGTTGGCCAGCAGCGTGAGTTCGAAGTAGTGGGTGGCGAATAGCGTCAGCGCGCGGTTCTTCTCGACGAGGTGGCGGCAGATGGCGAAAGCCAGCGCCATCCCGTCGAACGTCGAGGTGCCACGGCCGACCTCGTCCATCAGCACCAGGCTGTTGGCCGTGGCGTGGTGCAGGATGGCGGCCGACTCAGTCATTTCGACCATGAACGTGGAACGGCCGGAAGCCAGGTCGTCGGCGGCGCCGATGCGGGTGAAAATCTGGTCGAGCGGGCCGAGCACGACGTGGCTGGCCGGGACGAAACTGCCGACGTGCGCCATCAGCGTGATCAGTGCTGTTTGGCGCATGTACGTCGATTTTCCGCCCATGTTGGGGCCGGTGATGAGCAACAGGCGGCGGTTGTCGCCCAAGCGCGTGTCGTTGGCGATGAACGATTCGCCACCTGCGAGTTCGTTTTCGACGACCGGATGCCGCCCGCCTTCGATGAACACGCCGGGTTCGTCGGAGAACACCGGGCGGCTGTAGTTGCGCGCCAGGGCGACATCGGCCAAGGCGGCCAGCAGATCGACATGCGCCACGGCGCGCGCGATGCGCTGTAGTTGCGGGAGATCGGCCTGCAAGGCCGTCAGGACGGCCTCGTATAGCAGTTTTTCGCGTGCCAGCGCGCGGTCCTGCGCGGACAAGGCCTTGTCCTCGAACGCCTTCAGTTCCGGCGTGATGTAGCGCTCGGCGTTCTTCAGCGTCTGCCGGCGTCGGTAATCATCGGGCACCTTGGCGGCGTTGGCGTTGGTAATCTCGATGTAGAAGCCGTGCACGCGGTTGTACTCAACCTTCAGGTTGGCGATGCCGGTGCGCTCGCGTTCGCGCGCCTCCAGTTCGACGAGGAAGGCACCGCAGTTGTCGTTGATGCCTCGCAATTCATCCAGATCCGCGTCGTAGCCGTCGGCGATGACGCCGCCCTCGCGCAACAGCGAGGCCGGTTCCGGCTGAATGGCGCGGCTCAGCAGGTCGAGCGCGCTGTCCGGCGTGGCCAGTTCGGCCAGCAGGTCGCGCAACAACGGGGCCGGCGCGTCGGCCAGCGGGGCACGCAGTTCGGCTAGGCGGTGCAGGCTGTCGCGCAGGCTCGAGAGGTCGCGCGGCCGGGCGCTGAACAATGCGACGCGGCCGGCGATGCGCTCGATGTCGGCGAAGCCGCGCAACGCTCGGCGGACGGTACGCAAGCATTGCCCGTTGTCATCGATCAGCGATTCGATGGCGGCGTGGCGTGCGGCCGGGATCGCCGGGTCGCGCAACGGATGGTGCAACGCATGGCGCAGCGCGCGCGATCCCATCGAAGTGACGCAAGTGTCGAGCAGGCTGAACAGCGTTGGCGCTGGCTGGCCGCGCAGTGTTTCGGTCAGTTCCAGATTGCGTCGGGTGGCGGTGTCGAGTCCCAGGAAGGTGCCGTCACGCTCGACGATCAGCGCCTGCACGTGCGGCAGGGAGCGTGTTTGGGTGGCCTGGGCGTAGCGCAGCAGCGCACCGGCAGCGGCGATCGCCGAGCGCAGGCCGTCGGCGCCAAAACCCGAGAGCGAGGCCGTCTTGAAATGGGCACACAGTTCGCGTGCCGCTGCTTCACTGTCGAAATGCCAGTCGGGCTGACGGGTGATCGTTACCTGGGCGGCTTCCGGCGCAAACGGCAGTTCAAGACCTTCCGGCACGATGATTTCGGCCGGGCGGATGCGTTCGATCGTTGCCGCCAGCTTCTCCGGCGCGATTTCGCAGACACGGAATTCCCCGCTGGCAAGATTCAGCCAAGCCAACCCAAACTGTTGTCGCGTTCCTGATAAAGCCAAGAGCAGCGAGTCGCGCTTGTCATCGAGCAGGGCCGCGTCGGTCAGCGTGCCGGGCGTGACGATGCGCGACACGGCGCGCTCGACCGGTCCCTTGCTGGTCGCCGGGTCGCCGACCTGTTCGCAGATCACCACCGATTCGCCGAGCTTGACTAGGCGCGCCAGGTACTGTTCGACGGCGTGATAGGGCACGCCGGCCATCTTGATCGGCACACCCGCACTCTGGCCACGTGTTGTTAGTGTTATGTCGAGCAGTCGCGCGGCCTTTTCGGCGTCTTCGTAGAACAACTCGTAGAAGTCGCCCATTCGATAAAAGAGCAGCAAGCCGGGGTACTTCGATTTCAGCCCCAGATACTGCTGCATCATCGGGGTGTGCTTTCCCAGCGTGTTGTCGTTATTTGAAGGGTCTTTTTGCATCATTCGTTGGCGTGTTTCGATGACGGGAGTGCCTGCGGCAAGGGTGGCATCTTACCAGCCTGGACACGCATGGTCGAAAAAAGGCCGAGTGCCCGCCGATGACCTAAGATGATTCTGGAAACCGGATTTTTCAGTCATTGAGCGAAGAAAGGAGTTCACATGTTCATCACATCGAGTGCCTTCCTGTCCGGGGAATCGATACCCAAGCTCCATACCTGCGAAGGGCGTAACGTTTCTCCATCGCTGGCCTGGGGAGATGTTCCGTCGGGCGCGAAAAGCCTGGTCCTGATCGTCGACGATCCCGATGCGCCGGATCCGGCCGCACCGCGCATGACGTGGGTGCACTGGCTGCTGTACAACCTGCCGGTCGACGGCAACGGTTTGCCAGAAGCGGTACAGACATTGCCCGCGGGATGCAGGGAAGGATTGAATGACTGGAAACGCGCTGGTTACGGCGGACCGTGTCCGCCCATCGGGAGGCATCGTTATTTCCACAAGCTCTACGCGCTTGATGTCGTTCTTCCTGACCTGGAGATGCCCGACAAGAAACGACTCGAACAGGCCATGCTCGGACATGTCGTTGGCGAAGCTCAATTGATAGGCACGTATCAGAAGGGGCTTTGATTGGGGTTCTGCCCCGAGTCTGTGTCTCCTCTGCCCGAGAGGTCGGTGATGGGTGCGATCCGAATAGCGATAGAGCTGCGTTTCTACGCCGAGCTTGCCGACTTTCTGCCCGGCGCGTTGCGTGGCCGCAGCTTCGAGCATGCGGTGGCTACGCATGAAACCGTCAAGCACATCATCGAGGCCCTGGGCGTGCCGCATACGGAAGTCGGCTTGTTGCTGATCAACGGCGAGTCAGCAAGCATGGATCGGCGGTTGGAGGCGAATGACCGGGTGGCGGTTTTTCCCGCGTTGCGCCGCCTGGCGCCGCCTTGCGCAGTCGAGCCGCGATTTGCTGCCGATTCACATCTGGGACGCCTGGCGCGTTACCTGCGTTTTTGCGGTTTCGATACCCTCTGGGACAACGCCTGGGATGATGCCGATCTGGTTGCTATTGCCACCGGGGAAGCTCGCGTTGTCTTGACCCGCGATCGCGCTTTGTTAATGCACCGGACGTTGTCACAGGGATGCTACCTGCGCGATACGGCGCCCTTGGCGCAATTGGCGGATGTGGGAGCGCGCTATGCACTCGCGCTAGGCAGCGGAAAACCGGCGCGGTGCCTGGAATGCAACGAACGGCTCGATCGTGCGCCCAAGCAGGACGTTGCCGGGCGCCTGCTTCCGGGAACGCTTGCCGGATTCGACGAGTTCTGGCATTGCGGACGGTGCGACGGTGTGTTCTGGCGCGGGTCGCACTGGAGGCGCATGCGCGAAGTCGTCGACGGCGTTGCTCGGGCGATAGCGAATGGCCTCGGCCAGTAATTTCGGCGAGAGGATACGTGCCGGCAGGCCGCTGATCCTTTTCGGAGCCGTCGACCGGCACAATTTTGGCGACCTGCTGCTCGGCGAAATTGCCAGGGTTCTGGTCAGTCCCGTTCCCGTCGTGTTAGCCGGGCTGGCCGACCGCGATCTTTCGGCGCACGGCGGCGGGAGAGTCCGCGCCATTACTGCTCTGGCGAAGGAATGGGGCGATTGCCCGGCGAACGTCCTGCACGTGGGCGGGGAGTTGCTGACCTGCACGCTGTACGAGGCTGCAGTCATGCTGCAATCGGATGAGGAAGCGCAGCGCGCTATTACCCGCGATAAAGGCGATTCAAATGGAGCCCGCGAGTGGGCGACGCGCTGCCTGGGTCTGGACCAGACGATTGCCTACCTCGTATCCCGGCGATTGTTTGGCCGTTCCGCCTTTTTCGGCTATCTCGGCGTGGGCGGAATGGAGCTGAATTTGCAGCCGGACGAGGTGCGCAGGGAAGTCTTCTCACGCGTCGGTGAAGCGGACTTCGTCTGGGTACGCGACCGGGAAACGCATCGGCAGCTGGCAATGGCGGGAATACCTACGAGACTGGCGCCCGATCCGGCCGAACTGACGGCTATCCTGTTTGGTGGCCTCGTCGAGGAACGAGCGTTGGCGAAGCGACAGCGGACAATCGGCGAACGTTTTCCTGCGGGTTACCTCGCCGTGCAGTTCAGCGCCGATTTCGGCGATGACGCGACGCTCGCAATCATCGGGGGGCAACTACGGCAGATTCAGCGGGGGCACGGCCTCGGCATCGTGTTTTTTCGAGCCGGCGCGGCACCATGGCATGACAGCGTGGAAGTCTATGGCCGATTGCTGCGCGGAACGTGTGAGTCCAATGCCATCATCTTCGATTCTCCGAACATCTGGGATATCTGCGCCCTGTTGGCCCGAAGCCGCGGGTTTGTAGGGTCGAGCCTGCATGGGCGCATCGTTGCCGAAGCGTTCGGCAAGCCGGCAGTCAGCCTGGCGCGGATAGAGGGAGACCCGTCGAAGGCCGGTGTTTACGTTGAGTCCTGGCGTCCGGATGCCTCAGGGACTGTCGTAGTACCTGAAAACATTTGCGCAGCATGGCGTCGCGCGCTGCTCTTGAAGCCGGGAAATCAGCGGAATTGCCAACGGGTGGTTGCAGTTGTTGACGCCTTCCGGGAGGCCCTCGGTTTGGCGCCGCTGTGGGCAGAGACTAGTATTCAACTATGAGCGCAGCTCCAGCGACGTCAGCCGTGGTTGCCCGGAACAGGAAAGAAAGGACTCTCCATGTCAAATGCCGTTGCACTGGACACCGGGAAACTCTATCGGCGCTGCGATCCAGATATCTTTGTTTTCCGCACGACGGATGAACTGCCAGCGACCACAGAAATCATCGGACAGGAGCGTGCCGTGGATGCCATCGAATTCGGCATCGACATCCAGCGTCCCGGCTACAACCTGTTTGTCCTCGGCGAATCGGGTAGCGGCCGGCATTCGGTAGTACGGCGGATACTCTAGGCCAACGCCGCCCGGGAGGCTTTGCCCAGCGACTGGTGCTACATCAACAACTTCACCGAAGCCAACAAGCCGCGTCTGTTGCGCGTCCCGGCCGGACGGGGAGGTCAACTGAAGCGCGACATGCAACGATTCGTGGCCGAACTGTCGACGGCCATCCAGTCGGCGTTTGAAAGCGACGAATACCGTCTGCGCCTCGAGGCCATCAACAACGCTTTCAAGGAGAAGGAGGAGACAGCCCTGCAGGAACTGGGCAAGGCGGCCTCCGGGGATGGCGTGGTGTTGTTGCGCACGCCTCACGGTTTTGTGTTCGCGCCGGTTTCCGGTGAGGAAGCGATGTCGCATGAGGAATTCGACAAGCTTCCGGAAGAGGAAAAGGCGCGTATCGGGAAATTGATCGAGGATCATAGCGAGCGGTTGAGACAACTCATGCTCCAGTTGCCGCGCTGGCGCCGTGATACGCAGTCGCAGATAAAGGAAGCCAGCCGCGAGTTCCTGAGCCTGGCTGTCGGGCATCTGATCGACGAGCTTCGCGACAACTATTCCGATCTGCCCGAGGTCCTGGCGTTTCTCGACGACGTCACGAACGACGTCATCGAAGAGGGAGAGCAATTACGCGAGCAGCCGAAATCGGACGGGGACACCTCGAGCAGTGTGATCAGCGGCAGCCTGTCGACGCTCCGCTATCAGGTCAATCTGCTGGTCGACAATGCCGGCGTCAGCGTTGCGCCGGTGGTTTATGAGGACAACCCGATCTATCCCAATCTGGTCGGGCGCGTCGATCACATCGCACAGATGGGAACCCTGCTGACCAATTTCACCCTGATCAAGCCAGGGGCGTTGCACCGGGCCAACGGCGGCTATATCGTTCTCGATGCGCTCAAGCTGCTGATGCAGCCATATGCCTGGGAGGGACTCAAGCGCTCGCTGCAGGCCAATCAGGTACGCATCGAATCGCTTGGGCAGGCCTGGGGCCTGGTCAGCACGATCTCGCTGGAACCCGAGCCCATGCCATTGAAGGTCACGGTGGTGCTGATCGGCGACCGGCGCAGCTACTATCTGCTTAAGGCGCTCGATCCGGATTTTGCCGAACTCTTCAAGATCCCGGCTGATTTCGAGAACGAATTGCCGCGTGACGACGACACCTCTCGCCAGTACGCGGAATACTTGGCGACGCTGATTCGGGGATCCGGGCTGCGCCCGTTCGACCGGGAAGCGGTGGCGCGCATCGTCGAACACGCGGCCCGCCTGTGCGAGGACGCGGAGCGCCTGACCGCCAACCGTCGGCAGATGATGGATCTGTTGCAGGAAGCCGACCACTGGGCCGGCAAGGCCGGGCGAAAGTCCGTGCAGCGCGAGGATGTGGAAACAGCCCTGGCTGCGCGCATACGCCGCGTCGACCGAATACGCTGCAAGTATCAGGAAGAAATCCTGCGCAACACATTGCTGATCTCGGTGACGGATGGCCGCGTCGGGCAGGTCAACGGGCTGGCGGTGCTTTCCCTCGACGATTTCATGTTTGCCCATCCGGTACGCATCACGGCGACGGCGCGCGTTGGCGAAGGGGACGTGATCGATATTGAGCGCGAGGCCGAACTGGGCGGGCCGATTCACTCGAAGGGCGTGATGATTCTCTCCTCGTTCATCGGCGCACGCTACTCGCGCACTATCCCGCTTTCCCTGGCGGCGAGCCTCGTCTTCGAGCAGTCGTACGGACCGGTCGAAGGCGATAGCGCATCCATGGCCGAACTTTGCGCCTTGCTGTCCGTTCTGTCCGATGTCCCGATTCGTCAGTCGCTGGCGATTACCGGTTCGGTCAACCAGTTCGGGGACATGCAGGCCATCGGGGGCGTCAATGAAAAGATCGAGGGTTTTTTCGATATTTGCCAGGCGCGTGGGTTGACGGGAGGGCAGGGGGTGTTGATTCCTGTCTCCAACGTCAAGCACTTGATGCTGCGACAGGATGTGGTCAGCGCCTGCGCTGCCGGAAAATTCCTCGTATACGCCGTGCACAACGTCGATGAAGCCATCGAGTTGCTGACGGGCGTTCCCGTCGAAACCATCAACGCCAAGGTGGCGGCGCAACTGGCCGTACTTTCAGCGGCGCGTCGGGATTTCGCAGCGGAGCAGCACCATGCCTTTATAGAGGGCAAAACCGGGGCGCAGAAGGGCGGCTGATTTCGTCACATACTCTTGCGGTCGACCTGCTGCGCCAATTCGCGGAGCGTCGTGGAAATCTCCACCGGATAGGGAACCGCAGCTTCAAGGCCTCGCCACGGTGGCGCGATGCGGGCGAGTTGTGCCCGCGCGTAGTCGCGTGCTTGTGCCAATGTCGGCGAAGCGACGGTGCGTTTTCCTCCGCGCATCGCGCATTCGAGAAGCGGCGTGCCGGTGACTTCATCGCCTTCCAGCGCGAGCGTGTCTCCGCTCATTCTTCCTTCGGCATCGAAGCGCCGGAACACTTGCTTGCGCCCCGGCCAGCTGGCTTTCCCTTCCGAACGCTTGCGCCGCGCGGAGCCGGCGTACTCCTGGAGTTTATAGGCGCATTCCAGATACGGGCAGTCGTCGGAGGTGTTCATGCGCGTACCGACGCCGAAGCCGTCGATCGGCGCCTTCGCCGCCAACAGCGCCTGCACGGCGTATTCATCGAGATTGCCGCTGGCGAAGATGTGGACGTTGGGCAGGCCGCCTTCGTCGAGGATGGCCCGGACTCGGGAGGCATGGCAGCCGAGGTCGCCGCTGTCGATGCGCACTGCCTGGATTTCGATGCCTTCGTGGCTCAGCTTGCGGGCCAGCGGCATGATGGCGCGGGCAGCCGCTTCGGTGTCGTAGGTGTCGATGAGCAGGGTGGTGGCTTTGGGGTGAGAGTGCGAGAAGTCTTCGAATGCCCCGAGTTCGTCTTCGTGCGCCTGGATGAACGAGTGCGCCATGGTGCCGAATAGCGGGATGTTCCAGCGCATGCCGGCCTGTACGTTCGACGTGCCGTCGAAGCCGGCCAGGAAGCTGGTGCGCGCGGATAACAATCCCGCTTCCGCGCCATGCGCGCGGCGCAGCCCGAAATCGACGAGCAGGCTGTAGGGCGCGACCAGTCGCACTCGGGAGGCCTTGGTGGCGATCAGCGTCTGGAATTGCAGCAGATTGATGATGCGTGTTTCGACCAGTTGCGCTTCCCGCAGCGGCGCCACCACGCGCAGGATCGGTTCGTTGGCGTAGAAGGGGGTTCCTTCGGGCATGGCCCACACCTCGCCGGTGAAACGCAGATCGGCCAGCGCGTCGACGAAGCGTTCGTGGAAACGGCCGCAGTTGCGCAGCCAGTGAAGTTCATCGGCACTGAAATGCAGGTTTTCGAGGTAATCCAAAACCTGCTCAAGTCCCGCCGCAAGCAGGAAGTTGCGGTTCTCGGGCAGCTTGCGCACGAAAAACTCGAAGACCGCCGTGTCGTCCATGCCCTTGTCAAAATACGCCTGCAGCATGGTCAGTTGATACAGGTCGGTGAGCAGGGCGCTTTCAGTTGCGTTGTTCAAGATCAGTTCTCCAGGGCGACGGCGCCGGCGGCAATCATTTCCGCAACGGCCCGGGTCCCGTCTCCGGGTTGCACGTTGACGGCGCGGATGGCCGCCGTCAATAACTGGACGCCGTACTTCAGCCGAAGCGCGTCACGGACGGAATTGAGCACGCAATAATCGGTGGCGAGTCCGCCGACAAAGAGCCGCAGTACACCTCGTTGCAGCAGAAGCAGGTGCAGCTCGGTCCCGGCGAAGCCCGAATAGGCGTCGGCATCCTTGCGGGTGGCCTTGCTGACGATGGTGGCGTCGGCGGGGAGCTTCAGGCCATCAGCAAATGCAGCCCCATCGGTGCCGGCGACACAGTGCGGCGGCCAAGGTCCCCCGTGCGGCTGGAAGGAACAATGATCGGCCGGATGCCAGTCGCGGGTGGCGAACACGGGAAGTCCAGCCGAGGTGAAGCGGGAAATCCAGTCGTTGAGTGGAGCGATGACCTGATCGCCGTCGGGAACGGCAAGGCGACCGCCCGGCAGGAAATCTTTCTGCGCATCGATGATCAGGAGGGCGTCGCCCTGTTGTGGTTGAGTGGCCATAGCTGCGCCCTTCCGGTTGAATTCAATGGTGCGGTGATTATAGTTCCAGTTTTCCGGCGGGAAGGCCAGGCGCGGCGGTGTTTGACTATGATGATAGAAGCGAGGATGAAGAAAGCCGGACTTTACACATCCGAAATCCGCTGAAAGGGGGCAACATGGACCGGCCACTTGGAAGACGAACCTGTCTTTACGATACCGCGCAGTTCGAAGTGGTGGTGGACGGCATGGCCCGCGATGCCGCCGGCTTGCTGACCGGTCGCCAGAAAATCGCCATGGTCGGGGTTCTTCGCCGGGGAGCACCGTTGGCCGACCGGCTGACACAAATCATGGTGCGCCGGTTTGGTATTGCTCCGCCCGTGCGCCTCGATCTGTCCGTCAAGCGATATGCTGACGACCTGACGTTGCTTCATCCGCAAACACGCCTGCTGGAGGATGAACGCAATGCTGCGATCGATCTCGCGGGGTACACGGTGCTGGTCGTTGATGACGTGCTCTATACAGGGCACTCGCTGCTCACGGTGGTGGAATACCTGGCTCGCAAGCAGCCTGCGGAGATTCGCGTCGTCGCCCTGGTCGACCGGGGCGTCACCCGTCTGCCGGTACGCACCGACGTCGTTGGCGTGCGGCTCGATATCGCTCCGCCGGACATAATCGAGTGCAATGTTCCACCGTATGAAAGCGAATTCAGGATCGAGTTGCTGCAGCCGAAAGCCTCGCCCTGACGGGCGGTTCCTCACGCCTGCAAGGCGGGTGTGCGGTGGCTGTCGATGACCTGCAGCATTTGCGAGAAGATCTTCGGCGTGCCGGCGACGATATTGCCTGTCTTCAGGTGGTTCTCGCCTCCCGAGAGATCGCTGACCAGCCCTCCGGCTTCCGTGATCAGCAGGCAGCCGGCGGCGATGTCCCAGGGCAGGACACCGAATTCCCAGAAGCCGTCGAAACGTCCGCAGGCCACGTAAGCCAGATCGAGCGCGGCCGAACCGGCGCGCCGGATTCCCGAGGTACGTTCGGCAAAATCCTTGAATGCGCCCAGATAAGCCCTGGCATGTTCGAAATTGCGGAACGGAAAGCCCGTACCCAGCAGGGCTTGTTCCATCCTGTCACATTTGGTGACCCGGATGCGGCGTTCGTTCAGATAGGCGCCGCCGCCCTTGCTGGCGGTAAACATTTCGTTGCGCACAACGTCGTATACCACCGCCTGATTGGGCTGGCCCTTGTAAGTGAGAGCGATGGACACGGCGTATTGCGGATAGCCGTGAATGAAATTGGTGGTTCCGTCGAGCGGATCGATGATCCACTGGTAGTCCTTGCCGCTTTCGCTTGCGCCGGAAACGCCGGACTCTTCTGCTAGAATCCCATAGTCAGGATACGCCTCGCGCAGAATCTCGATGATGGCGGCTTCCGCGGCCTTGTCGACTTCGGTGACGAAATCGTTGTTGAATTTCTTGGGCGTGATCTTGAGGTGCTCGATGTCCTGCGCGGCGCGGTTGATGATCTGGCTGGCGCGACGAGCGGCCTTGACCATGATGTTCAGAGCTGGATGCATGGCGTGTCTTTTAAAGAGTCCGACGGGCGGACGGAGAATTCCGGTTCGCCCGTTTCGTTTGTGGAATCGCATATTTTAATATGAACCAGCCTTCTTCGTCTTCCCCGGCTTCGGCGGCTGATCCGCGCAACCGGTTGGCAAAAGTGCGCATCGTCCTGTCCAACACCAGTCATCCCGGGAATATCGGGGCAGCCGCCCGGGCCATGAAAACAATGGGGTTGTCGCGGTTGTTTCTGATCAACCCGAAGAAGTACCCGGACGATGAGGCGATCGCCCGGGCGGCCGGCGCGGATGATGTGCTTGACATGGCGGTCGTCTGCAAGACGCTCGACGAGGCGCTCGCAGGTACGGTGTTTTCCGTAGCGCTATCCGCTCGGCACCGCAATCTCGGGCCTGAACGCTCGCAGGCGCGCGATACCGCCCCACTGATCCTGGATAAAGCTGGCGAAGGGGACGTGGCGCTGGTTTTCGGGAACGAAACCGCGGGATTGTCGAATGCCGACGTGCAGCGTTGCCAGCGGACAGTCTTCATTCCCGCCGACCCGGAATACTCTTCGCTCAATCTCGGGGCGGCGGTGCAGGTGCTTTGTTACGAACTGAGATTGGCGGCACACGGTGGCCGGCCGACGGAAGTCAGCAGGACCGTTCCGTTTGCTTCTCCGGCGGCGACCAACGACGACATCGAACGCTTTTACGTGCATCTCGAGCGGATCATGGTGAACACGGGATTTCTCGATCCGAACCAGCCCAGGCGGCTGATGTCCAAATTGCGTCGGCTGTTCGGCCGGGTGACTCTGGAACGCGACGAAATCAACATCCTGCGCGGCATACTCGACGCCGTCGAGAAGAATATCCCCGGAAAATCTTGATTAAAACAGTCGGGTATTTTAGAATTACCCTTCAACCGTTATGGAGAACTCCTTTCATGTTCAGCCGCCTGCGAGAAGACATTCGCTCCGTATTTGCGCGCGATCCTGCCGCCCGTACGTCGTGGGAAGTGCTGACCTGTTATCCGGGCGTTCATGCGGCGATGATGCATCGTCTCGCGCACTGGTTCTGGATCCGTCAGTTTCGCTGGCTGGGACGTTTTGTCTCGCATGTGGCGCGATTCCTGACCGGCATCGAGATCCACCCCGGCGCGACCATAGGGCGCCGTTTCTTCATCGACCACGGGATGGGCGTGGTGATCGGCGAAACCGCGGTGATCGGGGATGATGTGACGCTCTATCATGGCGTGACGCTCGGTGGGACGTCGTGGAACAAGGGGCGCCGTCACCCGACGCTCGAAGACGGCGTGGTCATCGGTGCCGGCGCGAAAGTACTGGGTCCGATCACCATCGGGGCCAATTCCAAGGTCGGTTCAAACGCGGTCGTGGTGAAGAATGTTCCTCCGGGAACTACTGCCGTCGGCAACCCGGCGCGCATCATCGACAGCGAGCGGGCGCAGAAGCGGGAAGAAAAGGCCGGGCAGATGGGGTTTTCCGCGTATGCCCTTTCTACTAATCAGGACGATCCGCTGGCCAAGGCCATTCACGGACTGCTCGATCATGCAGTGGAAACCGACCGACGTCTTGACACGCTGCTCAAGAAACTGGAGGCCAGCGGCGTCAGTCTGGAGGATGAATTGGCGACCGCTGACAAATTCGATCCGAAATACTTGAGCAAAATTGTTGACTAAGCACGGGAACTTTCCTCATAGTTGACAAAACTAATCGGGTATTAAAGGAGGCACCATGCGACTGACCACCAAAGGACGTTTTGCCGTGACGGCGATGATCGATCTGGCCCTGCACGGGAGCGACGGCCCGGTGACGCTGGCTGGAATCAGCGATCGGCAGAAGATTTCGCTCTCGTATCTCGAACAGCTATTCGGAAAACTGCGTCGGCACAATCTAGTGGAAAGCGTTCGCGGCCCGGGGGGCGGTTATTGCCTGGCCCGACCGATGGCGGATATTTCGGTTGCCGACGTCGTCCGCGCGGTGGACGAGGCACTGGATGCGACGCAGTGTGGCGGCCGGGAAAATTGCAGGGAAGAAGAGCGTTGCATGACCCACGACCTGTGGATGACGTTGACTTTCAAGATGTACGAATACCTCGAGTCGGTTGCCTTGGCTGACCTTGTCGCCCAGCAGCTGACGAAAGTGGGCGGCGATGTCGCGTTGCTCAGGGACGCACGTCGATGCGGTTCCGGTGCGCGCAGCAGATCCTTGTCGGCATTGGCCTGACGCCGGGACCAGGATGGCCGCTTCGGTTTATTTCGATCACAACGCCACGACACCGATCGATCCGGTGGTGCTCGATGCCATGCTGCCTTGGCTGTCGCAGCAGTTCGGCAATGCGTCCAGTCGGCACGAATATGGGCGGGCGGCGCGAAGGGCCATCGACGAGGCACGCAACCAAGTCGCGGCGGCCGTGGGCGCGCATGCGACGGAAGTTGTTTTCACCAGTGGCGGTTCCGAAGCGAACAACCTGTTCATCAAGGGTGTAGCGGCTTTTCTCAAACCGGGTTCGCTTGCGGTCAGTGCAATTGAACATCCATGTGTGATCAAGCCAGCCGAACAGTTGGTCCGGCGCGGCTGGAAACTGCACAAGTTGTTCGTCGATGCCAATGGACAGGTCGATACGCAGGCTTTTCGCGCTGTCTTGTCTTATGAGCCGAGGCTGGTTTCGGTAATGCTGGCCAATAATGAGACCGGGGTTCTGCAAAACGTTCCCGAACTGGCAACGATGGCGCAGGCGTCGGGAACTCTCTTTCACACGGACGGTGTGCAGGCGTTGGGCAAGATTGCCATCAATTTCCGTTCGCTGAATGCGAGCGGGGTGCATGCTCTTTCCCTTTCCGCGCACAAGATCGGCGGACCCAAGGGAGCAGGCGCGCTGGTGCTGGACAAGCGGGTCGAAATCGAGCCGCTGATCGCCGGAGGAGGGCACGAGCGCGGCTTGCGCTCCGGAACAGAAAATGTTGCAGCAATCGTCGGATTCGGCGTGGCAGCCGAGCTGGCCGCGCAGCGACTTGCCGATTCCACACGCCACCTTGCCGAACTGAGGAACCGTTTGGAGCAAGGGCTGGTCAGTCTGGGAGCGCGGCTTTTTGGCGCAGATACCGAGCGCTTGCCCAATACCAGTTATTTTTCATTGCCGAACCTCGACGGGGAAACGCTGGTAGCGCATCTGGACAGGGCCGGTTTTGCGGTGGCCAGCGGCGCGGCATGTTCCAGCGCCGATCCTGAGCCCTCGCACGTCCTACGGGCAATGGGTGTTGCAGCCGAAGCGGCGCGCGGTGCCGTGCGTGTCAGCCTGGGGGCGGGCAGCACCGTCGCTCAGATCGACGATTTTCTGGTGTCCTTGCGGAGCACGGCATTGAAATTGAAGCGTTTGACGGCCATGGCGGTCTAAAAGATGAATCTTGGAAACGGAGCGAATAAATGTTGAAACTGCCGATCTATCTCGATTATTCGGCGACCACACCGGTAGATCCGCGTGTGGCGGAGAAAATGATTCCTTATCTGGTTGAGAAGTTTGGCAATCCGGCCTCGCGTTCCCACTCGTTTGGTTGGGAGGCCGAGGCGGCCGTCGAGGAAGCGCGAGAGGAAGTCGCACGGTTGGTCAATGCCGATTCGAAGGAGATCGTATGGACCTCCGGGGCGACCGAATCGAACAACCTGGCCATCAAGGGCGCTGCGAACTTCTATTCGGGCAAGGGCAAGCATCTGATCACGGTCAAGACGGAGCACAAGGCCGTTCTCGATACCTGCCGGGAGCTTGAGCGCCAAGGGTTCGAAGTGACTTACCTGGACGTGCAGGACAACGGCTTGCTCGACCTCGATGTGTTCAAGGCCGCGCTGAGGCCCGATACCATCCTGGTTTCGGTCATGTTCGTCAATAACGAAATCGGCGTCATCCAGCCGATTGCCGAGATCGGCGAGATCTGCCGCGACAAGGGCATTATCTTTCATGTCGATGCGGCACAGGCAACCGGCAAGGTTGCCATCGATCTGTCCAATTTGAAGGTCGATCTGATGAGTTTCTCCGCGCACAAGACCTATGGGCCGAAAGGCATCGGAGCCCTGTACATCAGGCGCAAGCCGCGCGTTCGTCTGGAAGCGCAGATGCACGGCGGCGGCCATGAACGGGGATTCCGTTCCGGGACTTTGCCGACGCACCAGATCGTTGGCATGGGCGAAGCCTTCCGCATCGCGCGCGAGGAAATGGCCGAAGAGAACAAGCGTATCGGCGCCCTGCGCGACAGGCTACTCAAGGGGGTCTCGGACATCGAGCACGTGTACGTCAACGGCGACCTGGAACATCGCGTGCCGCACAACCTGAATGTCAGCTTCGCCTACGTCGAAGGCGAGTCAATGCTGATGGCCATCAAGGATCTGGCGGTTTCATCGGGCTCGGCGTGTACCTCGGCGTCGCTCGAACCGTCGTATGTGTTGCGTGCGCTCGGGCGCGACGACGAACTCGCGCACAGTTCGATCCGTTTCACGATCGGGCGCTTCAACACGGAAGAGGAAATCGACTTCGCGATCAAGCTGTTGCACGAAAAAATCGGCAAGCTGCGCGAGCTTTCTCCTTTGTGGGAAATGGTGCAGGAAGGCGTTGATCTGAACACGGTTCAGTGGGCGGCCCATTAATTTGAATTGAAGGGTGGGTCAGGAAGCGCCTGACATGCCCGGCTAACTGGAGTTACATCATGGCATACAGCGAAAAAGTACTGGATCACTACGAGAACCCGCGCAACGTGGGCTCTTTCGGCAAGGAAGAAGACGGCGTGGCCACCGGCATGGTTGGCGCACCGGCGTGCGGCGACGTTATGAAGCTGCAGATCAAGGTCGGCAAGGATGGCATTATCGAGGATGCCAAGTTCAAGACCTACGGCTGCGGTTCGGCCATCGCTTCGTCCTCCTTGGTAACCGAATGGGTCAAGGGCAAGACGCTCGATCAGGCGCTGGAGATCAAGAATACCCAGATTGCCGAAGAATTGGCGTTGCCGCCGGTCAAGATCCACTGTTCGATCCTCGCCGAGGATGCAATCAAGGCAGCGGTGGCGGATTACAAAAAGAAGCAAGGCGAATAAACTGCGATAGTTACGGGTTGCACTACGAAGGAGATTTTGAAATGGCGGTTACGCTTTCCGAAAACGCGGCAAAACATGTTGCCAAGTACATGCAGAAGCGCGGGAAAGGCATCGGTCTGCGGCTCGGCGTGCGCACCAGCGGATGCTCGGGCGTGGCTTACAAGCTGGAGTTCGCCGATGTGGCCGAGCCGGATGATGTCGAGTTCGAATCGCATGGCGTGAAAGTGCTGGTCGACGCAAAAAGCCTGCCTTACCTTGATGGAACAGAGTTGGACTACACCCGCGAGGGATTGAGCGAAGGATTCAAGTTCAACAATCCGAACGTCAAGGATGCCTGCGGCTGCGGCGAAAGTTTCAGCGTTTGAAATATCCACTACAACAAGAGATTCCGGCACCATTACGCTGAAAGGGCGGTGACGTGGTTTCAGCTCGCGACGAAATCAATTTCAATTCCGATCACTTTGCACTGTTCGGATTGACGCCGGCGTTCAGGATCGATCCTCTGTCGTTGGACAAGCGCTTCAGGGAGATCCAGGCGCGGGTTCACCCCGACCGCTTTGCACATGCAACGGAGTCCGAGCGGCGCGTTTCGCTGCAGTGGGCCACGCGTGTGAACGAAGCGTATCAGACACTTAAGAATCCGCTCGCACGTGCCCAGTACCTGCTCGATCTGGCGGGGAAGAATATCGACAAGGAGAACAACACGTCGATGCCGCCGGAGTTCCTGATGGAGCAGATGGAATGGCGCGAGGCCGTTGCCGAGGCGCGGCGCGCGCACGAGTACGGGGAACTCGAGCAACTGCACCATCGTGTCAAGCAACGCATGAACAAGCGCTACGAACAACTGGCCGAATCGATTGACGATCATCACGATTATGCGATGGCGGCGGATCGCGTCCGGCGCCTGATGTTCCTTGAAAAGCTGTTGGCGGAAATCGATGACGGCATGGCCGCGCTTGAAGCGTAGGCATCTATAACAACAGGAAATCCATGGCTCTCTTGCACATTGCCGAACCCGGCGAATCAGCCGCACCTCATCAACACAAACTCGCGGTCGGAATCGATCTGGGAACGACCAATTCGCTCGTGGCAACGGTTCGAAGTGGCTTGTCGGTCGTCCTCAGCGATGATTTGGGGAGACCGCTGCTGCCGTCGGTCGTTCGCTATCATGAAGATGGGGGCGTCGATGTCGGTTATGAGGCGCAAGCCGAGCAGGCACGCGACCCGCGCAACACGATCGTCTCCGTAAAGCGTTTCATGGGCCGTGGAGTCAGGGATATTGCCCATCGCGAATCGCTTCCCTATGACTTCGAGGATGTGCCGGGCATGGTCCGTTTGCGAACCGTGGCCGGGGTGAAGAGTCCGGTTGAGGTGTCTGCGGAGATCCTGCGTGCACTACGCCAGCGCGCGGAGCATTCGCTCGGCGGAGAACTCGTTGGTGCCGTGATCACCGTGCCGGCGTATTTCGACGATGCGCAGCGCCAGGCGACCAAGGATGCAGCCAAACTGGCCGGTCTTTCGGTCCTGCGCCTTCTGAACGAGCCGACTGCGGCAGCGATTGCCTACGGCCTGGACAATGGCGCCGAGGGAATCTACGCCGTCTATGACCTGGGCGGCGGTACCTTCGATATTTCCATCCTCAAGCTGTCGCGCGGCGTGTTCGAAGTGATGTCGACCGGAGGAGACTCCGCATTGGGTGGCGACGACTTTGACCAGCGCATTTTTTGCTGGATCCTCGAAGCAGCTCGGCTGAAACCGCTTTCAGCGGAAGATGCGCGCCTGCTGCTGACATGTGCACGTGAGGCCAAGGAATACCTCACCAACCATGGCATTGCCCCGATCAATGCGCTGCTCAACAGCGGGGAACGGGTCGATCTGAAGTTGACAACCGAGGTGTTCACGGAGATCACCCGGACGCTGGTGGCCAAGACCATTAAGCCGGTGCGCAAGGCGCTGCGCGATGCCGGACTATCCGTCTCCGAAGTAAAAGGTGTGGTCATGGTCGGTGGTGCGACGCGCATGCCGCAGATCCAGCATGCCGTAGGCGAATTCTTTAATCAGGAACCGCTGAACAACCTCGATCCGGACAAGGTCGTAGCCTTGGGCGCCGCCACCCAGGCCAACCTCCTGGCAGGCAACCGCGGAGCCGGCGACGACTGGCTGCTTCTGGACGTGATTCCCCTGTCGCTCGGTCTGGAGACGATGGGCGGGCTGGTGGAAAAACTGATTCCCCGCAACGCCACGATCCCGGTGGCCCGCGCCCAGGAGTTCACCACGTTCCGTGACGGACAGACCGCCATGGCCTTGCATGTCGTGCAAGGGGAACGCGAGCTGGTGAGCGATTGCCGGTCACTGGCGCGTTTCGAACTGCGCGGGATTCCTCCCATGGTGGCGGGCGCCGCACGTATTCGTGTGACTTTTCAGGTGGATGCAGACGGTTTGTTGGCGGTGACTGCGCGTGAGCAAACTTCCGGCGTTGAAGCCAGCATAACGGTCAAGCCATCCTACGGCCTGTCGGATGACGAAATCGCCAACATGCTCAAGGATTCGATGGCGCATTCGAAGGATGACGCCGTGCGGCGTGCCCTCAAGGAAACCCAGGTCGAAGCCCAGCGCCTGATCGAAGCCGTCCAGTCGGCGCTAAAGAGCGACCGCGATCTGTTGACGGACGAACAATATGCATTGATCGAAACGGCGGTGACACGGTTGCAGACAGCTGCGCTCGGAGATGACCGGAGGCAGATATCTCAGGCGATGAATGATCTCGAGGCTGAAACCCGTACGTTTGCCGCGCAACGCATGGACAAGACGATCAGCAAGGCCATGGCTGGCAGAAGAATCGAGGATCTCGCAGGAGATGAAACGGGCTCGGAGAAAACGGGAGAGCATGCATGACGCAAATCATCGTTCTGCCTCACATCGAGATATGTCCGGAAGGTGCGGTCATAGAAGCGAAAGAGGGAGAATCCATCTGCCAGAACCTGCTCGACAATGGTATTGCTGTCGAGCATGCGTGCGAAATGTCCTGTGCTTGCACGACTTGCCACGTCATCGTTCGTGAAGGATTCAAGGATCTGGCGCCTTCCGAGGAACTCGAGGACGATCTGCTCGACAAGGCCTGGGGCTTGGAACCGAATTCCCGCTTGTCCTGCCAGGCGATTGTGAATCAGACGCCGCTGGTCATCGAAATCCCGCGCTATTCGATCAATATGGCCAAGGAGGGAAAGCGATGAAATGGATTGATGTCAATGATATTGCCGTGGAACTGATGGAAGCCCGCCCCGATGTCGACCCGACGAAGGTCAATTTTGTCGACTTGATGCACTGGGTAATGGAATTGCCGGGCTTCGACGATGAGGCCCGGCATTGTGGCGAGAAGATCCTGGAGGCCATTCAGCAAGCCTGGATTGACGAGGTTCAATAGCCTCGCATGGGCATCCAATTAATCTGATCTGACCGACCCAGCGCAAGTTCCGTTTGGAAGCCATCAAGGGCAGGAAGTGCTTGATGGCTTTTGTTTTTTCCGCATGTTGAATATGGTCGCAAAGCGTAGCGGTGATCTCTTTGCCGCAATTGAAGTTGACTCGATCTAAAAACGCCTTCACGATTGATTCTGTTTGCCTGTTTTGTCACTCCGTCGCGTTAGCCGGAATCCGGCTTGGGAGTTCGTTTTCAGAGAGGGATAAATACACATGTTGATAAGCAAAAAGATCTGGTTGCTTGTGGGGATTGCGATGGTTACTTCAGCGGCAGTCTCCGGCTTCGGTTTATACGGGCTGAAGAGTGTCAATTCGAATATGGTTGAGATTGCCGACAAATCGGTTCCTGCCTTGCTCGGCGTGAGCGACATGCGTACCGCCTATCTGGCATTGATTCCGCAACTCTATAACCGGGCGACGACGACCGAAGCGGAAAAAGGCAAAGAACTGGAAAAGGCGCTTGATGAGGGCAACAACAACCTGATCAAACAGATCAACACCTATGGAGAGAAAGTCACCAACGACGAGGAGAAGCAGGCACTCGACGAAGCAAAAATGAGCCTGATTTCGTTTGTCACGCGGCTCAAGCAGATCAACACCCTTGCTGGTCTGGGCGAAACGCAGATGGCGCTCGAGATGATTCAGCGGGACATCGGGCCGTTGCATCAGCGCTTGTCGAACTCGTTTGATGTATTGGTCAAGATCAATACTGGCAAGGTCAATGGGGCGGCCGAGGCGGCGGCCTCGGCATTTGCCCGGACGCTGGCCATCACCATCACCGCCGCCGCCATCGGGGTGGCCGTAATCGGCATCCTGGGATTCCTGCTCGGGCGTTCGATAACCCGGCCGCTGGGCTTGATGCAACGCGCTATCACGCGTACCGCGGCGGAACTGGATTTCACGGATACGATCAAGGTCGAGTCCAACGACGAAGTCGGCGCTACGCTGCAGGCCTATAACGAGTTGCTGGCAAAGCTGCGCAGCAGTTTTGCCGAGATCCAGGCGGTAGCAGCACGCATGGCCAGCGTCACCGTCGAGGTGGACAGGACTTCCAAGGAAATCGCGGAAAACTCGCAACAGCAGAGCGATGCTTCCACCGGCATGGCCGCGGCGATCGAGGAACTTACGGTCAGCATTTCGATGGTCGCCACTCAGGCGCGGGATGCCAGCGTTCACACGCAGGAATCGCGGGTCAAGGCCGATCAGGGCGCGGAAGTCATTCTCAACACGGTTAGTGGCATCCAGACGATCTCCGATTCCGTACGCGAGGCGTCCTCGCGTAGCGATGCCTTGCGTCACGATAGCGAAAGCATTTCGTCGGTAGCCAACATCATCAAGGAGATCGCGGATCAGACCAATCTGCTGGCCCTCAACGCGGCAATCGAAGCCGCCCGGGCCGGCGAACAGGGACGCGGTTTTGCGGTGGTGGCAGACGAGGTGCGCAAGCTGGCTGAACGCACGTCGAAATCAACCCAGGAAATATCGACGCTGTTGTCGCAGATGCAAGGCAGCGCCAAGCAGGCAGTGGATACCATGGCCGCGGCAGTGCGGGAAGTCGATGCGGGCGTCGAGAATGCTCAGGAGGCCGGTCGCTCGATCAACGATATCAAGGACGGTTCAAGCACGGTGGTCGGGGCCGTTGAAGAGATTTCGGAAGCCGTTCGCGAACAAAGTGCGGCAAGTACTTCGATATCGCAACGCATCGAGCAAATCGCGCAGATGACCGAACGCAACACCGTTGCGGCGGGCAATACCGCCGCTGCAGTTCATCATCTGACCGAGATGAGTCAGGAAATCGAGACAGCACTGAAGGCTTACAAAGTCTAAGTTGCACCGAACCACGAACGCACGGTGAGTTCTAACGGACTCACCGTGTTTTTTTGAGCTCGACGAAAGGGAATGGTTTGGGGATGTATCGCGTTTTGCTGGTCTGCATGGGCAACATTTGCCGTTCTCCTGCCGCTGAGGTTGTCGTGCGGACGCTGGCGGACCGGGCAGGACTGGCCTCGTTTCTCGAGGTTGATTCCGCAGGGACGCATGCCTATCACGAAGGGGAAGCCCCCGATCCACGAGTCCGAAAGGCGGCTGCACGGCGCTCCTACGAGCTTGGCAGGTTGCGCGCACGACGCCTGGTTGAAGCGGACTTCGTGCGCTTTGATCGCATCCTAGCCATGGACAGGCAAAATCTGGCGTTCATGATCCGGCTGTGCCCCCCCGAGTTCCATTCAAAACTCGGACTCTTCCTCGAATTTGCTGAGGGAGTCTCCGAAGAGGAGATCCCTGATCCCTACTACGGAGGGGTAGAAGGGTTCGAACGGGTGCTCGACCTATGCGAACTTGCTGGCAAGGGCCTGATAGAATCCGTGGCCGCGCTGGAACCCAATCGCCGTAAGAAAACGTCTGAATAACGAACGATTCATCAATCCAGTTTTTTCAGATAATCCTTGGTGAATACCTTGTCGGGAAGGTCGCGCAGTTTCATGCCACCGTATTCGAGTATGGATTGCTCGCCACTACGCATCGCGTCGTCCATGACCAGCCGCGTCGGCCGCTGCCGGCCTTCCATCAACTGGTATTTCTCATATTTGCAGGTCTTGAGCAAACGGTTGGAAAGTGAGTAGAACTCCGCTTTGTAAGGCCAGTTGTCTTTCTGGCTAACCCAGTAAACGACCTTCTGATAGGTGACGCCACGGTCTACCGCGTTCAGTTCGAGAACGTGGTAAGACTCGGTACCGATGGTCTCCGTACGCAGCAACTTGGCGTTATAGTCCCCCGCAAAATTGGCGCGGGCGAGGTCGCCATTGGCAACTTGGCCGGTCAGACGTTGCGACAGGGCGATGCGTATTGGTTGCGACACGTCCGGCATGAAAACCCACAGATCGCGGCCTTTCATCAGGATGATCTGCCCGCGCTCCGAGGCGGGTTCGGTGACCATGACCACGGTGTTGCTGTTGCCTTTTGACAAAACGCGGTACTTGCGCACCTCCGGGTCCTGGTCCGGTTTCGTGGTCGTGATATTGATGTTGACCTGGAATCCTTCCGCAGGGAAACGGACGAGATCGGCTTTTTCGACGATGCTTCGGGCGACCGGATCGTCCGAAGCGGGCGTTGTCGCTTCCTGCGCGTTGCCGGGCGTAAACGCCGCAAGGCCGAAAAAGGATGCAATTGTCACTGCAGCCTTGACACATTGATGCCGGATAGTCATGATTTCCATGGTGTTTCCCCTTTGCGCCGGCCACCTCATGAGGGTCGGCAGAGAGCCTGCTGATGAGCGTTGTCCGCATTGAACACGTATACAAGGATTATCTGCTCGGCGATCAGAAAGTCCAAGCCCTCAAAGACATCACGCTGTCGTTTGAACCTGGAGTATTCCTCGCCATTGCCGGTCCCTCGGGCAGCGGCAAGACCACACTGCTGAATCTCATCGGCTGCATCGATACGCCGACCAGCGGCAAGATTTATATCAACGACACGGATGTCAGTGGCAAGACGCCGGATCAACTTGCCGACTTGAGAAACAGGACGATCGGCTTCATATTCCAGACCTTCAACCTGCTTCCGGTGTTGTCGGCGGCGGAGAACGTCGAATACCCGTTGCTGCAACGCAAGGACGTTTCTCCTGAAGAACGAAAAAAACGTGTCGATTACTTTCTCGATATCGTTGGGCTGGCGAAATTCGCGGAGCATCGCCCGAACCAGTTGAGCGGGGGGCAGAGGCAACGGGTGGCGATCGCCCGTGCCCTTGCTATTCTGCCTTCCATCGTTTTGGCGGACGAACCGACGGCCAATCTTGACCACAAGACTGGCGAGGAAATCCTCAATTTGATGAAGCAGATCAACCGGGCGTTCAATACCACTTTCATATTCTCCACGCATGATAAACGTGTAATATCCAAGGCGGATAGACTCGTGCGGGTCGAGGATGGGGAAATCAGTATCCTCGGTGTCCGTTCGGAAGAAAAGAAATGGATGCTGGCCCGTCATCGCCAGGCCGCTGAAACGATGGCCAGCAACAAGTAAACTCAGGGACGGAAAATGCAATCGAGTGAAATCGCGAACAAGGGTGCGGTATTGAAACTGGCTGGCTGTATTGCCTTGACGCTGGCAACTTCGACCTGGTCGGAACTGGCTGCGGCTCAGAGCCTCTTTGCCGCCAACACGGTTGAAAGCAAGAGTGGTAGCCGCGATGCACTCTTCGACGACGATGAACCGTCCATGGAAAGTCCGAAGGCCGAGAAACAGGATTCTGGGAGCGGACTCAAGGGCTTCATACAGTTTGAAATGGCGCGTACCACCGAGTCCCCAGTGCATTGGTCGAAGATGGTGACGCGTGCTGATTTCTCCGGACAGGGAAACCTTGGCAATGGAGTCAAATGGAAACTCGGCGCCCGTGTCGATTACGACGCTGTGTACAACCTTTACGACTACTACCCGGGTGACGTGGCCAGCGACCAGCGATTCAACGTTTATCTGCGCGAGAATTATCTCGATATTGGGGCAGGGGAGTGGGATTTCCGTCTCGGCAAGCAGCACATTGTGTGGGGGGAAATGGTAGGGCTTTTCTTTGCCGATGTCGTTTCGGCACGCGACATGCGCGAATTCATCCTGCCCGAATTCGATATGATGCGCATTACACAATGGGCAGCGCGTGCCGAATACTTCAATGACGATTTCCACGCGGAACTCGTCTGGATTCCGGTCGCCAGTTACGACGACATTGGAAAGCCCGGAGCCGAGTTCTACCCCTACCAGGTACAACCACCGGGTGTGAATGTTGTTTATCGGAACGAGGACCATCCGGCGCGCAATCTGGGTAATTCCAATTACGGTATTCGACTTTCGACGCTGAAGAACGGTTGGGATGTCTCCGGCTTTGCCTACAGCAGCATGGACATTCAGGCCACTTTTTACCGGGATGCGGTCAGTGTTCCCGGCACGTACATTTACCAGGCCAAGCATGACCGTATTCATCAATATGGTGGAACCTTGGCCAAGGATTTTGGCGATGTGGTGCTGAAAGGGGAAATGGTCTATACGCGTGGCCGACAATTTACCGTCCTGCGTGCGACGGACAGCAATGGGGTCGTTCCGCAAAACACCATGGACTGGGCTGTAGGTCTCGATTTCAACTTGCCGGCACAGACACGATTCAATGCCCAGGTATTTCAGCGCCAGTACTTTTCCTACGATTCTGACTTGATTTCCGACAAGCGTGAGAACGGCGTCAGCCTGTTGCTGAACCGCAAGTTCGGTGACAGGTTTGAAGCGCAGGCGTTGTGGATTACCAGCGTTAACCGCACCGACTGGCTGTTTCGGCCGCGCGTGATGTGGAACTTCGAAAGGAACTGGCGCCTGGCGGTGGGGGCCGATGTTTTCAAGGGGCCTCCCCTAGGGCTTTTCGGGCGTTACGACGGACAGGATCGAGTTTATTCGGAAGTGCGGTACAGCTTCTGACGTTTTATTCAGGGCGCCGATCTGATACCGGGTTGGTTACTTCCGGCGGAATCGTCACAAGAACCGACGGCGTTTGAAATAATCGAAAGAAGGGCTAACCGCAAGACGGGTTGTTTAGGCTGGACTGCTTCGCCATTTCAAATCCTGCAGATGGTCAGGCGTGGTAAGCACTGCGCCGCTGTCTGCTCGATTCCGGCGAACCTGCGTATGGAAGGGAAGGGCATCAATATGGAAGTCCTTTCCTGTAGGTGTTCCAGGGCTATCCATCCCAGATCATTTTCCTCATCACCGTGGCGGGGCCAGTAGCGTCACGCCATGCAAAAAAAAAAGAGGCTGCCTCGGCAGCCTCTTTTTCGACACTTAAACTTCTTCAGTTCTTGCGACGGCGCGCACCGACAAAACCGAGCAGGGCGATCCCGACCAGTGCCAGCGAACCGGGTTCCGGCACTTGAAGTTTGAACTGCCCGTTGTTCCCAATAAGCAGATCGGTCGACTGATTGGAGGTAATCGGCCCTATTTGGTCGGGATCAAACGTGGCGTTATAAAGACTAGCTAACTCAGCTTTCACCACTTGTGGGCTGAGATCATTCACGTTGGTGGTTGCAAAACCAAACAGCAAGCCTTCCGGGTTGGACACGACTGTAGATAGGTCATTCATCCCAGAGTCGAAGAAATATCCAGCCAAAAGCGAAGTTGCCTTGAAAATGATCGAAACAGTCCCGTTCGGCAATGTCGAATTAGCATTTAGCAGACCACTTCCGGTAAGCAACGAAAACTGACCGATCGTCGTCGCTCCCGATTTGACAGTCAAAACGCCACTGGTGAACGAAAACGCACCATCAACAAAACTGCCCGTGCCAGATCCTGTGAAAGTTGATTTCAAGGAAGGGATAAGATCTGAGGCACTGTCAGCCAGATTTGTGGTGAAGGTTCCCGCTTCGTTGAACGTAAAAGACGTGCCCGATATTGTGTTGTGAATATATGACTGACCATTCAAATCCAAGTAGTTCTGCACGAAAACAGGAGCATTTCCCCCAGCACCATCCGTATCAACATACCAATTGGCCAGGTAGGCATTCGCAGGGCTCGCGAAACCGAAACCCAGTGCGGATAGCATTGCGATCGTTCCAAGTTGCTTTATATATGATTTCATGATGTGTCCTCTGGATAAGTCGTCAAGGCGAATGGCCTTGCACCGATAAAAGCAATTGCCATGCCAGAAAAAAATATTCAACCATATGTGTATGATTTGTCGAAACTAACGAATCACAAGGACGTTTCATATGCGATCGTATCTGGGCGAAATGTAAAATATTCCGACAAGTTCCGTTTTTTCGGAGGTAGACGTGACATCCGGCAGGAAGGTTTTTTCCCCTTTCTGCCCATTGCAGGCAGACCGTCCGCTTGAGTGATGGGATGGACTCCCCCGTCTTTTCATCGCCAAATAGGCGAAGCCGGTGCTCATGGGGATGGGGATCGGTCTTCGACGAAAGGAGTCCGAAATGCATGCTACTACCGTTGCCGTTGATTTAGCCAAGAGTGTAT
>JARKPC010000253.1 GCA_029975435.1 Propionivibrio sp. | reverse complement strand
AGTTTTTCTCCACCCAGTCGCGATAGGCCCCCGACAGGACATTGGCGACCCATTCCGGATGATCCAGATACCAGTTCACCGTTTTGCGGATACCGGTAGCGAACGTTTCGGCGGGACGCCAGCCCAGCTCGCGCTCGATCTTGCTGGCGTCGATCGCGTAGCGCCGGTCGTGCCCGGGACGGTCGGTGACGTAGGTGATCTGCTCGCTATACGACTTGCCATCGCTCCGCGGGCGAAGCTCATCGAGCAACGCGACGATGGCATGCACGATCTCCAGATTCGGCTTCTCGTTCCAGCCACCGATGTTGTAGGTCTCGCCAACGCGTCCGTCATCGAGAACCCGGCGGATGGCCGCGCAGTGATCGCTCACATAGAGCCAGTCGCGAATCTGCTGCCCGTCGCCATAGATCGGCAGATTCTTCCCGGCCAAGGCATTGACGATCATCAGCGGGATGAGCTTTTCGGGGAACTGGTACGGCCCGTAGTTGTTCGAGCAATTGGTGGTCAGTACCGGCAAGCCGTAGGTGTGGTGATAGGCCCGAACCAGATGATCGGACGCCGCCTTCGACGCCGAATACGGGCTGTTGGGTTCGTAGCGGTTGGTCTCGGCGAAGGCGGGATCGTCGGCCTTCAGCGAACCGTAGACTTCGTCGGTTGAAACATGAAGGAAACGGAAGGCATCCCTATCCTCTTCGCTTAGCGGGCTGAAATGGGCTCTGGTGCATTCAAGCAGATTGAAGGTACCGACGATGTTGGTCTGGATGAATTCGCCAGGACCATGGATAGAACGGTCGACATGGCTCTCGGCGGCGAAATTGATGATCGCTCTCGGCTTATGCTTCTCCAACAAACTGCTGATCAGATCCTTGTCGCCAATATCGCCCTGGACGAACGCATATCGGGGATCGCCATGCAAACTGACCAGGCTTTCCGGATTGCCTGCATAGGTCAGTTTGTCGAGGTTGATGACGGGTTCGTCACGCTCCGCCAGCCAGTCGAGAATGAAATTGCTGCCGATGAAGCCCGCACCGCCGGTAACGAGAATGGTCATTGCACCTCCATGATGGACTGCGATCGCGAAGCACTGGGGAATCGCTGATTTATTCCGGAGTCGTCATACCGGCGAAGGCCGGTATCCAGTATCGGAGAGCAATCGCCGACTGGACCCCGACCTTCGCCGGGGTAACAAATTCTTCTACATTTTCCTGCAAACCACACGTAAAGCGCACCTCAAGGCACCACCACCTCAACACCCGGATGCTGTTGCCTGATAGCCCCCGCCAAAGCCGCCTTGGCATCCGCATCCCCGTGCACCAGACGAATCTGCCGGGGTTTGTCGCGCATGCGGCCGACGAAGTTAAGCAGATCCTGCTGGTCGGCGTGGGCCGAATAGCCTTCCAGAGTGTGAACACCGGCGCGGATAGTGTAACGCTGGCCGTCCAGTTCCACCCAGCCGCCGCGCGGACCGTATTGCTGGATATCCCGCCCCGGCGTGCCGGCGGCCTGGTAGCCGATGAACAGGACGTCGTGCCGGGAGTCGCCCAGCATGGCTTTCAGGTAATTGACGATGCGCCCGCCGCTGCACATGCCGCTGGCGGCAATGACGATGGCCGGACGAGCGGTGCGGGCGAGGTAATCGACCGTTTGCAGGTGGGTGGCATGGTCATGGATGGTGAGCATCTGCTCGAAGGCCAGCGGGTGGCGCCCGGCCGCCAGCTTGCGCCGTGCCTCCTGGTCCCAGTGATCGCGCAGTTCCCGGTAGCCGCTGGTGAATTCCGCCGCCAGAGGGGAATCCACCACGATGTCGAGATCCTCCCACGCGAGGCCGGAGGCAACATGACGGCTACGCTGACGGTGGATGATTTCTTCCAGTTCGTAGAGCAGCTCCTGGGTACGCCCGATGCTGAAGGCGGGGATCAGGAGGCTGCCCTTGTTGGCCAGGGCGCGTTCCACCAAGGCCTGGAGGCGCTGGCGGCGGTCCTTGCGGTTTGGGTGGCGGCGGTCGCCATAGGTGCTTTCGAGCACCAGGGTATCGGCTCCGTAAGGCGCGCGGGGCGCTGGCAGGAGCGGCGTGTAGGGCGCGCCGAGGTCGCCGGAAAAGACGACTCGCTCCTTGGCCTTTCCGTTTTCCAAGGCCACTTGCACATAGGCGGAGCCGAGAATGTGTCCGGCCGGAGCGAGCTTGACCCGCAGACGGGTGGCTCCGTCAATCACCGTGTGCCACGCCTGGTAAGGCAAGGACACCAGTTGCTTCCGGATCTCGCCCAGAAAGCGGCGGATCAGGGCTTCGTCCCGGGTGAAGCCGACCTTCAGGGCATCATCCAGCACCAGTGGGAGCAGAATCGCCGAGGCCTGGCTGCAGATTATGGGGCCACGAAAACCGGCGGCCAGCAGATGGGGAATACGCCCTACGTGGTCGATATGGACATGGGTGAGCACCAGCGCCTGGATGTCCGCAACGGGGAAATCAATGCCCGGCTGCCCGGCCGCGCCGCCATCAGCGGACGTCTCTGCGCCCTGGAAGAGGCCGCAGTCCACCAGGATGGACCGACCATCGGCCAGCAACAGCTGATGGCACGAGCCGGTAACGCCATCGATGGCGCCATGGTGGCGGAGGGTGTAGGTGATGGACATGATTGGCCGGTCAATCCCGCGAGGCGAGTTGTTCCGCGACGATATTCAACGCGTTTTCAGGCACGCGCCCCCTCTGCCGTTTCGCCATCGGCGAGCCCGGTTGCGAGGACTGACAGGAAATCTGGAGAATAGGAATCGGCAAAGGGAACTGCGGATCGTTCGACGAAGGGCGGAATTTTGCCACGCTTTCACTGCAAGGGGAAAGGGTTTTACCAGACAGGCGACATGCCATATGGCTTTCCAAACCGGCCGGATACAAACGCACGAACATCTGCGACACAGGCCGGCATGAAGCGAGCTTTTTTGGAAATACTTCTGGCACCGGCTTTATCCGCGCTGTATGAGAATGCAACATTACACCCGGAAATCTGTGGACGCCGCCCCCCTACCCTAAATTGCTCAGGATTTTGGAGCGCTTTACGTCAGTGATGTGAGTCATCGCCATCGCGCAACCAAGCAGGAATATCCCACATGCCATGCAGGACGCGCCAGACGTCAATGTGATCGTCGCGCTCGACGTAGAAGACCATGTACGGATAACGCTTTAGCGGCCAACTGCGCAGGCTTGGCAGATTGATCTCGTGGGCATAGCGGGAAGTTCCGGTCGCAGGGCGGCGGCCGATGTGGGAGTAGGCCTGCTCCAGTGCGTCAATAAAGCCGAGCGCAGCTTGCTCGGCCTCCTCGTTCAGGTAGTAACTGACTGCATCTTCAACGTCCTGCCTGGCAAGCGCTCGCGGGATGAGCGGCTTGGCCTTCATCTCCGCGCACTTTGCACGCGTGCTCGCAGCGCGTCGAAGTATTCACCGTCGACAGGGGCCGTCGGAGCAGAGGCTGCCCCAGCCAGCAACAGGCCGCGCAAGTGCTGACGATCCTGATCCTTGCGGATCAGTTCGCGCACGTACTCGCTGCTGGTGCCATAGCCACGTTGGCTGACTTGCTCATCGACAAAGGTCTTGAGCGTGTCGGGCAGGGAAATGTTCATCGTAGTCATGGTTCGATACTAGACCTGTTGGCAAAATTTGGCAAATTACGCTCATTGAGCTTGTCCGCCACGATCTCCAATGCCCGCTGCCAGTGCCGCCATGCTGTCGTGCGGTCGCAGGCGAAGCGGATCGTGATGTCCCGCCAGCCGTAACGCCTGGCCCGCATCCACACCAGATGCCGCTGTTCGACCGTGAGCCACTGCACCCAACGCATCACATCGAGCATCCGTTCGATGGACGCTGGGTCGGGAGG
>JARKPC010000244.1 GCA_029975435.1 Propionivibrio sp. | reverse complement strand
TCCTCGAGGAAATCCAGCAGGCCCATCCGCTGAAATACCTCCCGCACGAGACGCTTGACTATGTCGCCTGCAGCATGGGTGTTTCGCGTTCGCAGGTGCTCAGCGTCGCCACCTTCTATTCGTTCTTCAACCTCGCGCCGCAGGGGCGCCATACCGTGACCGTCTGCCGTGGCACCGCCTGCCACACGCGCGGCTCGAAGCAATTGCTCGATTCGCTCAAGACCGGTGCCGGTTTCCGCGAGGACGAAGAAGCCGGCAGTGCAACGTCGTTCACCACCCCCGATTTCGGGCTGACCATCCGCACCGTCGCCTGTTTCGGCCAGTGCGCCCTGGCCCCGGTCGCCGCGATCGACCATGACATCTACGGGCATGTCAGCGACTTCAAGCTCAAGAAGCTCGTCTCGGCTATTGACGGAGGGAAGGCATCATGAGAATTCACGATCTCGACGGCCTGCACGACATCCGCCGCACGGGCTTGATGAAACTTTTGCCCGGCAAACCGCGCATCGGTGTCGGCATGGGAACCTGCGGCATCGGTAACGGAGCGCGCGAGGTGTTTCAGGCGCTGGGCGCCGAGCTGGAAAAGCAGAACGTCGATGCGCAACTGACCCCGGTCGGCTGCTTCGGGTTCTGTGCCGCCGAGCCGCTGGTCAATGTGCACATTCCGGGCTTGCCGTTGGTTATTCTGGGCGGCGTCAAGCCCGATGATGCGGCCGCCATCGTTCAGGCCATCGGCCTGCGTCTGCCGCCACTGGAAAAGGCCATCTGCAGGATCGAGGAGTGGGATCACCTGACCGGCCACTTGATGTATGGGCGGGGAATGCTCGAACTGCCGCACTGGAACGAAATCCCGTTCTTCAAAGGGCAGAAGAAGATCGTGCTGCGCAACTGTGGTCTGATCAATCCCGACGACATCGAGGAATACATCGCCGTCGGCGGCTACCACGCCTTCTACCAGGCAACGCAAAAACCGAACGTCACCGAAATCATTGAGGAGGTGAAGAAATCCAAGCTGCGCGGGCGCGGCGGCGCCGGCTATCCGACCGGCGTGAAGTGGGATCTGCTGAGCAAGGCGGTGGCCGACCAGAAATACATCATCTGTAACGCCGACGAGGGCGACCCCGGCGCGTACATGAACCGCAACGAGATCGAGAGCGACCCGCATATGCTCATCGAGGGCATGCTGATCGGCGCTTTCGCCATGGGGGCGACGCAGGGCATCGTCTATCTGCGCGCCGAATACCCGCTGGCCGTGCAACGCCTGAGGCGTGCCGTAGACGAGGCGCGCGAGTTCGGGCTGATTGGCGAGAACGTGCTGGGCACCAGCTTCAGTTTCGACATCAAGCTGGTCGAAGGCGCCGGCGCCTTTGTCTGCGGCGAGGAAACGGCGATGATCGAATCGCTGGAAGGCCGCGCCGGACGTCCGCGCCCGCGTCCGCCGTTCCCGGCGCAGAAGGGGTTGTGGGGCAAGCCGACCAACATCAACAACGTCGAAACCTGGTGCAATGTGCCCGTGATAGTGGCGCGGGGAGGCGCGTGGTTCAGCGAGATCGGCACGGCGCACAGCTCGGGCACCAAGGTCTTTTCTCTGGTCGGCAAGATCAGGAACACCGGCCTCGTCGAGCTGCCGCTCGGCACGCCGCTGAAAAACGTCATCTACGACATCGGGCAAGGCAGTCCGGGCGGCAAGCGCGTCAAGGCGCTACAGTCGGGCGGGCCGTCGGGCGGCTGTATTCCGGCGGAGAGCTTCGACGTGACGATCGACTACGAATCCCTGGCGCAGATCGGCGCGATCATGGGTTCCGGCGGCATGGTGGTGATGGACGAGGACAACTGCATGGTCGACGTGGCGCGCTACTTCGTCGAATTCACGCATTCCGAGTCCTGCGGCAAGTGCATCCCCTGCCGCGCCGGGCTCGACCAGGCCCTGCGCATCCTCAAGAAGATCACCGGCGGCCAGGCCGAGGAAGCCGACATCCAGAACCTCGAGGAACTCGGGCAGATGATCAAGGAAATGTCGCTGTGCGGCCTCGGCCAGACGGCGCCCAACCCGGTCCTGACCACGCTGCGCTACTTCCGCAATGAGTACGAAGAGCACCTGCGCGCCCGCCGTTGCCGGGCCGGCGTCTGCGAAGATCTGTTCCTCTCGCCGTGCGAGAACTCGTGTCCGCTGCACATGCGTATCCCGCAGTTCCTCGAACTGACGAAGGTGGGGCGCATCGCCGATGCTGCCGAGATGATCTGGCTCGACAACCCGCTGCCCGGCTCGACCGGGCGCATCTGCCAGCATCCGTGCGAGAGCCAGTGCCGGCGCAAGACGGTCGATGCGTCGGTCAACATGCGCGAAGTGCATCGCTTTATTTCAGATCAGGTTTTTGGCGGCCCCTTGCTCGGCGAGGTCGCGCAGCGGCTCGCCGGCCGTCGCATGGCCCCGACCGGCAAGAAGATCGCCATCGTCGGTGCCGGTCCGTCCGGGCTTGCGGCGGCATTCTATCTGGCCCTGCTCGGCCATGATGTCACCATTTTCGAAGCGCGTGAGGAAGCGGGGGGCATGTTGCTCTATTCGCTGCCGCAGTATCGGTTGCCAAAGTCGATGCTGCGCCAGGAACTGGAGGTGATCGCTGGCCTCGGCGTGAAATTCCGCTTCGGCCAGAAACTCGGCGCGGGGGTTTCGCTCGATGTGCTGCAAGCCGAAAACGATGCCGTCTTCCTGGCCACGGGAACATGGAAGGCGATGACGGCCGGTATAACCGGCGAGGATTCACCGAGTGTCTGGCACGCCATTCATTTCCTCGAACAGGTGGCACGCGGCGAACCGACGCATATCGGGCGCGAGGTCGTGGTGATCGGCGGCGGCAACGCGGCGGTCGATTCGGCGCGCACCGCCTTGCGGCTGGGCTGCGACGTCACCATCGCCTATCGTCGTGAACGGGGCGACATGCCGGCGATTGCCGAGGAAGTCAACGATGCCGAGGCCGAAGGCGTCAAACTGCAATTCCTCGTCGCCCCGCAGCGCGTGTTGACCGACAAACGCGGTCGGGTGACCGGCATCGAACTGATGCGCACCAAACTCGGGGAATACGCGATCGACGGGCGCCGCCGGCCGATTTCGACCAGCGAGAAAACGATCATTCCGTGCGACAACATCATCCTGGCCATCGGCGAACGCCCGGACGCCGAGCCGTTGCGCCGTTTCGGCATCCACGTGCGCGAGAACGATACGGCGGCAGCCGATTGGGTGACGTATGAAACGAACCGGCCGCGGGTTTTTGCCGGCGGCGACCTGGTCACCGGTGCCTCGAATGTCTCCTCGACGATGGCAACGGGAAAGGCCGCCGCGCGGGCGATCGACAGCATCCTTACCGGTCACGATCGTTTGCCTGGCTTGCTCGGTACGTTCGACGTGGCGACAAACGTCCCGCCCGAGCCGGAAGGCGGAGCACGGCACGTGTCCGAGGAACTGGCGCCCGACCAGCGCCGGGCGAGCTTCGACGAAGTGATGCTCGGCTTGCAGCAGAAACAGGCCGTTGCGGAGTGCAGCCGTTGCTTGCGCTGCGACGTTCGTGAAACCAGTGCGGTGAAAGATTGAGGTCTGTCGTGACCAATGCCGCCTTTTTCTTCGTCATTCCGGCGAAAGACGGAATCCAGTACCCCTCCGATGGATTCCGACGCAATGCCGGAATGACGAGCCTCATGTTTGCTCGATGGAGAACGCTTGCCGAGGTGACGCCATGCCCAAGACCATCACGTTGAAGATTTCCGGCTCCGAATTCAAGGCGAGCGAGGGCTGCACGATTCTGGATGTCGCCCGCGCCAACGATATCTTCATTCCGACCCTGTGCAGCTTCAAGGGACTGTCGAACGTCGGCGCCTGCCGTCTCTGCATGGTCGAGGTGCGCGGCGTTCCGCGCCTCCTGCCAGCCTGCGCGACGACGATCGTTGAAGGCATGGACGTGACCGTCGATTCGCCGAAGGTGACGAAGTACCGGAAGATGATCCTCGAACTGCTGCTGGCGGAACGCAATCATGTCTGCGCCGCCTGCGTTTCCAATGGGCATTGCGAGCTTCAGTCCCTGGCGCAAAGACTCGGTGTTCATCACACGCGCTACCCGTACCGCTACCCGCATTTCGTGTTCGATGCCTCGCACCCGCGTTTCAATTACGACCCCAATCGCTGCGTCCTGTGCACGCGCTGCATGCGGGCATGCGAGGAAGTGGAGGGGGCGCGGACGTGGAACGTCATGGGGCGCGGCATCAATTCGGTGATGATCACCGACCTGCACCAGCCTTGGGGT
>JARKPC010000242.1 GCA_029975435.1 Propionivibrio sp. | reverse complement strand
CAACGCCGCGGCTGGCCAGGTGCGCGAGGGCATGGGCCTGTCGCGGGCGCTCGCCGCCACGCGCCAGTTCCCGCCGATTCTCATTCACCTCACCGCCAGCGGCGAAGCCACCGGGCGGCTCGACCGCATGCTTGAACGGGCCGCGCAGGAACTCGCGCGTGAGCTCTCGCGCCGCATCGAAGCCTTCACCAGCCTGCTTGGGCCGGCTGTCGTCCTGTTGATGGGCGCCGTTGTCCTGTTCATCGTGCTGGCCATTCTGCTGCCAGTATTTGAAATCAATCAGTTCGTCAAATAAGCCACGGAGTTCTAATGAATCGCTATCCACCTCGTCCCAATCACGGTTTTACGCTGATCGAAATCCTCGTCGTGGTCTCCATTCTGGCCATACTCGGCGCATTGATCGTGCCCAAGATCATGGATCGTCCGAATGAGGCGCGCATCGTAGCCGCCAAGCAGGATATCAGCACGATCATCGCTGCCCTCAAACTGTACAAACTCGACAACGGGCGCTACCCGACCACCGAACAGGGCCTCAAAGCCCTGCTCGAGAAACCCGCCACCGAACCGGTGCCAGCCAACTGGAAGACCGGGGGGTATCTGGAAAAGGCGCCGAAGGATCCCTGGGGGCATGCCTACCTGTACCTTAATCCGGGCATCAGGGGCGAGATCGACGTCATGAGCTATGGCGCCGACGGCCAACAGGGCGGCGAGGGGTTCGATGCCGATCTCGGCTCCTGGATGCTGTGACGCGTCTGCACCATGATTCCAGTCCCTTTCCAGCGCCAGGCGCTGGGATTTACCCTGATCGAGATCCTGGTCGTCTGCGCTGTGGTGGCCGTGACCCTGGGATTGGCCATGATCAAGCTTGATCCTTCCGACAGCCAGCGGCTGAATGCCGCTGTCGAGATGCTGGCTGGCCGGCTGGAAGCCGCCCGCGACGAAGCGGTGATCCGCGGCGAGGCAGTGGCCTTCTCCAGTGACGGGCAGGGGTACCAGTTCTGGAGAGCTGATACCGAGCACAACGCCTGGGTCGCGTTGCCCGACACGGACACTGTCGCCTCGGGCCGGTTGGCCGAAGGCGTCGTGCTCAGTTCCCTTCGTGTGAACGGGAAGTCGCGCCCGCTCGGTGAACGCCTGATCTTCTCCTTCTCCGGACTCGTCGAGCCTTTTGCCCTCACCCTGTCGATCGGAAGCGCGACCGGCGACATCCGCGTCGATGCCCTCGGGCGCATCAATATTCACCGTGCGCTCTAACGGCTTCACACTGCTCGAAACGCTGGTGGCGCTGGCCGTTGTCGGCATCGCCATGGCCGCAGCGATGCGTTCGACCCACTTTGCGGTCGATACCGTGGCGGAACTCAAGGCGCGTACGGCTGCGGGGTGGGTGGCGCAGAATGTGAGCAGCGAGTTGCGGGCCACGCGCCTCTTTCCGGAGGCGGGGGCCACTAGCGGACGCGCCACGCAAGGCCTGCAGGACTTCCTCTGGCGGCAGGAAGTCAGTGTCACCCCGAATTACAGTTTCCGTCGCGTTGAAATCAAGGTCTTCCTGCCTGAAAGGCCCGAGCATGCCATCGCCCGGCAGGTGAGCTATGTGGCGCGCCAGCAGAACTGATCGCATCGGGGAGCAGGCTGGCTTCACCCTGATTGAGGTCCTGGTCGCCCTAGCCGTTTTCGCGATCGCCAGCGTAATCGCCTACCGCGGCCTCGACGCGGTGGCCAATACCAAGAGTGCGCTGGATCGGGAGATCCGTTTTTGGCGCGAACTGGGCCTGGTCTTCGACCGTATGGAGATGGACGTCGGTCAGAGCGTGCCGCGTCCGCTACAGGCCGCATCGACGACGCTCACCGCGCCGTTTCGCGGCGGCAGTGCGGCGGATAATGGCTTCTTCCTTGAACTGGCTCGCCAGGACGGGAGCCGGCCCCCCGTGCATGTGCATTACAGTTGCGAGCAGGGGGAGTTAAAGCTCGCCCTGGTGCCGCTCAATGCTCTTGCACTGCCAGTTGAATCAACGTCTGGACCCCAGATTACGTTGTTGCTGCACCCGATCGCACACTGCGAGATGGCCTTCCTCAATTCAGCCAACGCTTGGCTTTCCGATTGGCCGGGTGAGCAGTCCGCCCTCCGGCCGCGGGCTATTCGGGTACGCCTGACCTTGAGCGGACGCGGCCAGTTCGAACGCGTCTTCTACCTGCCATGAGAACTTCGCAATCCATCCCAAAGGGGCAGCGCGGCATCGCCTTGATCACGGCAATCCTGATCGCCACTTTGGTTGCCTCGCTGACCTTTGCCCTGAGTGCGCGCGAACGGCAGTGGCTCAATCTGGTGAGCAACCGCAACGATCTGGCCGCCGCCCAGTCCTTTGCATTGAGTGCCATCGATCTGGCGCGGCTTACGCTGCGCGACGACATGCGCAACAACCAGGTGGATCATCTGCTGGAGCCGTGGACGGTGCCGGTACCGCCGATCAACGTCGAAGAGGGCAGGGTCGGCGGGAGGCTTATCGAAATGCAGGGGCGCTTCAATTTATACAACCTGCAGAGCGGCGGTAAGATCAGTTCAACCGGACTGGCGGCACTCCAGCGGCTGCTCGCGACGCGCAATATGCCCGTGCATTGGGCCGAGCCGCTGGCGCAGACCATGGCGACGCAGGCGAACCTCTGGCAGAAGACGCTGGCCGGGAACAAAACGGTCAATCAGGCGAGCAGCAAGGTCCTGCCCGTGCTCAATCTCGCCGAACTGGCGGATCTGGCTGGCATTGATGGAGATAAGCTGGTGACGCTGGAACCACTGGTGGTGATTCTTCCCGAAGCAACTTCAATCAATGTGAACTTTGCCTCTCCGGAAGTTCTGATGGCTGTTACGCCAGGGCTGTCGGTCAAGGACGCCGAACGCCTCGTCACCCGGCGAGCGACGGAACATTTCAAGTCAGCCCAGGACTTCGTCAATGCCTTGCCGGAGAACCTTCGGACGTCCACCCCGTCGGCTCCCTATGCCGTCGAAAGCCAGTACTTTCTTTCCGAAACCGATGCCTGGTCGGGCCGGGCCCATCTGCGATTGCAAGCACTCCTCTTCCGGCAGCGCAGCAAGATGCCGGAAACAGTTTGGGTAAGGCGAGAGTAAGATGTGCGCCGCCTGCGTTTCCAATGGGCATTGCGAACTTCAGTCCCTGGCGCAAAGACTCGGTGTTCATCGTACGCGCTACCCGTACCGCTACCCGCATTTCGTGTTCGATGCCTCGCACCCGCGGTTCAATTACGACCCCAATCGCTGCGTCCTGTGCACGCGCTGCATGCGGGCATGCGAGGAAGTGGAGGGGGCGCGGACGTGGAACGTCATGGGGCGCGGCATCAATTCGGTGATGATCACCGACCTGCACCAGCCTTGGGGT
>JARKPC010000240.1 GCA_029975435.1 Propionivibrio sp. | reverse complement strand
CCCCCAAGGGGAGGCCGTATACTCGAATGTGTTGATGGCCATCAACCATTGCCCGCCCGACCCGTTCGATTGGAGGCCCGCTTGCTCAAAATTGGCGACTTCGCTGCCCTGTCTCGCGTGACGGTCAAAACGCTGCGGCATTATGCCGAGATCGGCCTGTTGAAACCGGTTTGGACCGACCGCTTCACCGGCTACCGTTATTACAGCATGGAGCAGTTGCCTCGCCTCCATCGCATCCTGGCGCTCAAAGACCTCGGCTTTACCCTCGATCAGGTTGGCGAGCTGCTGGATGAGAACCTGACCATCGAGCAACTGCACAGCATCTTGTGCCGCAAAAAGACCGAGCTAGAAGCGCGCCTGCGCGCCGAGCAAAACCGCCTCGAGCTGGTCGCCGCGCGCCTGAAGCTCATCGAGCAAGAAGGATTGGCCTCGAATCAACGGGCTGGTGTCCACCCATCCGATGTCATCGATCGAAAGGAGATCGCCATGCAGCCGAAAATCGTCGTGCGCCCGGCGTTCAGCGTGGTCGGCCTGTGCTACCACGGCAAAAACCAGAACCAGGAAATCGCCGCCATGTGGGGTCAGTTTAACCAGCGCGCCGGGGAGGTGAAATCGAACAACGCCGCCGAGGCCTTCGGCGTTTGCTCCATGCCCGCCGGATTGCCCGAGGGCCATTTCGAGTACGTCGCCGGCTTTCAGGTCGCGGAAGATACACCCGTCCCCGAAGGAATGGTCAAGCGCTCGCTGCCGGAAACGAAGTACGCCGTCTTTGAGCATGTCGGCCCGCTCGCCACACTGGGAGAAACCTACCGCAACATCTACCAGACCTGGCTGCCCCAGGCGGGGCTTCAGCCGGCCGAGAATGGCATGGACATGGAAGTCTACGATGACCGTTTCAAAGACTTTGCCCCCGATTCGGTCATGTACCTCTACATCCCGGTGAAATAGTGGTCAGTCAGATGTAACTTGATCGCCGCGGGTTAAACGCAAACGGAGGGCGCTCGCCCTCCGTTTGCGTATTATTATCTACCGTCGCTCAGCCACAGAGACGATCACCATCGCCAGCTCGCGGTAGACCGG
>JARKPC010000270.1 GCA_029975435.1 Propionivibrio sp. | reverse complement strand
CACCGACTGCTCCGGCCATGGGGCAAGCATAGGTTGCTGGCTGGGGCGGTTACCGTAGCACCCGGTGACGCGGGCCCATCGACTGCCGCGGCGGCTGATCCGGGCGCCGTCAAAGTGCCTGGAGGCGGAACTTAGTCGCGGGCGGGGGCGATGCTCAGGAGGTCGGCACTGGGTCGAGGCGTGACAGATCTTCTTCAGTTGGCGCCCAGAATGCGGATTTCGGCGGATGCTGAGCGTGGGCGGACGGGCCGAGCGCCCATGCTCAAGTAGACGAGGCACGCGCGAGGCAGCCTCTGGCCCATGTACAGCCTCTGCTTGGTTCAGTGTTGAGGGGTTCCCGCGATCGCGAGCGCCAAGGACTCGAGGCCGGTGGCGCGCGTGCCGGGCCAGCCGTGGACGTCGTCCACCCACTCGCGCGGTAGGGCTGATGTGCCGTAGCGGGCGCCGTAGTCGGCCACCGGCGATGGCGGCCACGGTGTCGGTGTCGTTGCCGATGGACACCGCCAGCTGGAGCGCCGCCGGCACGCGCGCCGGGCCATCGATGTGCCTGGTTGCATAGATGGACGCCCACGCCGCCTGAAGGGCGCTGACCGTGTAGCCGTTCGGGTTGAAGGACGAGGGCGGCTCGGTCTCGGCTCTGTCGAGGCAGGCCCGCCATTTCGCGCGGCGGAGTCCAAGGCGCACAGGCTGACGACCGAGGTCCTCATCAGGCCCCCGTTGCCGGCCTGGCCGGTGGCGGCAGCGTCCTCGGCGAGGCCAGTCATCCGCCGAGAGATCCGCCTGCCGTCGTCGCGGGATGCGCGGAGAATCGCCGCAGTCGTCGGTGGCACCGTGGAGTCTCCAGTCGAGGAAGGCCTGTGCGATGGCGTCAAGAGCGTCGGGGTTCGTCAGGTCTGGCTGGGTCGCGGCGACTTGGGCGATGCACAGCGCCATCTGGGTGTCGTCCGACCACTCGCCCGGCGCATAGGGTCCCAGGCCGCCGCCCTTCATCCGGGCCTCGCCGGGGGAGATCCGCGCGGCGAACTAGTAGGGGACTCCCAGAGCATCACCGATGGCCTGGCTGAGTAGGACGCCGGCTGCGGGGTCTTTGATGGCGAGGGAGAGCTCCATCGGGCCCGTTGTGTCACTTCGGCCGCTGGGTGGGCGGGCCTGGTTGCTTCCGGATTGCCCTCTTCTGCCAACGCATGCTCCGGCCGCCGAAAGGCCGGGATGCCCCATCACTCAGTGACAAGTCGTAGGCTCCGCCCGATCGAATCCATCGAGGGCGGATTACAGTTCTGTTCGAGGATCGCCTTGAGCGCGCCGTGACCGAGGCCACATGCCGCCAACTGTCGCGCTCTCTTTGAGGGGCGATTGCCACGGCGTCGCCACCTTGCGGGTCCCTGGGACTCCCTTTGTCTCCGACGGCTGTTCGGCGACTTGGTGAGGAGGCAGAGGCGCACTACGCTAAGGCAGGATCCCGACACTCTGAAGAAAGCACGTTGCCATGGGCAAGGAAGGGTTTTGGCATAGGCAGGCCACGAAGTTGAGCCGCAGAGAACTCGTTCTTGCGGTGCTGTTTGCCAGCTTGGTCGGCCTTGCCGTCTCGCTTCTCATGGACGTAATCGTTCAGCGGTCAAGTGTGTCGGCTATCGGGTTTGGCTGCGTAACTGCCGCCGCCATTGTCATAGGGTTGCTGCTTCGCCTTGTGTACCTGGAATCCCAAGATCTGGGCCTTTGCCTCGTCGCTAGAGATGCGGGAGAGGAATTCGAAGCCAGGGCACAACTGGCCGCCGCGATGGGTAGGAGTTCCAGGACCTGGGAAGCGCTAGAAATGAGCTTGCCAACAAGCACCGACACCAGTGATGAGTGGCTGGCGCGGGTCAGCGGTGCGATCACCCAGGCGGTCTCTGACGGCACGCGAACCCCGATTGGCCAACCATGGGTGGTAGTCGTACCTGCGACTCGCGACCACACCGCATTCTTGCTGGGGCAGTCGGTTCGGGCAGCCTTGGTAGGTTGTTCGGTTGAGATATGGGGCAAGGTGGACAGTCCTCTCGACAACCGCGCTGCCGCTTGGGGTCCACTCCTCGCGCTGTCGCCCGAAGACAGAGGGAGATTCTTCGAAGTAGGTCACGTCGACGCGACCAATTGTCTTCCGTTAGTATCTGACAAGATCATCGGGATTCATGTCTATACCGATCGACGATTGCCGATCTTCCAGCGCCTTCAACCTGGTTGCGATGGCGGCATGCCAGCCAACAAGGATCTGGTTGAAGACCAGGATGCGAAATTGGGATACTATCCGCTGTACTTTGACGAGCAAGGACTGGATATCATAAGGCTCGCTGGTCTGGTGCGGGATGTGGCTCGGCAAATTCAGAAGGTCAACCACGTAGATGGGGTTTCCCTGCATCTGCATGCGGGCGAAGCCTATTCATTCGCGTTGGGATTCCTTCTTTCCGGATACTGCTTATGGGATCTCCAGTACTACGAAGGGCAGTCCTGGCATAGTTTCATTGACATGCTCGGTAAGAGGCCTGATGTTCCTGCTAATTGATGGCGATCGAGTAGGAGACCACTTTGATCTGCTGGCGAGCAGTAATTTGGTCGACGAATACCGACGGCTGTCGACGCTCGTTGATGAAGAACGCGAAGATGTATGTTGTCTGGTTTCGCGTCATCCGGAAGCGGTGATCATACTTTCCGCGGCGGACACCATCTTGGCTGAGGTGCCAGCTGAGTTTGAATGCCCGATCGGTGGCTTCACCACGGATCGCTTCTCGTGGTCAGCCGGGCTGGGCCCCGACCTCAGACCTGACTTCCACAGGTGCGCGTGTTTCGTGAATGTCTGTGCTTGTCAGGAGCTCTCGGCGGGTGGTTTTGGGGCACTAACGGGCGGCGAAAACAGGGCTTGTGAGCCCGTATCTGCGGAAAGCAAAGAGGCCGGTC
>JARKPC010000196.1 GCA_029975435.1 Propionivibrio sp. | reverse complement strand
AGAGCACGCGATGGCGGCCGGCAACCTGTTGGCCAAGGGACTGGACAAGGAGGCCGAGCCGTCGTGGAAAGAGGCCACCTACGACATCTATCTTCGGCAGGGGATCGTCTCGCTGGTTGACGGCCGGTTTGACGCCGCCGTGCAAGGATTCGAGCAGGCGAAGCAGTCGGCCCCCAAGGAAACGCCGAAGGAAGTCCAAACGGGATTGGATCGGCTCATCGAGGCAGCGCGGAATCGCGCCAAGCTGGTTCCCGACGAACTGGCCGTTGGCGACGACCGGGCCGCGACCGCCCTCGCTCTGGGCAATATCTACAACGTCCTGCGCCGGTATGACGACGCCAAAGTCTTCTTTACCTTGCCGCTGACCGGCCCGATGCGGAGCCACTCGGCCGGGCACCGTTCCTTCGCCGGGTTGGGGCTGGCGCGAATCCTGGTAGCGACAGCGGGGAAAGAGGCCAAATCGAAGTCGCCGAAAGCATCGCCTCTTGCTCAGGCCGCAACCGCCTATGAGGCCAGCCTCAAGGAATACCCGAAGGGTTCGTGGCACGACGAGACGCTGCGCGAATTGGCGCTGCTGATCGAGCGGGCCGCCGCCGAGCAGTCTGCCCCGCCACCTGCCGAAAAGACCGCCGACAAGGCAGGTGCCGAGAAGCCGGCTGCGCCGATGACCGACGCTGCCCGGCAGCAGCAGAAGAAGGCGATGGTGGCCGCCCGCGCCCCGGCGCTTCCTTACTGGATCGACTTGCCGGCTCGCTATCCGAACAGCCGGCACGTGCCCCAGGCCCTCTATCACAAAGGTGTGCTCTCTACGGAGGCAGAAAAACCAGACGAGGCGTTGGCGGCGTTCGAGGAACTGGCCAAGAAGCACCCGGACAGCCCTTGGACGGGCGACGCCCACGTGTGGCTGATCGACGTGAAGCTGGAGCACCAGTTCGATCTGCCCGGTGCGAGGACCCACGCCGAGGGGGCAGTTGCCTGGTACGAGCGCCTCGACCAGTCAAAGGCCGCCCAGGCGCGGAAGGGAATCGGCGAAGAGCAGTTCGACGCCCTGCGTTCCCTCAAACAAGTGGGCTACGACATCTACGTCCGCGCCGGGTTGGTGGAGTACCTCTTGGAACACCCCGAGCGCGCGGTCGGATTCTTCGAGAAGGCGAAGCCGCTCCAGCCCGAGCGGACCTTCGTGGTCGTGCAGGGCCATATCCCGACCGGCATCGAGCGGCTGATCGAGGCGGCGAAATCGAACAACTCCCTAACGCCGGAGATCGTCCGCAAGGGCGACGAGAAGGCCAAGGTGATCCTCATGCTGGCCGACGTGTATCTTGAAGCGACCGAGTATCAGAAATCGCGCGAACTGGCGACGCTCGTCATTGAAGCTACAAGAGGCTCCTCCACCGCTGCACAACGCTCGTGGGCTCATAAACAGCGGGCAGTGGCCTTGAGCAATCTCAGGCTGAAACCGGATGCCAAACTCGACTACTTGAGCGCACAACGAGCTTCTCCATCCGCACCTTGGGCGTCGGAGTGCCTCTTCATGGCCGGCACGATCATCCACAACGATGAAAGACAGTCGCAGGATGCGATTCGCGTTTTTCAGGAAGTGGCAAGCCGTTACCCAACCAGCGAGTTCGCCGCCAAGGCGGTTTACTTCGTCGGTGTGATTCACGAATGGAACCGCCAATGGTTGCCTGCCAAGGCCGCATACCAAAAGGTCATTCGGGAGTACCCTGAATCCCGCTGGGCATCGGCCGCAATGAATCACCACCTGAAGATCGTGGACGCGGCGATTGAGGCGGCGAAAGATCGATCAGATCGAACGAAACCTCGGGAGGAATAAACGATGACGCTTTCCGACTGTCGTGCTGGGCGACTCCGCGGCATTGTGGGCTTCGGCTTGTGTCTTGCGGCGTATGCCGTGCATTGGTGCGCGGCGCCGGCTGGCGCCGCCGAAAAACCACCGTTGGTGGTTAACGTGACGCCAGGGCACACGAAGGCGGCCAACGTCGGCTGCGGGTTCGGCGACCTAAGCGACGACGTGTACGAATTGAACATCACTTTGACGCCGGACAACATCGTGAATGCCGGGATCGACGATCAGACCGGGGCTCTCTGGGACTGGTATCGGGATGAAATGGGCGAGGTGACGGACATCAAGAAGTTTCGTGCGGCAGGCGTAGACCCCAACAAGCGGTTTTGGGTCGTCATCTGGGCCAAGCTGAGAACCGAAGGCGAACCCGGCGGCGATCCGACGTATTGGATGTCGATTTCCGACCTCGACGCCGACGCAGACACCGACAACGACTCGATCGCCAATCCGCGAACACCATCGGAAAGTGATGACGAGGATTTCGCCGAGTATCCCGGTTATCAAGCCCCGCCGGTGATTCGAGGCATTGTCCTCGGGGTCAACGACGATCACGACGAATTCCTGCCGGCCGTCCATCCTTGGGGACGCGATGCGGCCAACACCACCGCCGACCTGACGAAGGAAGGCGCGAACTACAACAACCAGAGCGTGGGCCTGGCGCAGATCAAGGTGAAGGTGGGCGTGAAGCGAGCGCCCGGCGACCTGAAATTCTCCGTTCCATCGACCATCAGGCTCTTCGAGGGTGAACTACCCGAAGCCGGCAACAAGGGCGCGGCGTTCCTCGGCAACCGCCGTATCGACTCGGTGGGTGAAAAGACATATCTGTTCTATATGGAAGGCGTTTCGCCGGACAACGATTACGGCTTCGTCAGATTCGCGTATGACCCGGACGGCGCCGGCACAGGCGAAGCCGTCGATACGCTGGCCTTTTTGCCCGTCCGCATGGACATCGACGTGGACAGCGACAATTCGGGCACGGTAGACGGCAGCGATGCCGAGGACCTGCGGGAGGCCGCACCAGGCGAACTTGGGATGATCGTGCCGGCGGTCGACAATCCCGGCGGTTTCGGCTTCGGCAAGCCTGGGGTGCTTCGGGGGCTGTATTCCCAAGCCGTCGCCTATATGCTCAACGACCCGCAGCGCCCCGCCGTGATCACGCTGAAGAAGGTTTCGGGCGCCGGCGACGTCCGCGTTTGGAAAGTCCGGCAGGGGCAGGAACCCGTGCTGATGCTCGACACGTCTGTCGGCGGCGGTTCGACAACCACGGACGGTGAGGGCCATTCCTTGTTCGAGTTGCTCGGCGACGCCTCCGACCACAACATCTTGATTACGGGCAAGACACCCGGCGAAGTGCTCCTCGGCCTGCAACTCACCGTCAACGGGGCCAAGGTGGCGATGGACGTGGTGCGGGTGGTGAGCGGTATTGATCTCGACGTAAATGTAGACGACCACCCACAGGACGCCCACGGCATCCCCCTGGCATCGCGTCCGCAGGATGTCACTGATGGAGACGATGCACTTGAGGCCAGTCGAGGCGGCTATCTTTGGGTCAACGACGACAATGATCGCCAAGAGATCCCCGACAGCACACTGGACATGGATGACGACAATTTGCCGAGCGACGTGGACGATGATCTGGAGCCGATGCGGGTTCGAGTGCCGTACTGGAAGGACGGCACCAAGATCGTTTTCCACGTCGGTTCGTTGCTTCATGCAAACGTGCGTATTTGGCACGAGCGAACGAAGAATACGTTGTTGGCACTGGATGCTTCCGGGAACGCGACAATCGAGGCGCCGGACCCCTATGACGCTGATGGGGACGGTTTCTATTGGATCGAGGGCCTTAATGGGTGTTCGTCGGATACTGTCACCGCCACATTCTTTGCGGATGCCACGCATTCAGTATCGGATACGGTGCGCGTGACAGTCTTTCAGATCCTTTCTGTTGAAATGTTCCAAAATGATGGGCAGTGTCATGCGGGCCATAGCGGTGGTCCAATCGCCGACTTTGCGACAGACCCGACCGGCCAAACGAGGTCAGGGTGCCGAGTCTTCCCTGACGCCATCTATCCCGGCGATACAGTGGCACACAATTTTTTCACCGTGAAAGCGATACTCTTCCCCGGCATTCCGACAGATTCCGGCTGGCATCTCCCAGTTTACGTCAAAGCATTCGATGTTGACCACTACTCGACAGACACGACGTTCGATGACGCAACGAGCAGTCGAGATACAGAAGGACACCACGCCGGTCGGGAACCGAACGACAACCGGACTGGCTATGGTGCAGCGGCAGATGATAGCGACGACCCTCCGCGATTCGGCGTTGCCGGAGACACCTACGACATCGGCATTCGTATCCATGAGGCATCCTCGGATACCGTCCAGCATATCCTCGCCAGCAGTGCCACCGAGGTACGCTGGGCGGATCGGGTCGGAATCGAGAACGCGGCCTTTGGTAGCTTGGCAACCAAGTCATTCATCGAGATCACCCAGCCTACGCCGTGCAATAACTGGCGTTTTGCGGCAGGCTGCGGAAATTCACTCCACAATGCGGTACGGATCAACGATGATCCAGATGACGGCGAAACGCTGGAGGCCATTGACGATCAAGCATTGGGGTTGCCAGGGGGCGCGCCAGCAGACGGCTTAGCCAAGAGTACGGATACGCTAACCGTTTGGCGACGGCTCTGGATCGAACGGGACTACATGGCTCCGGTTGATCTCTTAGAGGGAGACCAGTACAAACGTTCCGCGCAGGATAACGATGTCAATGGTGGACAGGGCACCACAACCATCGAGACCGATCTGAACTTCGATTACGCTAATCAATTCGCGGGCGGTCTGGGTATGTTCTGGGACATGGGCTTTTTTTGGGATGACCTGCTTGGGTACGGGACTATCGTTAGCCATCCGGCCGGTGTCGATCAGCCCATTACGTTTGCGGCTACAACCCCGGCGGCTACCGATTATGTCTACATCGCTGATGATGATGTCATTAACGTGAACTTGCGAGATGGGGCCTCGCCGAAGATCACGCCGACGACAGCAGATTTGACGCTCTTCAACGATCGAGATGGGTTTCCCGCCGCGTGTATTGAGGCGATGACACGGACCAGCAACGACAACATCGGGACATTTCAACTCTACGTGAACACTGAGAGCAGTGCCGCATACTCCGGTGTTGCCGCAGCCACTCGCGGGCTGTCAGGTGGTGCCGACCGATGGGCAGCCCAGATTGTCGAGTGCTTCCAAGGCCACCATACAAGTTCCCATGATCCGAACACTGACGGGGTTATAAGGGGGATATCCTGTCCGTATTGGATAACCGGCCTCACAGCCGGGTCGTATGGAGGCACTCTAGTCTTCGTCGAGGGACTGCGGGATTGGGCTGTGAATAGCGGGGGCGGCACTGATTCGCCGGAACTGCGACGACGGCGGACTACGCTCCATGAGGTTGGGCATGTCATGGGGGGGCGACACACGGATGGCGGGCTAATGCAAGGTGGCACGGGAACGGACCCGGGAAGTGGGATGTTCAGCGGAGAGTCCTTACGCCGCTTCATGTTATTGCGTGACGCAGGACCGTGACGTGTTGAAAGCGGACATGTGCTTAAACACCTCACACGCCGCAAGCCACAAACCCCGCTTTGCGCACTTCTCAGCCACAATCACAATACTTGAATCCGAGACGTTTTTCCGCGCCAATGTGTGAAAATCACCTGTTTTTCCATGCGAGCAGCGTTTCGACAGCAGCGATGCTAGCTCACCCACTGGGTGAGCTAGCACTCATGCCCGAAAAGATGCGATTCACACGGGAAAACACGGAAAAGTCGCCGTCGTCGGCGAACAAAACGTCACGGATTCAGGACAATATCTAGAAGCTAGCATGATAAGCAGTAACTACATATTCCAGCCAGCGATGCTACCATAGGTGTCTTCGCGCTATAGCTAATTCGGGCGACCTTTTGGCCGGTTTCAAGATGCTGTGTCAGTGATTCCTCGCCACTATCACATATTGTGGGACAAATCGACACAGAAGTGCGGAGAGCCTTAAAAACGCTTATGAACTTACTTCATTTTGGAGGTCATCATGCACTCTAACACGATGATGATGGAATGCGTGCTTGTCGCAATTGTTGGGTCGGCATCGCCTGGATTGTCTCAAGAAGCGGTCTTATCAACTGATCGGACCTCGTATCTGCAACACGAACCCGTCGAGTTGAGGATCGATTATATCAACCGCTCAACTACGCCTCTGACCACGCAGTTAGATCCGGTATGGCTTTCTGTTTCACAACCCGGCGGAGTTCCTCGCCGGGTAGGACTGTGGCAGGACCGACTTAGCGAGGTGGATGATCGGTCACCAGCCCGTGCCACCATCCAACCTGGTGATACCTACCGTCGAATCATATGGGTTGCGCTCGACCGAACGCAAGCTTGGGTATTCCCCAGCATTGGCCGTTGGCAAGTGGGCGTCGAATCCTTGCGCGCAGTCCCCATTGAGATCGAGATTGTCGAGCCGGATGGCGGCGAGGTCGCGAAGGCTGCCCTCCTCTTTGGCCCAAAGGCGTGTGCTTCCTTTCTTTCCAACGGCAACGACGTAGAAGGCTCGGCGTCAACTCTGCAAGATATCGTTGACAAGTATCCACGAACCACTTTCGCATCATTTGCCGCATGGTCACTTGTTCAGAACCAGTGGGCGCATCACGCTCCGGCAGATATCGACTGGACCAAGGAGCGGGCTTGGGTCTCTGTCATTCTCCAAGGGCCACAGGATCACCCATTGCGTCCGGCAGCAATGTACGCCGTCGTGCGATATCACCAGTTTCAGAAGAGTCATAAAGATCAGGCAAGGAAGGCGGCTGACGATTTGGCAAGGGCATATCCGTGGAGCACCTGGGCACATGCGGTAAGACGCGACTTCGGGCAGGATGTTTCTGCGAAGCTCGTGCCCTATTCTGAAGATCCTGCGGTAAAGCGCCGCCGCGAGGCGAGTGAGAAACGGTCAGACACGTCACCTGCCGAAAAGCCTCCGGCTGGATCGCACAGCAGCAAGGCGTCGCCCATGCCCGCCAGGACGGCGGCTGACTCCTTGGACAGCATCGTCCCGCCGCAATGGAAACCTAAGAAGGCCGGCACCGTCGTGATTCACGCCCTTCCGACCGAAGCCGATCAGAGCATTTCCACTTTTGCGCGCCAATACTTCGAGACGGTTGCGACGGGCGACTTACGCGCAGCCGCCGCCATGCTCGCCGATGATTACGTCAGTGACCGTGGCAACGCACAAGCGACCTTAGCTCGGTGGCGATGGTTCGCCGATCGCCGTGAGTTGCCTAAGACGATCGTTACCTTCAAGTCGATTACTCCCGTTGAGAAATATAGTCGGCCTGCTACGCCGCGTACCGCAGCCAAGGAATGGAAAGAACCTCTTTGGCTCATAGCCGCAAATGTGACGCAGGAACCAACTGCAACAAGCAATGGGAACCAGGCGCAGGTGACCTTGGCAGTGCGAAAACGTGGCGACCGTCTGGAAGTGCTGAGCGAGACGTATCATACATCCACAATCGACTTGGAGAAAGCTGTTCTCTCGTTGTTCCAGTCGCTGCGCGAACGTCCTTCCACAACGGAGCTACAGCGGGACGGACATCGGCTGACACTGCCACAATTGCTTGCAAAGTCGCTGGGGCCAGACGTTAAGGACAATCAAGTGATAATCACCATTGAGGGGTGGCGATGGGAAGCGATGAATGGGCGCAAGTGTGCCGTAATTCATGGCCGCGCAGGAAGGGCAGGTGAAGCGATTCCTCATGATGTTGAGTTCGGCCTGGTGTTTCACCTACAACAGCAAGAGATGGTGTTGGAGGAAGTGCAAGTACCTGCGAAGGATGGAGGCAGGGTGCGTGCTCAGTAGGCCGAAAGCCACGACCCCCGGAGACAGTGCTGTAATAAGCACATTTCATTACCACAGGGCCTATAGACTCGGGTGCAGTCTGTCGGTTGGACATTGACTGGAGGAAGACGCGCCGATGCACAAACAAAGTATTTCGTCGGAATCGTCGGCCGGCCTCTTACTGTCGCTGATAGCCTTTGTCGTCAACGCCCAGGCCCAAACCTTGAAACTTGACGGCACGCCGACTTGTTTTCGCGCCTTGCTTCAGATTTCGGAGGAATACGCGAAGAAACAGCCGGGGATCGACTTCGATGTCCGCTTCGGCGGCTCGTTTATCGCCGTCGAGCTACTCGGCGACGGCAAGATCGACATCGCCTTCATCGAGCATCCGCTGCGCAAGTACGTCGACAATGCTTGGGCCAAGGCGTTCCCGGAGGGAAAACGGCCGGCGGCCGAGCACACGTTTGCCCAGACGGCTCTTGGCGTGGTGGTGAACAAGAAGAACAACTTGGCAAAGCTTACTCGTGACCAACTACGCGATATTTGTTCCGGGAAGACTGCATTCTGGCGAGAGGTGGACGGTTCCGGCGGGCAAGTCAAGGTTCTCACGTCGAAGGCGCTTTCCGGCAGCATGGTCGCCGACATGGTGTTGGACGGGCAATGGTCGGAGAGCATAAAGAGTCTGTCCGCCGACTCGAATGTGATCGCTTCGGTTGCGGCCGACCCCAACAGCATCGGCCTTGTGGCGTTGACCCCCGACACTCCGAAGGACGTCAAGCCGGTCGCCATTGCCGTAGACGCCAAGTCACCCGCCGTTCGTCCCACGGTGGAAAACGTCGTACTGGAGAAATATCCCCTGGTTCGACAGTACAAGCTGATCTTGTCAGACAAATCGTCTCCGGCCGCTCACGATTTTGCCACGTTTGCGTGCAGCAAGGAAGCGGCGAAGATCGTGCAACAGTGGGGGCTGTTTCCCGTTGCGATTCGCAAGCGAGCGGAATCCGAGAAACGCCTGGCGGAGGTCAAGGCGGGCAAGGGCGCAGCGATCGTGGCTTGCGACTTGACAGGCTACGAGAACGTGCTGAAAGACCTCTCCCAGGAGTTCGTCAAGGCCGAGGCGGCGGTGCAGTTGAAGTTCCGCACGCTTGCCGACAAGGACAGGGCTTTCGCGGAACTGCGAAGCGGCGCGATCGAATTGCTGTTGGCGCCCGAACCACCGCCCGGCGCCCAGTCCGGCCGGATGGAGAACGATCGCACGCCGGCCGACCGCCGCTCGGCTGGACCCGAGGAAGAGACGGCCGATTTCGCGCCGCAGGCTCTCGGCCGCGTCGAACTGGGCCGGGCGGCGGCGGGCATCATCGTACACCCGGAGAACCCGCTCGAATCACTGCCGCTCGACGAAGCGAAGGCCGTTTTCAGTGGGCGGATCAGGAACTGGCCGGCGGCCAAGGGCGCGGGCGCGCCGATTCGCGTGGTGGGCCTCGG
>JARKPC010000268.1 GCA_029975435.1 Propionivibrio sp. | reverse complement strand
GCTGGCGGGAAAACGAAGCTGGGTCGGGGTAGAATTCTCCATGGTCGGTCTCGTTTAGGCTTCTTACAAAGTGTTATTGGCGTAACCCCAATTGTATCAATGGGTTAAACGAGATTCGCCTGCTTTTGTGAAAAAATCGGGTTGATTCGAATGATGCTCGGCATGGCGACAACGATAGCATGAGATGTCGGCGTCTGGCCGAGTCGCGCGTTGCATTGCCACGCCTCGCTTCGTCCGGGTTAGAATGATGCGTGGCTGGACGTCGCGGGACATGGGCAGGGCGTGCCGTGATAGAGGCAGTCCCATTCCCATCGCTGATCCATGCTGAAGACGAGGTTGAAATGCGCAGGTACCCAACAAATTCTCCGGAAGCCATGGCACGGATTGTCACAGCAGTCCTGTTGGCGGACGGGAGTTTGGATAGCTCCAAAATCGATCTGTTGGAGCGCAGACACGTCACCGAAATGATCGGGATCTCCGAAGCAGGTTTCGATCGGGTTTTGCATGAGTACTGCGACGATCTCCTGACAACCGGTCAGCGTTCGGACAACTTTGAACGAAAACTGTCTCTCGACGTTTTCGTCCTCCTCCTGTCCGAAGTGACTGACAAGATCATGATTCTCCGCTTGACATCGGTCATCATCGATCTTATTACCGCCGACACTGAGATTTGCCCGCACTCTTTATCCATGGCCGGACACGTCATGGCGAACTGGGGGCGGGAAATCGTGGGTGTGAAGCATACTAAAGCCAAGACGGTCAAGGAATGCTGAGCGCAGGAACCTTGAGCACATGGCGAAAGCCATGGGGTTCTACTTGCATGGCGACAGCGCTTCGCCCAGGTTTTTTTCCAGAACTGCCTTCACTTCTCGCTTGTCGGCGTCAGACAACGGCTTGAACGGGCCGCGGCAGCGGCCGCAGTCGACGCCGCGCAGTTCCATGGCGTACTTGACGGCGTTGAACACCCCGACCTCGACCAGCGTTTCGATGATCTCGTTGGCTTCTCGCTGCAGGCGGAAAGCTTCTGCATTTTTTCCCGCGAGAAACGCGTCGCGCAAGGCGATGAACTTGCGGGCCATGAAATTGACCGTGCTGCCGATCATGCCGGTGGCGCCCATCGACAAGCCCGACAGGAAGGCCTCGTCGTAGCCGTTCAATGCCACCAGATTCGGATTGTGCGCGAGGATACGCTCCAGTTCGTACATATTGGTGTTGGTGTGCTTGAGGGCGACCACCAGCGGATGCTTGAACAGTTCGCGCGCGCCGCCCTGGGTCATGTTGATGCCGGTGAAGGCGGGGATGTTGTAGACCACCAGCGGCATTTCGGTAGCGTCGATCAGGTCGCGGTAGTAGCCGATGATCTCCTCGGTGGTGTACTTGAAGTAGATCGGTGGCACAGAAGATATCGCGTCGGCGCCGTGCGCGCCGGCATGGCGCGACAGGCGGATGGCTGCGTCGGTGCCGCCGGCGCCGGTATGCACGATGACCTTGACCTTGCCGTCGGCGCGCCGCAGCACGGTTTCAGCGATTTTCATCCGTTCCTCTTCGGTGAGCAGGAAGGATTCTGCCGTCGAGCCGCCAACATAGAGTCCGTCGACGCCCTGGGCGATCTCGTAGTCGACGAGCCGTTCAAGCCCGGCGTAATTGACCGCTCCGTCAGCCAGCATCGGGGTCGGCAGGGCGGGATAGATGCCACGCAAGTCTTTCATGGTTTTCTCCGGTGATTACCAGCTGGTCCAGCCGCCGTCGACGACGAGGTTCGAGCCGGTCATGTAGCGTGAGGCGTCGGAAGCGAGGAATACGACGGCGCCGTTGAATTCGTCCTCCTGCGCCATGCGGCCGATCGGCATGCGCGCGCAGTAGTTGGCCTGGAACTCGGCGTCCTGCGTCTCGCGCCAGACTCCCGAGGGCGTGAGGATGTTGACCCGCACGCCCTTGCGTCCCCAGTAGGTGGCGAGGTAGCGCGTGAAATTGTACAGCCCAGATTTCGAGGCGCAGTAGGCGACGGGCTTGATGAACGGGCGACCGGTTTTCTTTTCCTTGTAGGCGTAGATGTCCTGCACCGGCGAGAGCATGCCGTAGATCGAGCCGATGTTGACGATCGAGCCGCGTCCGGCCCTGGCCATGGCGCCGCCGACGACCTGGCAGCACAGGAAGGTGCCGGTCATGTTGATCTCCAGCACTTCCTTCCATACCTCCTCGGGAAATTCCTCGAACGGGCCGGAGACTTCCGGCGGAGCGCTCGGCTGGGTGTCGATGCCGGCGTTGTTGATCAGCACGTGGGGGGTACCCCATTTCGCTTCGACCTGCGCCAGTCCGGTCCGGATCGAGGCCTTGTCGGTGATGTCGACGGGGCAGAACATGACGCGGCCGGAGGCGACCGGAAACCGCTCGCGCAGCGTCGCTTCGTCCGGAATGCGGCGGTTGAACACGGCGATTCTGGCGCCGCGGTCGATGAACTCCAGCGCGAACTGGCGGCCGATCTGGCCGAGCGCACCGGTGATGACGATCACGCGGTCGGTGACGTCGAAAACATCCTTGCGATTCATGTAATTCCTTTCATTGCATCAGGACAGTGGGCAGCCACACGATCAGTTCGGGAATGAAAATGGTGGCGATCAGGACGATGACCAGCGGTGCTGCCCAGGGCAGGGTGGCACGGGAAATCCTTTCGACATTCAACCCGCCGACCTGCGCGATGGTGAACAGGCACATGCCGAACGGTGGCGTGATCTGGCCGATCATCAGGTTCAGCACCATCACCACGCCGAAGTGCACCAGGTCGATGCCCAGTTGATTGACGACAGGCAGGAACACGGGAAGCATCATGATCAGGATCGCACCCGGCTCCATGATCATGCCGAGGATCAGCAGTACGACGTTGATGATCGCCAGCACGACCCACGGCGTGGTCGAGATGCCGAGGATGAAGGCGGCAATGACCTTGGTGATGCCGAGGTTGGTCAGGATGAACGAGAACAGCGTTGCGGTGCCGATGATGAATACCACGTTGGCAGTCGTCGCCGCGGTGTTTTCCAGCGCCTTGACGATCGAGCGCAGGCCCATCGCCCGGTAGACCAACCCGCCGACGATCAGCGCATAGACGACCGCGATCGCCGAGGCTTCGGTCGGCGTAAACCAGCAGGTGACGAAACCGCTGAGGATGATTACCGGCGTCATCAGCGGGATGAAGGCGCGGATGAATTCCTTCCAGATCAGGCGCAGCGAAAAAACCTCTTTCGGGTAGCCGCGGCGGATCGAGATGACCAGCGCGTAGAGCATCAGCGCCACGGCCATCAGCAAGCCGGGAACGACGCCGCCGATGAACAGCTTGCCGATCGATACGCTGGCGATGCCGCCGTAGATGACCATCGGGATGCTCGGCGGAAAGATCGGACCGATGGTGGATGAGGCGGCGGTGACGGCGCCCGAGAAGTAGTCGTCATAGCCCGCTTCGCGCATGGCCTTCATCTCGACCGTGCCCAGCCCGCCGGCATCGGCGATGGCCGAACCGGACATGCCGGAAAAGATCACGCTGGCGAGGATGTTGGCGTGCGCCAGCCCTCCGGGAATCCAGCCGACGGCGGCCTTGGCGAAGTTGAAGATGCGGTCGGTGATCTGCCCGACGTTCATCAGTTCGCCGGCGAGGATGAACAGCGGGATGGCGACGAAGGTGAAGGAATCGATTCCGGTGACCATCTTCTGCGCGACGACGATGATCGGGAAGTCGTTGGCCAGCAACGTGACCAGGGCACTGAGGCCGATGGAAACGGCGACCGGGACGCCGATCAGGATCAGGCCGAAGAAAACGGCGAAGAGCGTCAGCATGGCGTTCCCTTTCCTGCGGAATCGCCCCTGAACGAGAGCACCAGGGTGGCAAGGGTCTGGATGATCAGCAGCACCCCGGCGATGACCACCGGCAGGTACAGCCAGACGAGACTGACCGGCATCGTCGGGAAGATCTGTGGTTGCGCGAACGGGATGACCTGGATGCCGGCGACGACCATGACGGCGTAGAGCACCAGCGCGGCGATCCGTTGCACGCCGTGCAGAACGGTGCGGGCGGTTTTGGGGAGCTTGTTCTCCAGCAGTTCGAAGCGAATCAGTCGTTCCTCGCCGTTGATGTAAACCAGCCCGAGGAAAGTGATCCAGACGAAGAAGATGCGGTTGATGTCGATAATGGTGTCGAACGAGTGTCCGAAGAAATTGCGAATGAAGACGGATGCGGCGATCGATAGGCACATGAAGGCGAGGGCGATTACCAGGATCGTGCGGACGGCAGCGGAAATGCCGCGTTTCAGGTGGAGCAGGCAAAGCATGCAGTAAGTCCTTGAAGTCGAGGGGCGGCCACGTCCGCCACACCGGCGTTGGCCGGTGTCCAGTAGCGAGAACCTTTGCTGGATTCCGGCCTGCGCCGGAATGACGGACGTTGGTGTTACTTCTTCGTCAGCTTCTGCACCAGCGCCTTGTCGTACCAGGGCTGGCCTTCGTACTTGGCGTAGAAGGTATCGATGTTCTTCATGAAGCTGGCGCGATCGGGATTCATGTCGAACGTGGTGCCATTGGCTTTCATCGTCTCGATCGCCTTGACGTTGTCGCGCTCGATCTCGTCGAACGACCAGGCCGCCATCTTGCGGGCTTCGTCCTTGACCACCTTCTTCAGGTCGTCCGGAATCTTCGCCCAGGCACGGTCGTTAGCCACCATGGTCAGGCCCATCCACATGTAGTTGATCATCGAGTAGTGCTTCTGCACCTCGTAGACCTTGCTGGCGACGGTGTGGTAGGGCGCGTTGTCCTGCGCGTCGACCACACCGGTCTTCAGCGCCATGTACAGCTCGGTGATCGGCATCGGCGTGACGATCGCGCCCCATGATTTCCACAGCGCCACGTAGGTGTCGATCTCGGGAACGCGGACCTTCAGGCCCTTGACGTCATCGACCGTGTGGATCGGCTTGCTGGAGGTGCTGATGTGGCGCATGCCATTGTCGCCGGTGGCGAGATACACCAGATTGAACGACTTGAGCCCGGAGAAGATCTCCTCGCCAACCGGGCCGTTGACCACTTCGAAGGCCTGCTTGGCGTTGGTGAACAGGAAGGGCAGGTCGAAGATCTTGGCCTTCGGATAGAAGCTCGAATAGCCGCCGGTGCCGGCGAACATGATGTCGATGGTGCCCATGCGCGTCGATTCGATCGCCTCGCGGTCGTTGCCCAGCTGGCCGGAGTGGAATACCTGGATGTTCAACCTGCCGCCCGCCGCCTTGTTGACGTTCTCGGCAAACAGAGTCAGAGCCTTGGTCGGCACGGCCGTCGGGTTGGTCGGAACGTAGGCTTTGAGGGTCAACGCCTGGGCCTGGGCCAGCGAGCTTCCCAGGCAGGCGAGGGCGGTAAAACAGGCGGCACGAATCAGTTTCTTCATTTGACACTCCTCGTTATGGAACCATCAAAAACGTCCATCGCCGCCGGAGGGCGGGATGGTCTGTTTACTTACCAGCGCCCAGCGAAATGTCTTCCAGCGTCTTGAACATGTGATCCTTCATGCTGCGTTGTGCCGCGCCGCCGTCGCGCTTCTGCAGCGCGGCCATGATCTTGCGGTGCGGCGAGACGGCATTTTTTGCGTGGGCCTCGACCTTGAAACTGGTTGCCCGGAACTCCTTGAACGCCGCGGTGACAATGGCGTTGAGATGAATCAGCAGGGGGTTGTGCGAGGCCTCGGCAATGGCGGCGTGAAACTTCTCATCCAGTGCGCCGAGGCGCTCGCCGGCCGGCGTGCCGAATGTGTCGGTGGCGAGTACTGCTTCGAATTCTTCCCGGATGGCGTCGATTGCGGCAATTTCCTCGTCACTGGCGCGTTCGACGGCCAGCCGGGCAGCCAGCGGCTCGAGCTGCATGCGCACTTCGATGATATCGGCGACTTCGGTCTTGCGGCTGCCGAGCCAGGAAAGCAGTCCGTGGACGGGGGTCTCGAGGTTTTTGCGCTTGAGGAAGGCGCCCCGTCCAGGTTCGATCTGCACGTAGCCCATCACCTGCAGTGCCTTGACCGCCTCGCGCACTGTCGAGCGCCCGACGCGCAACCGTTCGCACAGCACCATCTCGGTCGGCAGTTTGTCGCCTTCCTTGATGTTCTCGGTCTGGAAGAACTTGGTGAGTTCCTTTACGACCAGGTCGGTCTGGGATACGCGGGCAATCGGCTGCATCGTTCGTTGTCAGATTGTCAAATTGTCTGATGTCATGCTGTGAGAGAAGCCTAACGGCGGAGTCTTTCAGCGTCAACTATTTTCTGTTTTCTTCGGGCGCTTATCTTGTTGAAGCGGAAAACGATCCATCTGGCCGGTCAACTACCGGCCTTTCTCAACACACAGTCGAGATAGGCATCGCCGTCCATCGGCTTGCCTTCACGTTGCGAACGCCAAAGCGTCTCGCCCAGGCATTCCATGACCGCGTGTTCGGCGTCGTGCACATCCATCTTCCGGCGCAGGGCAAAATAGGCCGCCTTGATGCCCCGGGGCTGGTCGATACTGACCTGTTCGGCAATGGCCAGATGCAGCGAGAGATGCAGGAAGGGGTTCATCTGTCCGCCTTCCGGAGAGAATTCCTGCTCGATCGCGGCTTGCGGGTTTTCCAGCAGCGCGTGGTATTCCGGGTGTTCGGCGATGAGGTCCGCGGCGGTGGCCTCTGCGCCTTCCAGAATCAGGCGTTCGCGGTGCTTGCGCCACGATTCGCAGAAGAACTGGCGGACCTGTTCGCGGGACGGGTTATACATGCTCTTCTTCCGTCCGAGGGGTGACAAGTGCCGTGACGACGCTGTTCTGGAACTGGCCGTTGCCCGACCCCGCCCGGTTTCCGAGTGGCGCGATCTGGGCCGTTCCATAGCCGCCAATCATCGGCAGGCCGGGAAAACGTTCCGTGAATGCCTTGAGGTCACGATCCTCGCCGCCGTAAAAAAATGGACTGCGGCCAATGCACGAGAACATGAGCGCACCGGAAGGAGGGAGGCTGCGCTTCTTCTGTCTCTGCGCCAGCTTCTCGACGGTTTCTCGCATGTCGGCCTCGGCCGTTTCCGGCAGGCGGATGGCCCAGGAGAGGTGGCGGCCCGGCTCGATCCGTTCGGCGAGGGTCAAGGTGCCGTCGGCATTGGCGGAAATGATGGCGGTGGGCGTGAGAGTGGATTCTTTCGCAGAGAGTCTGCCGTCGCCGATCAGCGCGACGATCTGGTGCAGATGCCGTTCCGGTTCGCGCCGGAAAGCGTCCGGGAGAACGTCGATGAGGCTTCGCAGCGCAGGTTTGTTGCCCAATTGCAGGAGGTCGTGGCCCTGGCAGTTCTCGATGGTTTGCGGCTCGCCCAGCTGCCGCCAGCCGCGCGAAATGCCGAGGTCTATCCGGGCGCCGTGCAACTGCACGCTGCAACCGGTGTCACCGGCCAGGCGCGCCTGTTGCCAGGCGACGGCGTTGGCGTCGGCGGGGCGTACGGAGAAGGTGCTGCCGAACGCGCCGCCAAAGCGTTGTTCGGGGGCTCGCCATGCAGAAGGAATGGTGCTGCCGGCGTAGCTCAGGATCGGTTCGCCGGGATTGTCGGCGTAGCCGAGCGAAAAGCGGCCGCCGAGAACCAGCGCTGCCGCGGCCGGGCGGTCGAGCGCCCAGCCCGCCTCGGTGAATACGCCGGAAGCGATTCCTCCGGCAACCTGCAGACACTGGGTCCGGCGGGCCGCCGCCGTGACGATGGCCTGGGTATGCCGGGCGAATTCGGGAGTCAGGAACAACAACACGCCTTCGGCGTGCGACAAACCGGATTTGTCCATCGCCTGCTCGACGGCGGCTTCGGCGACTTGCGGCTCGGGGTCGTTGCCGGTGACGAGGGCGGTGGCGAGCGTCATTGTTCGATGAGGAGTGATGAGTCAGGCGCAAGCAGAGGTGCCTCGCTCCTTGGCGTCTCCGATTTGTCCCTGAATTCGCACAGATCGGCGATGACGCAGCGCCAGCACTTCGGCTTGCGCGCCTTGCAGACGTAGCGGCCGTGCAGGATCAGCCAGTGGTGCGCATCCTGTCGGAAGTTCTCGGGAACCGCCTTGAGCAGCTTGAGTTCGACGGCCAGCGGTGTTTTCCCCGGGGCCAGGCGGGTGCGGTTGGCCACGCGGAAGATATGTGTGTCTACGGCGATGGTCGGTTCGCCGAAAGCTGTGTTGAGCACCACGTTGGCCGTCTTGCGGCCTACGCCGGGCAGGGCTTCCAGCGCGGCACGGTCGTTCGGCACGTTGCCGCCGTGCCGTTCGAGAAGCTGGCGGCAGGTGGCAATGACGTTCTTCGACTTTGTGCGAAACAGGCCGATGCGGTTGATGTACTCGGCCAGCCCTTCTTCGCCGAGGGCGAGCATGGCCTGCGGGGTCGGCGCGTCGGCGAACAGCCGGCGCGTGGCGATGTTGACGCTCTTGTCGGTGGCCTGCGCGGAGAGGATGACGGCAACCAGCAACTGGAAAGGGGTGGCGTATTCCAGTTCTGTGGCGGGCGCCGGGTTGGCTGCCTTCAGGCGCTCGAACAGGGCCTGGCGCCGGGCGGCATTCATGAGACAGTCGCGGTGGGATGCGATGGCCTGCGGTGCTGCTCCCGCGCGGCGGCGCGGGCCTCGATCCAGTTCTTCCAGGCGATCAGGCAGCCGAGCACGATAAAGG
>JARKPC010000189.1 GCA_029975435.1 Propionivibrio sp. | reverse complement strand
AAGCCGGAAAGCACCTGGTTGGCGGTTGCTTCCTTGCGTGACCGCGCCGCGGCCAGCATCGATTCCGATTCACGTTCCATGGCGCGGCGCGAGGATTGCTGCAGCGGGATATTGAATTCGACCATCAGCTGCCATTCCTTGATCGAACTCCCGAACTGGACCGGCGTCACGCCGACCATGAAATCTGGATAGCGCTCCTTGTAGGCCAGTTCGCGGCTTTTTTCGGCCGATTTGATTTTGGCTTCATCAGCGAAGAGTTGCGGATTACGGCCGCGTACGCGATCTTCCAAGGTGGCGTAATCCAGTTGCGCTGGCGCCGGGATAGGGCGCAAGGCGTCAGGGCTAGTAATCGGGGCGCTGGATGGTCGCGCCAGCAGCATGTTGATGCGCGCCCGCAGCATATTGTTATCGTTCTCGAGCATGATCAGGTCGTTGCGCATGCCGGTCTGTTCGATCTGGGAGCGGATGACGTCCTGCTGCATCGCCAGTCCGCCGGCGTACCGCACTTGCGCAACCTTCTCGAGCCTGATCATTAGGTCGAGAATCTCGCGCGTTAGATGCTCGTTCTGATTCAGGAGATACAACTGAGCATGTGCCGTCTTGAGTTGTGCGGCGATTTCGGCCCACGAACCCCGTGCGCGTCCCTGTGCCCCTTCGGCTTCCATTTCGGCGATCTCGCGCTTCAAATCGCGCTTACCGAACCAGGGCAGTTCCTGCGTCACCGTATATTGCGTGCTGCCGACCCGGCTGGGATTCAAGGTGGCGTTTTGATCCCCCATCTTGGTGATATCCATCAGCTCGATCTTGAGCCTGGGATCGGGCAACGCACCGGCCGGTGTGACGCGTTCTCCGGCGGCGTCGGCTTCGAAGCGCATCGACGCATATTCCGGATTGTTGTTGCGGGCGTAGTCGAGCAGGCTTTCGACGGTCCGCCCAATGGGGGTTTCCTGCGACAACACCGGGTTAGCAAGGCCCAGCGCCAGGATCAACGCCCAGGCTGGAATCGTTCTTCTCATGGTACCTCCCAAAATCGTTCAAGCAGGAATGTAGGCTGCCCCGAACCGCTTGCCTCGCGGCCAGGGACTTATCTTGTTTGGGGGGCCTTATTTGGCCGGCTCAAACTTGACGACTGTCAACGCCCCATTGAGGTCCTCGGCCACAAAGCGAATTTTGTCACCGTCCTTCATTTGATCGAGCCAACCGGCGTCCTTGACCCGGAAGGCCATGGTCATCGCCATGTTCATCCCCAGGTTGGTCAGCGGTCCATGCGCCAGCGTGACCTTGCCCGCCGCCTTGTCCACTTTCTTGACCGTGCCGTCGACCATCTTGGCTTCGGCCGGCGCTTGCGACTGCATCTTCATCTTGTCGTGCCCCATCCCGCTCATGGCACCATGGCCATCGTTTTCGCCGGCGGCCATACTTGGCGCGGACAGTGTGGAAGCCAAGGCAATCAGGGTGGTGGCAATAATGGTTTTCATCGAGTTCTCCAGATAAGAAATAAAAGAAATTAATGCTTCGCAAAAACGCTTGTGGAGCCGTCGGCTTGCACGAGCAAGGTTTCATAGGGCGGCGAGTTGGGAATATCCATGCCTGGCACCCCTGGCGGCATCGAGGGAATCGCCAAGCCGAGGGCCTTGGGTTTTTCCTTGAGCAGCCGCTTGATGTCTTGCGCCGGAACGTGCCCTTCAACGACGTAATTGCCGATCTTGGACGTGTGGCAGGAACCCAGCTTGTCGGGCATGCCCAGTTTTTTGCGCGAGGCCGGGATGTCATCGACTTCGTGAGTCTGGACCTTGAAACCGTTCTTCTGCATGTGCGCTATCCATTTTCCGCAGCAGTCGCAGGTCGGGCTCTTGTAGATTTCGACAGTTGTGGCGGTTTGTGCCCAAACGGGAGCGGACCCCAACAGGGCGATGAGAGCAAGTGAGCGAAGGTGAAGGTGCATGACGATTTCCTCTGGTTGATGGAATGGCCTGAGTCTACTAAGGTCATTCCAACATTAAGCTGACTGAAAAATTACATTTGTGTAATCTTCGGAGCGATCCACTCACGAAAGTGGCGTTCCGTTTTTCTGCGGTTTCCCGCTGTACTGACGGGCAACATGCAACGAACTGCGCGGTCACGATCAATGAACCTGAATCGGAGTTTCCAAAGGCTGGCAGGGCATGGTCAGTTCAAACACGGTGCGCCCAGGGTCGGAACGGACGGAAGCCTCCCCCCCGTGTGCCCGCATGATTGAGCGGGTGATCGCCAAACCGAGTCCCACGCCCTCCGTGAAGCGCTGGCGGGAGCCGTCGACACGGTAGAAGCGGTCGAACAGGCGCGGCAAGTGTTCCGCCGGTATGGCTTTCCCGGGGTTTGTCACCGACAGCTTGACCAACGAATCCGTTGAGTTATCGACACGGACTTCGATGCGTTCCCCGGCCGGCGTGTAGCGCAAGGCATTGGAAAGCAGATTGCTGATCGCTCGACGCAACATCAACCGGTCGCCGGAAACGACCCCCGTACCAGTGCAGGACAAGGCGATCGATTTTTCTTCGGCCAGCGCCTCATAGAACTCAAAGACGCCTTTGACTTCATCGATCAAGTCCAGTTGTTCCGGATGCGGAATCAGGAGCTGATTGTCGGATTTCGCCAGAAACAACATGTCCGAGATCATGCGCGACAGGCGTTCGAATTCTTCGATGTTGGATGCCAGGACGTCACGATACTCGTCCGGACTCCGCGCTTTTGCAAGCGTGACCTGGGTCTGCGTCAGCAGGTTGCTGACCGGGGTGCGCAGTTCATGGGCAATATCCGACGAGAAATCTGACAATTGACTGAACGAGGTTTCGAGTCGAGTGAGCATGTTATTCAGCGTTTCGACCAGATCAACCAACTCGACCGGCACCGAATCGACGGGGATGCGGGTGTGCAGGCGATGTGCGGTGATGTCGGCCGCTTTGCGCTTGATCGCCTGCAACGGCGCGAGTCCGCGACGCGCCGCGACCCAGCCGAGAATGCCAGTCGCCAGGGCGGCGAGAACCACGAACGACCACAAGGTCTCGCGAAATGCCTGGTTGAAATGCTCGTGTTGAGAAATGTCGATAGCGACCGCGACAATGGCCGGTGGTACGCCGGCCATTCCCGTCGTAACCCGGGTAGAAATGCCGCGAAACGGTTGTTTTTCCGTTGTTTCCCAAGCGATCGGGCGCTTCGGGTCGAATTGTTGGCTCTTGTCCAGCAGCACCTGCGGGAACTTGGCGCCGCGCGTCGCATACAGAATTTGTCCGTTGGGTGCGACAACGACAACCGCCAAACCGACATGCCCGATGAGCGAGTCATCGAGTTGTTGCGGCAGTGCGTCCAGGTCTGATTGAGAGCCAACCTTCTCGACTGCATGCTGCGTCAGCTGCAGTTTCCCTGCGAGCACTTCCATGTCCTGCGCTTCGAAATGCCGATCGACCGAACCGCCGATGAGATAGCCGAGCAACAGCAATACGGCGGTCGAGGCCGAAGCAAAGAGCAGGGTCAGCCGGAAGGTAATGGACTTTCGACCGCCGAGGATCATTCCGGCACCTCGAGGACATAGCCCATGCCGCGAACCGTGCGGATCAGCTTTAGCTCAAAATCGTCATCCACCTTGGCGCGCAATCGCTTCACGGCGACCTCGATCACGTTGGTATCGCTGTCGAAGTTCATGTCCCAAACCTGCGACGCGATCAATGAGCGCGGTAGAACCTCGCCTTGGCGACGTAGCAGGAGTTCAAGAAGCGCAAACTCCTTGGCGGTCAGATCGATGCGCTTGCCGGCGCGCGTCACCCGTCGCCGCATCAAGTCGAGATCGAGATCGGCGGCCCGTAAATACTCCGACTCCTTACCCTTGCTGCCGCGGCGCAGCAAGGTGCGCACTCTCGCCAGCAGTTCGGCAAACGCAAAGGGCTTGACCAGGTAGTCGTCTGCACCGAGTTCAAGCCCACGAACCCGATCGTCAACTTGATCGCGTGCCGTCAAGAAGAGGACCGGCAGGTCTTTCCCGGACTTTCGGATGCCTTGAAGCACGGCCCAGCCATCCATCCCCGGGAGCATTACATCAAGAATCACCAGATCGTAGGCCTCGGTCAGCGCGCTGTGGAGTCCGTCTTCGCCATTCCGGACCAGATCGACAACAAAGCCGGCTTCCATCAAGCCCTGTTTCAGGTAGTTTCCTGTCTTCAGTTCATCTTCCACGACAAGAATTTTCATCGCTGCTCCCTTAAAGCCGAAATTGATTGAACGGTATTCTGCCCCCATCTCGGGTTGCTTCCGCGAAGATGACAAAAATGTAATCCGTGGGACAGCGTTCTGTTAGGAAGTCTCCGGTAGTCTCCCGGCGGTCCATTTCGGTTGCTCGACCTGTCGTCTGACTTCGCCAACCGCCCAGAAATCGCTCCAAGCCTGTTGATGGTCACCTATGAACGTTCTCCGAGTCGTATCGCTCTCCCTGGTGCTCTTGTTTTCCGTCACGAAGGTCGGCTATGCGTCAGAGCCGACGGCATCAACCGATTCAATCACCAATAGCGGCAAAGATCATCGGCTACAGCAGCTGGCCGAGAAAGCGCAATCGGCGATGGTCTCGACATCAGCCGGCATTGCGGCGACGCTCGAAACCGGTCTTGGATTCCTGGGGATCCGCTACCGTCGCGGTGGGAATGGTCCCGAATCAGGAGGATTCGACTGTAGCGGACTCGTCAAGAAAGTCTTCGGCGTTTCACTCGGGCTGGATTTGCCGAGAACATCCGCTGAAATCGCCAAGGTCGGCGATAAGGTCGGTAAGGAAGAACTGGTTGCCGGCGATCTGGTCTTCTTCAACACGATGAATCGCGCTTTCTCGCATGTTGGAATCTATCTCGGGAATAACCGTTTCCTCCATTCGCCAGCCACCGGCGGCGTGGTGCGCGTGGAAAACATGGACATCACCTACTGGCGCAAGCGCTTCAACGGTGGCCGGAGATTGATCGAGGCCGCCGCGCGCTGAATCCCCCTTAGGATGGAGATTACGTAAATGTAATCTGCGGGTCAGCCTCCTGTTAGTTGAGTCCCGTCATGATGTGGCTTCGGCACTGGGTGTTTCGATTGTTTTTAGGAGGTACACATGTTGATTCTCGCGTTGTTGTTCATGACCACGGCTGTGATCTGCTCGGCCCGTTCCCGTACCCGCGAAGCTATCCAGTACGGACAGACAAGCCGATAAGTTGAACCCTGATATTGGAACCTGATCTATCGCAGCCTATTTGCGCCTCTGCGCCATGTTGGCCACCCCCATGCCCACGTTGAGGTATGCATGCATTTCAAGATTTTTGATCACCGCGCCATAGGCATGATACTCGTCGCGTTGAGCTTCTCGGCCCCGCTATCGGCCGCTACGCTCAAGGAAGTCTTCGAACAGGCCTGGTCAAGTCAGGCGCAAGCTGCGCGCGCCGAACACTACGAGGCCCAGTTGTCCGCCAGCCAGTCCTGGACTCCCGAACCACCGACGCTCAGCGTTTCGGGCCGGAGTGATCAGATCGATGCAAACGACGGCCTCCGCGAATGGGAAGCGGAGATCAGCCAGCCCATCTGGCTCCCGGGGCAGCGCGACCGCGCCCAGGCGGTCGCGCGAAGCGAACGCGAAGCGGGCATCCAGCGCTTCGCACATGAGCGCTGGCAGTTGGCCGGAGAACTTCGCGAGGCGTGGTGGGAAGTCCGTCTGGCCGAAGCGGAGCAGAACGAAGCGGAACGCCGGCTGGACGAAGCGATGCAACTGGAGGCCGATGTCGCTCGACGCGTCAAGAGCGGCGACCTCGCGCCCCTCGATCTGAATCAGATCCGTTCCAGCAGGATGGTCGCCAAGTCCGATGTATCGCGCGCACAAGCGGCCGTTGCTCGTACCACGCATCAATTCCAGGCGCTATCAAAAGGCGCCCCGCTACCGGACCAAGCTGAAACTCCCATCGCAAGCGACGCCGACAGCATTGGCCGCCATCCGGCACTGGCAAACCTCACGGCGGCGGCCGCCAGTGCGCAGGCGAAACTGCTGCAAGCCAGCGGCGATACGCGCGATGCGCCGGAAATTGGCCTGACCGTCACCCGTGAGCGCGGCAGCTTTACCGAGGCGTATCAGAACCTCGCCAAGGTTACGCTGAAGATACCTTTCGGTTCCGATGCACGAAACCGGCCGAGGATTGCTGCCGCCAACGCCGAATGGGTTGAGACACAACTTCTGGCCGAACAGACGCGGCGCAAACTCGAGGCCGGCGTGGCCGCCAGCCGCCTTGAACTTGATCAGAGCGAACAGGCGATCGTTCTCCATGAGGAACGATTGCGGCTCGCCGAACAAAGCGACGCCTGGGTTGAAAAGGCCTTCCGGGCAGGCCAACTTGATTTGCCGGCCCGGCTCAAGGCCGAGTCCGATCTCGCCAGCGCGCGCCTGTCTTTCTCGCGCGCTAGGCTTGAAGCCGAACGCGCCGTTTCTCGCTATAACCAGGCAATGGGAGTCTTGCCATGATCCGCAGGTTTCTTGTTTCCCTTTTGTTTCTTCTCCCGGCGTTGAGCTTCGCCCACGGGAACGAAGACCACGGCGCCGGTTCGACATCGGCCGTTCTCACCGAGGCCGCGCCGCGAGCCGAAGCGCAGACCGAACTGTTCGAGGTGCTGGCCACCCCATCCAATGGACAGCTGGTGATCTATCTCGACCATTCCGCCTCGAATGAGCCGGTCAAGGACGCCCGGATCGAAATCGAAAGCGGGACGTGGAAGGCAGTTGCCGGTGCAATGGAAAGTGGAACCTATCACGTGGCCGCCCCGCAATTTGCGACGCCGGGAAGCTACCCGCTGCTCCTTGCCGTGACCGCCGGGAACGATGCGGATCTGCTCGAAACAACGCTCGTCGTCAAGCCGCTTGCATCCCCCACAGCGGCGGCAAGTCAGCCATCACCATCCCTGTCCTTGTCCTTGTGGTGGTGGATTGGCGGTGCACTGGCGGCGCTGGTCATCGGTGCAGGCATGTTGATGAGACGTCGGAAGTCGGCTCAGTGAAGATAGGACTCAAGGCTATGAGAACAAAAATCCTGATCGGTTGCCTGGCAGCCGTGACTATCGGCCACGCGTGGGCGCACGGCGACGAAGATCACGGTGCGGCGCAAGCTGCGCTGGCTCCGTCGGCCGACAAACCGCAACGTCTTCCCGATGGCCGCGTTTTCGTCCCGAAGGAAACGCAGCGCCGGCTTGAAATCCGGACCGTCCTGGCCGAAGAGAAATCTGTTCCCCGCACCGAGGAGTTGAACGGGCACGTCGTCATGGATCCCAGCACCGGCGGCCGCGTGCAGTCGATGCAGGCAGGGCGAATAGCGGCAACGGCGAAGGGTTTGCCCGTCGTCGGTTCCCCGGTCAAGAAGGGCGATATTCTGGTCTATGTAGAACCGGCCCTGGACAGCATGGAGCGCACCAACTCGCAGGCGGAGCAGGGCGACATCAAAGCAAAACTCGTCCTGGCAGAAAAGCAATGGGCACGGCTCAAGGATCTTTCTGGAACGGTCCCGCAAAAAGAAGTCGATGCGGCGGAAACCGAGGTGGCCGCCTTGCGCGCGCGAAGCCGGGCGCTGGCCACCGGCAATGGACCGGAAGCCCTGCGGGCGCCCACCAGCGGGATCATCGCCTCCAGCAGCGCCATCAACGGCCAGGTGGTTGAAGCCAAGGAAGTCCTGTTCGAGATCATCGATCCGCGGCACATGCTGATCGAGGCGCTCGCCTACGACCCGAACTCAATTAGAGGCATTCGCGGAGCGATGCTGGCCGGGTCGGCCACCGAGCTGGTTTATCTGGGCGGCGCCGCGTCGCTGCGCGATGGTGCAATCCCGCTGTTTTTCCGGTTCACCGGAACCGAGATGCCGCTCGTCCTCGGGCAATCGGTCAAGTTGATCGTGAGTCGTCAGGAAACGTTGAAGGGAACCCCATTGCCCGCATCCGCTGTCGTCAAGAACAGCGCGAATGAAAACATCGTCTGGGCACATGAACAGGCGGAGGTGTTTCGACCGATTGCGGTGCAAATCGCTCCGATCGACGGTGCAACAGTGGTCGCCCAAGGGCTGAAGCCGGGGCAGCGCATTGTCACCGGTAGCGCCACGCTGATCAACCAGATCCGCTAAGGAAGCAACCATGTTTAGCTGGATCGTCAACAGCAGTCTGAGAAACCGACTGTTCGCTCTGGTCTTCGCGCTGATCCTGATGGTCTATGGCGCAATCACCGCATCCAACATGCCGGTGGATGTCTTCCCTGATCTGAACAAGCCCACCGTGACGGTCATGGCCGAAGCGGGCGGCATGGCGCCGGAGGAAGTCGAGCAACTGGTTTCCTTCCCCATTGAAACGGCGCTCAACGGAATGCCGGGGGTAACGCGAGTGCGTTCGGTCTCGGGTATCGGCCTATCGATCATCTATGCCGAGTTCGCCTGGGGATCTGATATCTACCGAAATCGACAGTTGGTCGCCGAACGACTGGCCGAAGTAAAGGAGCAGCTTCCCGCCGGAGTGAGCCCGAACATGGGTCCGATCTCGTCGGTAATGGGTGAAATCATGCTGATCGCCTTGCCGGCCGATCCGGCCAAGGTGAGTCCGATGGCGGTGCGTGAGTACGCGGATTTCATCCTGCGCCCCCGCCTGTTGTCGATCCCGGGGGTAGCACAGGTCATCCCGATCGGCGGCGAGGTCCGTCAATTCCGGATTGAGCCCAACACGGCAATGATGGGCCAGCTCGGGGTCGGATTCGACGACCTGGAGACGGCGTTGCGCGCGTTTTCCAGCAACACCAGTGGCGGTTTCCTCGAACAGAATGCCCGGGAATACCTGATTCGCAACCTGGGGCGGACGACCCGCCTGGAAGACCTGCAGAACATCGCGGTGCGCGATGCCAAGGGCCAGCCGATCCTGCTCAAGCAATTGGCCGAAGTCAAATTCGCAGCGTCGTTCAAGCGCGGTGATGCGGGGTTTGAAAGCAAACCGGCAGTGATCGTCAGCGTCCAGAAACAGCCCGGCGCCGATTCGGTCAAGCTGACGGGCAAGATCGACGAAGTCTTGGCCAGCCTGTCCAAATCGTTGCCGCCCGGCATTTCCAAGCCGGAAGTGTCGTTCCGGCAAGCGGATTTCATTGAGGCGTCGATCGGGAACGTGCAAGAAGCCCTACGTGACGGCGCCATCATGGTGGCGATCATCTTGTTCCTGTTCCTGATGAACGTACGGACGACGGTGATATCGCTGACGGCGATCCCGCTTTCTTTGGCGATCACAGCGCTGGTCTTTCAGGCGATGGGCTTGTCGATTAACGTCATGACGCTGGGCGGCCTGGCGATCGCCATCGGCGAGTTGGTCGATGACGCGCTGGTCGACGTCGAGAACGTGCTGCGACGCCTGAAACAGCACAAGCCGAAGGGTGTGACGGGCACCGTCAAGGTCATTGCCGCCGCCTGCAACGAGGTGCGTTCGGGCGTCGTCGTCGCGACGCTGGTCGTGGTTCTCGTTTTTGTCCCCTTGTTTGCCTTACCGGGAATTGAAGGCCGCTTGTTCGCGCCACTCGGGATGGCCTATATCACGTCGATCCTCTCGAGTCTGGTGGTGGCACTGACGGTCACGCCGGTCCTGTGTTACTTCCTGTTGCCCAGGATGAAGCAGATCGAGCATGGCGATTCGCGACTTGTTCTCTGGCTGAAACACTGGGACAAGCGAATCCTCGAGGCGTCGTTCGGGCGAGCCAGACTCGTTCTGGGCGCGGCGGTGGTCTTGCTCTTGCTGTCGCTGGTAACCGTACCCTTCTTCCCCAGGGCATTCCTGCCCGCTTTCAACGAGGGAACGCTGACCATCAGCATGATGTTGAACCCGGGCACCTCGCTCGAAGAATCGAATCGCGTGGGCAGGTTGGCGGAATCGCTGATTGCGCGCGTGCCGGAAGTGAAAAGCGTAGGGCGGCGCACCGGGCGCGCCGAGCTCGACGAACACGCCGAAGGTGTGCATTCGAGCGAGATCGACGTCGATCTGAAACCCTCCGAACGCGGCCGTGAAGCCGTCATGGCCGACATCCGGGCCAGTCTCGCCTCGCTACCGGCCACGACGACCGTCGGTCAACCGATCTCGCATCGCCTCGATCACCTGCTGTCCGGCGTGCGCGCCCAGATCGCATTGAAGATCTACGGCGATGACCTCGACACCCTGCGCGGCCAGGCGGCCGGCCTGCGCGGACAACTGGCAAAGATTCCCGGACTCACCGACCTGCAGATCGAAAAGCAGGTCTTGATTCCGCAGATCAAGGTCCGGCTTGACTACAGCAAGGCCGCCCAATACGGCGTGTCGCCCGGCGGTTTGCTCAAGATGCTGGAAACGCTGACCGAGGGCGATACGGTGGCGCAGATCGTCGATGGCAACAAACGCTTCAACTTGGTTATTCGTCTGCCAGACAGTGCGCGTGATACCCAAGGACTGGCCAACATCCTGATCACGACCCCGCATGGCCGGATTCCGCTGTCGCAGATCGCCAGCATCGAAGAGTCGGATGGGCCGAACCAGATCGGTCGCGAAAACGGGCGGCGGCGTATTGTGATCTCCGCCAATACCGACGGTTCGGACATGGCCAAGATCGTTGGACAGATCCGCGAGACCGTGGCGGCCAGCCATCTGCCCGAAGGCTACTTCATCAGCCTCGAAGGGCAATTCGAGGCGCAGGAGCAGGCGACACGCCTGATCGGTAGCCTCTCGCTGATTTCGCTCGCCCTGATCTTCATGGTGCTGTACAGCCGCTACAAGTCGGCAAAGCTGGCGGCGATGATCATGGGCAATATCCCGATGGCCCTGATCGGCAGCGTCATCGCCATGTGGCTGGCGGGGATTTCTCTCTCGGTGGCGTCCCTGGTCGGTTTCATCACCCTTACCGGCATCGCGACCCGGAATGGCATCCTGAAAGTCAGTCACTACATCAACCTGTGCAAGTTCGAGGGCGAGACCTTCAGTCAGCGCATGATTGTTCGCGGGTCACTGGAGCGTCTGACGCCAGTCCTCATGACCGCATTGACTGCGGCCTTGGCGCTCGTTCCCTTGCTGTTCGCGGCCGATGCGCCCGGCAAGGAGATTCTTCATCCGGTGGCGGTCGTGATCTTCGGCGGGTTGGTCAGTTCAACCCTGCTCGATACCTTGCTGACGCCGTTGATGTTCTGGCTGTTCGGAGAGAAACCGCTGCAAGCCCTGTTGCAGGATCGCAGTACCGAAACCTACTGATTTTTACCCACGCCCGCGCGAACGCACGGCGTATCACTTGAAAAGGAAACACCATGAAAAAACTGCTCATCGCTGCGTCATTTGCCTTGTGCTCGGGCTGGGTTCTCGCTGACGGCGATATGAAGCCGCAGCAAGGCGGCGTGATAGCCGAAGCCAAGTCCGGCCACCGGATCGAGCTGGTGGTATCCGCCGACATGGCCATGGTCTATCTGAGCGACCACGCGGGGAAACCTGTAGCCGCCAAGGGCAGCTTAGGCGAACTGACCTTGATGACCGGCACAGAAAAAACGACCTCCAGCTTGATGCCCAGCGATGGCAACGTTTTGATGGGTAGCGGCAAATTCAAGACGGCCGCGGGAAGCAAAGCGATCGTCAAATTCACCCTGCCGGGAAAGACGGAGGAACAGGTTCGTCTATCGTTCAAATAGCGCTCTGACCGTAGGTCAATTACCGGAGGAACGAAAGCTCGCGTCATGGGAAGCCAGACTGCTGCGGGATGAATAGCTCAAAATAGGCCTTGACCTTCCCATCGTTGGAATCTTTAGAGTGTCCATCAGATAGATGTTTGTCTGTCGCAAACACTCGATAAGGAGCCCAACATGACTTCCCTGGAAAATACTCACAGTCAAGCTGACGCGACCCGTCTGAGCCTGACTATCAGCGGCATGAGCTGCGCGTCCTGCGTCGGCCGGGTTGAGCGCGCGCTAAAAGCGCTTCCGAGCATCCGTACCGCCAGTGTCAATCTGGCGACAGCACGGGCCGACATGGCCTATGTCGGTGATCTCGACCTGCCCGCTGTGATTGCCGCGGTCAGCAAGGCTGGCTACGAAGTCGCCACCGAGACGCGGGATCTCGGGATCAAGGGCATGACCTGCGCCTCATGTGTCGGTCGTGTCGAACGCGCGCTGGCGGCCGTGCCGGGCGTTATCAGCGCCAGTGTCAATTTGGCCACCGGACGGGCGCAAGTCATGGCGGTGCCCGGCATTTCCGACGCTGACCTGCTTCTTGCCGTTGAACGTGCCGGCTACGAGGCGATGATCATCCTGGACGATGCGCTCGCGTCAGCTGACGATGAGGCCGCACAGCAAGCCGCCGAGAGAAACCAGCTCAAGCGGGCGCTTGGATTTGCCGCCCTCCTGACGTTGCCGGTCGTTGTCCTCGAAATGGGTACGCATTTCGTACCGGGAATGCACGAATGGCTGCTGCGGACGATCGGCCAGCAGGTTGGTTGGGTTCTGCAATTCGTTCTGACGGCCCTTGTTCTGGCGGGTCCCGGCTGGCGCTTCTTCAAGAAGGGCGTCCCGGGATTATTGCGCGGTTCTCCCGACATGAACTCCATGGTCGCGGTCGGGACGGGGGCGGCCTTCGCCTACTCGGTGGTCGCCACTTTCGTACCCGGTTTGCTGCCAACGGGCACCGTGAACGTTTACTACGAGGCGGCTGCGGTAATCGTCACCTTGATCCTGCTCGGTCGGTTTCTTGAAGCTCAGGCTAAAGGCCGCACGTCGGAAGCGATCAAACGCCTGGTCGGCCTGCAACCCAAGACCGCGCGGGTGGTTCGTGACGGTCAAACGCTTGAAGTACCTGTCGACTCGGTGCGCGTCGGCGATCTGATCGACGTACGTCCAGGCGAACGCCTCCCGGTCGATGGCGAGGTCGTTGAGGGAACAAGCTTCGTCGACGAGTCGATGATCAGTGGCGAAGCCATGCCGGTAGAAAAGCGTATCGGTTCGCAGCTGGTCGGCGGGACGGTTAACCAGAACGGCGCAATCACCTTTCGGGCCACGAAAATCGGTCGCGATACGCTGCTATCCCAGATCATCCGCATGGTCGAACAGGCGCAAGGGGCAAAACTGCCGATCCAGGCCTTCGTCGACCGGATCACACTGTGGTTCGTGCCGGCGGTGATGGCGGCGGCGGTGCTGACGTTTCTTGTCTGGCTGGTGTTCGGCCCATCGCCCGCGCTGTCATTCGCCCTGGTCAATGCGGTCGCGGTGCTGATCATTGCCTGCCCGTGCGCGATGGGCTTGGCGACGCCGACTTCGATCATGGTCGGTACCGGTCGCGCGGCAGAAATGGGAATCCTGTTCCGGAAAGGTGAAGCGCTGCAACGGCTGCGCGATGCCAAGGTGGTCGCGCTGGACAAGACCGGTACGCTGACCACCGGCAAGCCGGAATTGAGCGATCTGATCGTTGGTGACGGATTCGAGCGGCACGCCGTTTTGGCCAGCGTGGCCGCCGTTGAAGCCCGGTCGGAGCATCCGATCGCCCGGGCCATCGTGGCCGCGGCCGTCGCCGAAGGGCGCGTACCGGGTCACCTCGAAGGTTTTGAGTCACTCACCGGACACGGTGTTCGGGCGGTCGTTGACGGAGTTCGTGTCGAGATTGGCGCCGATCGGTTCATGGAAACGCTCGGGTTGGACGTATCCGTCTTCGCGGCCCCGGCCAAGCGCCTTGGTGACGAAGGGAAGACGCCGCTCTATGCCGCGATGGGCGGAAAGCTGGCCGCGATCATCGCCGTGTCCGACCCGATCAAGGAGACCACCCCGGCGGCGATTCAAGCGATGCACGCCATGGGACTCAAGGTGGCCATGATTACGGGAGACAACCGGCGTACGGCAGAGGCAATCGCACGCCAACTCGGCATCGATGAAGTGATCGCCGAGGTGTTGCCGGCAGGAAAGGTAGACGCGCTGAAGCGTCTCAGAAACGAACATGGCACGGTCGCCTTCGTCGGGGATGGCATCAACGACGCTCCGGCGCTGGCCGAGGCGGATATCGGATTGGCCATCGGGACGGGGACCGATATCGCCATCGAGGCTGCCGACGTGATTTTGATGTCAGGTGACCTCATGGGCGTCTCGACTGCCACCGCGTTGTCCAGAGCCACGCTCCGCAACATCAGCGAGAACCTGTTCTGGGCCTTTGCCTACAACGTCGCATTGATTCCAGTCGCAGCGGGGATCCTCTACCCGATCAACGGAACATTGCTTTCGCCCATGCTTGCGGCCGGGGCCATGGCACTATCGAGTGTATTTGTCCTCTGTAACGCCCTGCGTCTCCGGCGGTTCCGCCCGCCTTCTCCCGTCGGACGGGCGGTGAGCCCGCGTGATCGCCGCGGCAAGCAGTCCATTCTCAACACGCAACGGGCTTTTGCGGAATAATCCAAAGCCAAGGGGCGATGCGACAGCAAAGCCCGCTTCTGCAAGGAGATCGAAATGAACATCGGACAGGCCGCCAAGACATCGGGCGTCTCAGCCAAGATGATCCGCTACTACGAGTCCATCGGGCTGATTCACCCGGCGGCCCGGTCGGATGCAGGCTACCGCCACTTTGGCGATATCGAAATCCACACCCTGCGTTTCATTCGTCGCTCCCGCGACCTCGGCTTCACGGTCGAGCAAATCGCCGAACTCCTGGCCCTCTGGCAGGATCGGTCGCGCAAGAGCGCCGACGTGAAGAAGATGGCCATAAACCATGTCGCGGCGCTTCGGCAGAAGCTCGACAAGCTGGAAAGCATGGTCGTGACGCTGACCAAGCTGGCGAGTTGCTGCCATGGCGACGAACGGCCCGATTGCCCGATCCTGGAGGATCTATCCGCTGTGGGCAGTGAGACGGGAGACTCTGCTGGGAAACGCGACGCAGCAGTGGATAGGTTTGTGCGGTAAAGAGCAAGGTTTTCGATGCAGGGTCGGCCGTTGACCGCCATCAACAGCCGGGCGGCAGGTAACCGGCGTATTTCCGCCCGAGTTTGACAGGGGTCTAAGGTGGCCGATGAGCCGAGATCGGCAATGGTCCCCCAGCGTCGGCTCTATCCCGTTGCCTAACGTTGAGCGCTCGGAGTGGTGACCGACCGGATCGTTTTGAGACCGCAAACCCACCCCCATGATAGGCAAAAAAAGAGCGGAGCATGCCGTAATGGGCACGATCCGCTTGGGGGTCAGGCTTTCAGCTTGCACAAGCCGTCCGCGAGCAGCCAGAGCGCCCGGTTGAGCCGGACGTTCTGGTCGATGCCTTGGACGGGACGGGTGCGCTGCTGTCGCCCGTTGGCGCTGCGGCCACTCAGACCGCCTTTGACGAGGTTCTCCTGGACCCGGTTGAACATGGACCACAAGTCCTTGTGGTTGTCGTCGAAGCGACGCGGACGCAGGATCTGGCTTTCCGTGATCGGCAGGGGCTTGCCAGGTTCGTCGTACTTGAGGACCAGTGCCGACCTAGCGAAGACTTCGGCCTCGCCGTCGTCGAGCGTAATGGCACGCATGGTGTCGCGCGAGTCTTGCACCTGCTCGAATCCATGCAGTACCTCATAGGCACCCTCGATCACGTGATCGGTGACGTTGCCCTTGTGAGGCACACGGACGTCGGCCAACGTGTCGCCGCACACCAGGCCGTTCTGGCAGACAAAGCGGAACATGCCCGCCAGCATCTGGTAGCTGCTGGTGCCATCGTGCGAGTTGAGCAGGATGATCTCGTTGGCCTCGGCGCCGTTGATCTGGCTTGCGTGGCGAAGGCGCAGCATGTGCTTGGTGTAGTCGCGACGGTCCTCTTGGCGCACACGGGTCTGACACACCATGAACGGCTGGAAGCCTTCTTTGCGTAGTTCGGTCAGTACAGCGGCCGTGGGGATGTAGCTGTACCGTTCGGATCGGCTTTCGTGCGGGGTGTCCGCGAAGATGGAGGGTGCGACGGTGCGGATCTGGTCGTCC
>JARKPC010000185.1 GCA_029975435.1 Propionivibrio sp. | reverse complement strand
CAATACTCCGACAATCTGAAGCGTCCCGTGGATGATTCGGCAATTGCCCGCCCGATCAGCTCAAGCGTAAAATGTCCCCATGGCAGAATTTGCAGGTCAGTCTCTTGGTGTCCTCACGATCGTATTTTGCGTTGCCAGCATGCTCAATGTTGGCTTGCGGTACTCATTTCGCGAGGTGCTCGGCCCGCTGCGCGACGTCAAGTCCGTGGCGCTCGTCCTGCTCGCTAACTTCGTGGCCGCCCCGGCCTTCGCATGGGCTCTCGGGACCATCTTGCAACTCTCCGATGAGCACATGGCCGGACTGCTCGTCGTCGGCACCGCGGCCGGAGCGCCCATCCTCACGCAACTCGTGGCGCTCGCCGGCGGGAAAGTCGCCTACGCCGGCTCGATGATGTTCCTGCTCCTACCCGCCACCGTCATTTACATGCCGATCGTTCTGCCCCTGCTCATTTCCGGTGTTCACGTGGACGCCTGGGCCGTGGCCAAACCAATGATTTTCTCGATGCTGGTGCCGCTCGTCGTGGGTCTTCTCGTCCATCACTACTGGCCGAGCGTCGCCGCGCCTCTCGCCAAGATCGCCGGTCCGCTCGGCCAGCTCACGCTTGTTCTCATGCTCATGGCGGTCCTCGTCTCCACCTGGAACACGCTGACGGGCGTGCTCGGCCAACGCCTCATCCTCGCCGGAATCCTCTATATCGCCGGCTGCTTCGGAATCGGCTACCTGCTCTCCAGCCGCGAACTCCGCCTCGAAAACGCATTCTCCACGGCACAGCGCAACTTCGCGGCCGTCAACGTGGTGGCCATCAACTCGATCGGCGATCCGGACACGGTGGTGGCCGCCGTCGTCATCTCGTTCATGGCGATGTTTATTCTGTTCCCCGCCGCGGGACTGATCCAACGACGGGGAACCACAACTTCGCGCTGACGAACTCGTTCTCCACCTACCTTGAAAAGTCAGCGAACCTCCCGAGGCGAGTCTCGTAGAGCCTAGATGGCCTGCTGTTCTCGCTGCTCTAGGTCACCCAAAGTGCGACCGTCCGACGTCT
>JARKPC010000184.1 GCA_029975435.1 Propionivibrio sp. | reverse complement strand
GAGCCGGACTGGCGAAAGCAGCGGCGACTCTGGAAGTGCCTGATGTACGATCAGGGGGTTATGAATGCGTCTGTTGGCAGAGATGTGACACCAGATCTGCCCCAGTTCTGACAAGGGGTTACGGGCGAAACTGTCAGAATCGCCCATTTTCGCGTTCTGCGCCTCCCCGCACATCACGTCTTTACTGCCGTTGTGCGGGCCATCGTCCCCGCCAGCGATTCCCAATCCGGCATGGTGCCGTCAGTCTGATAGGCTTTGCGAGCCGCACGGATCGCGGCATGAAGCTCGGGCCATTCCTGCGATTCGTCCTCGGCTTCGTGGAGGTGGCCAATCGCCCGGAGGCGATGGGCATAACCGTCGCGGGTTTCAGACAGCAGGACGTAGGCTGCTCCGAGGTGCTTTTCGACGCATTCGAGGCAGGAGGCCCGTGTCACCATTGGGCCGCCCGGTGCGGAGCGCCCACGGCAGCCGCAGTTGCCCAGGGGCTGGGTTGCGATGGGTTGGACCTGGCCCCCTTGTCGGCGGACGGCGCTTGCGACACTGTGCCGGGCGATAGACTTGGCGGCAGTGACGCGACGATGTTCGAATTGTTCGCCGATTCGCTGGGCGTAGAGCATCTGGTCGCCGAGAATGGTGCACTTGTAGGCCGGGTAGCCATCGCATTCGATCATGCTCTGCTCGCCGCTTGTCAGGTCGTATTCAAGGGTGAAGACGTCGTCTTCGGTCTGCCACTGGCCGCTGATCAACAGCATGTTCGGCTGGTCTGCCCGGTAGGCCACACGATAGATGAATGCCCCAGGCAATTCGATGTCGAAGTCGCCGGCCAAGTCGCGCACGTGGATCAGGTTGTCCATGTCAGCGTGGACGACCCGGTCGCGGAAGACGAACCCCGCCCGTGTGGCGTGCAGCGCTACGGGCGTGCTGAGTCGATCCAGGGTCGGACCATCCATGCGGTAAAGACGGTGGAGCGGGTTGGGTTTGCCGCCGCCGGCAATGAAGCTCACGTGCCAGCCACTCTCGTCGTGCCATGCCGTGGGGGAGCATTCGCACACATCCTCGGGCATGCCCGTCGAGAGGCGCAGGATGCTGCCATCGGGTAACTGGGCATACAGCTTCCAGATTCGGGAAGCGTCGGCTTGGCAGAACAGCAGCACGGGCTTGCCGTTCTCATCGGGCGTCAGGAACGGCATGTGGGTCATCAAACCGGTTTCGTGAAGCTCGTTCAGCATGAGTACCTCCCGGTTAGCGACTGGCAGGTCCCCGGCCAATGGATTCGATTGTCCGTCGGGTCGTAGCAGCCGATCTGGAGTTCCATGTAGCCGTCGTAGTAGTAGTTCGAGCAGAACTGGCTCGGCAGACCCACCAGCCGACCTTCACTGTTGACACACCCTGCCCCGTACCACGGATAGCTGTAGGGATAGCACATGCCGATCTCAATCAGCCGCCAGTACGAACCGGGCGGGGCCTGGTCCGGTCCCTGATACGGCGTCAGGTCCCAGCACGGGTTGTAGTAGCGGTTGGTGGTGAACGATCCGAGCACGAAAGGCTCGCACTGGCAGCACCCTGGGCACTCGCCATCGACGTTGAAGACGGCGGCCTTGCCGCCGGGACGCAGGCCGCGCTTCCCACCCGCCAGGATTACGGCCATTCCAGCGCCGGCCATCATCCACCTCCACTGTCCGGGCAGGCTTCCTGGTCGACCATCTCGTTGATCCAGCCCAACACCAGTTCCATTTCCCCGGCGTCACTGGGCTGGTAATGGGCATAACCGAAGGTCGCGGCGATCATCTGGCCGACGCTTGGCCGCTGCCATTTGTGCGGAGATGCGACCGGATCGACTCCACTGGCCAGCGTTTCACCGGTCACCACGTCCAGCACGTCGTAAGTCCATGTCGCCGGATTCTCTTCGTCGCCTTGCTCGCCGCCGACTTGTGTCAACTCGACCGGGAAGACATGCATCGGCACCGGCTGGCCCAGACGCACTACCGCCCACTGCACGCCGGTGCCGCCGGCACGCCAGAGGATGCCCGCCGAACCTTGCATGCTCACTTTCAGGTTGCCGGTGATGCCATCTGCGATCTCGGCGTAGCGCCACTCGTGCTCCTCGTCGGGTACGTCGATCTTCACGGGGCAGACCCCGGCGGCGTAGGCGCGGCCGATCTTGCCGTTGGCGATGGGTTCGGCCAGGACGACGAACCGGCCCTCGTGCGTATCGGTGGCGGGCGTGATGCAGGAAAGGGCCACGCGGTTCCGGAACTCTTCCTCGTTGGCGGATGGATCGATGATCGGGACCTCGACGCCCAGGACCGCCATCCGGTTCTGATTCGAACCACTGTCGTTGCGCACCAGCACGATGCTGGCCTGCGAGAACGAGGGTTGCGCCCCTTGTCCCAGGTGGGCGGTGCGCTGCCGAAAGTCCAGCGCCGCATCGATGAAGGCGTTGTAGGCGGCTGCGGGGATGACCAGCGGGTCGCCAGAGCGAACTTTTTTCAAGGCGCTGCTCATGTGCCGATCCCCAGGGCCGCGAAGTTGCCGTCCTCATAGACCTTCTCGACGTAGGCCGCGACAGGCTGTTTGACCAGCGTGTTCGAGCCGGTGTCTTCCGCGTCGGCATAGCGCACCCAGAGGTACTCCCAGCCCTTCTTGCTAATGCCGGTGATGGGGCCGACGGAGATGCCCGTGCGGTTGGGGCTGCCGGCGAAGCGGAAGGTGATCTCCCAATCGTCATCGGGGCCGGTGCCGCGGCGCGAACCGGAGGCTCCCAGGAACAGACATTCCCCGGCCGCTAGACCCCGGAACGGGGCGTTATTAACCTTGCCGGTGAGCTGGAAGAGCGTGCCCTTGTAGGCATTCGTCACCTGGCTGGCAGGCAGGTAGTGCGTCTCGGAAAAGTTGTAGACCGGCACGGTGATGTCGACACCTTCGACGTTGTCGTGGGTGACGCCGATGGCCCCGCCAAAGTCCGGCGCGGTGCCACTGGCGGCGTAGCGGCCGACGGTCTGCAGGGACTGGGTGATGTGCTGCGTGCCGCCGCCGGTGTCGAAGGCGAAAGATGAGTCGCCGGTCTGGGGCGGGTCGGGGTACTCGAAAGGCGCATAGTGGACCGTGCCGGTCCAGAGGCACTTGTCGGGATGGGTGGTGTCGATGTGGACCGGCTCGACCGTCACCGGCTGACGCTTCATGTTGTGCAACACCGTCGGTGCGGTCGCCTTGAGCGCGGCAATAGCGGCCGCCTCGTCGGCCGTGCCGGTGATCGTGTAAAGCAACTCCGCCGATTGGGCCTCAGTTACTTGACGGGAGTCAATGTTTTCGGTGCAGGTGATGGCCATCCGTGGCCTCCTTGATCACGCGAACGTCAAGCCGCCGGTTTGCGCAGCCTGTAGGAGCTTCTTGGTGTTCTTGGCCGTCTCCTCGGTCGCCTTGGCGGTGCGATCGGCGGCGTCCCCGGCGGCCAAGCCTTGGATAGCCGCGGCGTTGAACGTGCCCCGCACGCCGATCTTCTGGGCCTCCTGGTGGATCAGGTCGCCTAGGCCGGCCAGCGCCTCGCGGGCTTTGTTGATCAAATCATCAGGACCTTCCAATCCTTCCGGAGCGGCTTCGGCTTCCTTGGCCTCGCGCTTCTTGCGAGCGGCTTCAATGGCTTCGCGCCACTCCTGCCGGGCCTTGGCCAGGTCGGCCTCGTTTTCGGCCATGCGCTGGGCATATTCGGTATCCAGTTCGCGGTGCTTGGCGAGGTTCTCGCGGCCGATCTCGGCCAGCGTCGCTTCGTGAATGGCCGCCGCTCGACGACGTTCCGCTTCGCGCTGGGCTTCACGCTGGGCGAGCTTGCGCTGCTGCTCATCCTCGATGCGCGCGATGGCTTCCTGCTTCTTTTGCTCGACAAGCTTGTTCTCGGCCTCCAGGTCAATGGAGTCATCGAACAGCGACTTGATCCAGTTCCACGCCTTCTGCGCCCCGGCTTTGATGTTCTCCCAAGTCCGGGCGAAGAACGATGTAAAATCCGTCCAGAGCTTGGAGAAGAAGGCGGTCGTCTCGATCCAGCCGACCTCCAGGGCGTGCCACACGATCTCGGCGACCGCCAGCAGGCCGTGCCAGGCGTCATAGCCGATCTTGATGAAGAAGTTGCGGAAGTTCAGCCACGCCTTCTCCAGGACGTTCACGCCCCGGGTCCACTCCATCTTAAGGGTCAGCCACAAGACCTTCACCGCCAGCGAGATGTCGCCGGCCGCCAGAGCGTCGGCGATCCCCTGGTAGGCCGACAGCGCATCGTCCTTGAGCACGTTGAACTTCTCGCCCAGCCAGGTAAGGGCTTTGCCGCCGGCACCCGTCGCATGAATGAGGTATGCGCCCAATGCGGCCACGGCCGAGATGACCAGGCCGATCGGCGAGACCACGAAGGCGATCACCGCCCCCAGCCGCTTGAATACCGTGCCTACGCTCGTGACGATGGTCGCCAGCACGCCAAGCGCGCTGCCCAGCCCGCTGATGACCGTGCCCAGCGCCGCCAGCGCCAGTCCGCCGGCGATCACGACCGCGGCGACCTTGAACATCGTGGCCACCAATTGTTGATTACGGCTGATCCACTCCCCCAGCCAGCGCACCATCTCGGCGGCTTTCTGCACCAAGGGCGTGACCACCGGCAAGAGCGCCTGGCCGATGGACACGGAGGTGTCGCGCAATAGGCCGCGCAGGCGTTTCATCTGGTTGGTAAACGACCCGGCCGTCTTGACCGCGTCGCCGATCGCGCCCTGGTCGCCCATGGCGCGGGCGATGATGTTCAGCCGCGCCAGGGCCTTTTCCTGCTCGGTCACCTCCGTCCAGCTCTTGCGCACGCCCATGGCCAGAAGTTCCTGCTCCAGGGCGGCCTGCTTGATGTTGATGCCGAAGCGGTCCAGTACTTCCGACGAGCCGGACAGCGCGCTGATGAAGCGCCCGATGGCCTCGTCGTCAGATAAGTTGTGGAAGCTGGCGAAGTCCAACGCCAACGACTGCATGGTCTGGCTCAAGTCCCGCGCTGCCTCACCGCTAAAGCCCAGGCCCACGAAGAAGGATTGGAACGTGGCCAGGGCATCGCGAATCTCGATCTTGGACCGGCCGACACTGTGGGCCAGGGCGTCGGCGAACTGACCCGCCGCTTTGGCCTGGTCCTTGAAGACCGCCTCGAAGCGGCTGAGCGACTCCTGGGCATCCGAAGCGGCCTTGATGGACAAGGCTGCCAGCGGCGCGGTCACGGCGCTGACGGCCCCGGCGATCTTCAATCCGAAGTTGCGGATCGAATCGCCAAAAGCCTTGAGCTTCTTTTCCGCGCGGCGCAGACCGCGCACGAGTCTGGAGTCGTCAGCGAACAGCTCGACAAAGGCGCGACCGGCTCGAATGCCCTGTGCGGTTGCCACGTGCGCTACTCCTCGTCATCTACCGGCAAGCAATACCAGCCCTCCGGTAGGTTCATTTCCCCGGCAATGACCTGACCATCCGCATCCTTCACCCAGACCTTGGCGTCCTTAATGGTTTCCCGCAGACGCACGGGCGTGCCGTGCGGCACATAGACCGTGCGCACGCCGCACCCGGTGATCAGCAGGATCGGCAGCACGAAGGCGACTACAGGAAAGTGCTTGCGAACCTTAGCACGTAGCTTGTCCCTGGTCTGCTGGTCCGGGGCGGCGTCTTGGGCCGTGGGCCGCGACTGCTTCGCGACCCACGGCAGAAGAGCCTGGAAGAAGGCGGTCAGCACGGCGATCAGCCACTTCATCACGCCGCCTCCTTGGGCTTGGAGAGGCCGCCCCAGCGATCCAGCTCGCTGTGCTTGATCTGGATGCCCTGCTTGATCTGCTCAATCAGGGCAGCCGAAGGCTGCTTGCCGTTATTGGCCTCGGCGTAGGCGTTCAAGACAAACCGCAGAGCCGCATCGAGCTTGGCCAGACCGGCGTTGGGCGTGTCGTCGGGGATCTGCTTCTCGGCCAGCCTGATGCCGGTGATGATACTGCCCTCGTACTGCTTCCACTTCTCCTGCAGCGGGTTGAACTTGCTGGCCAGAAAGAGAAACAAGCCCACCGTGCCGGCCCAAATGAGCGCCAGGCCAGGAGCGGAGTTGAGGAACGTCCAGATGCCGCTCAGGATTGCGCTACCGTCCATGTTCAGGTGCCTTTCCGGGCCTCGAGGGCCTCTCGAAGAATTGTCAGCGACTGTTTGTCGGCGGCCATCCGTAGCCGCCGATCCTGCTTCGCGTAGGGATCAAAATCCGTGGGTTTGAAGGGCCGATGCCGCTTGGGGTCGCGGTTGGCGTTGGCGATCAGGGCGCAGATCAACGACGTGTGCGCCCAGCGTTCGCGCCCCAGGCCCTCGGCCATCCACAGCAGTTGCCGCAGCGTCAGCTGCCGGGGGTCGACGCCGATGGACCCGGCGATGCGCCAAACATCGCCCCACGAGTCATGGCGCTCTGGATCGCCTGGTCGATGTCCAGCGCGTCGATCCGCGTCTCTGCCGCCGTCACCGCCGCCTCGATCATGGCCATCTGCTTGGCGACCGCCTTGGCCCGGTCGTTGCGGCCGCGCGACCGGAAAAAATCGATCATCTCCTCGTAGAACGCCTTCTGTGCCGCCAAAAGCGTCTGGCCGTCGAAGGCTGCTCGCACGTCGTCGGCGGTGACCTTGTGGGCCTCGAACTGCCCCTCGAGCAGAGCGCAGAACACCTCGCCCAGAAGCAATTCATCGGTGCCCAGGCGCGTCAGCAGCGGCGGGTCGCCCGCCTCCGGCTGAAGCAGATCAATGTCGAGCTTGGCCTTGACCTTCATGGCCGTACCCAGGTTCAGCGTGATGGTCCAGGTCCGACCCGCTGCATCCGTGAACGTCTTCATCAGGCCACCTCCACCCATTCATCGAAGACCGCCAGCTTGGCCGTCACCGAGACGGTCACACCTTCCTCGAGTGGCTCGTTGCGGCTGAAGTTGGTGATGGAAAAGTCGCCCAGCGGTCCCTCGGTGCCCGATGCGGTGCGATCACCGGTGAGCACCGCCAGGCGGATCGTGCCGGCGGTCAGAAATGCGTTCTTGATCGCCTCGAAGCCGGCATCGCCCGGCTTCCAGAGCATCTCGAACTCGGCGGTGCATTCGCGCAGGGTCGGCGCGGTCGCCCGCCAGCCCTGGTTGGCGCGGGTGGTCACATCTGCCTCACCGGCTTCCAGCGTGAGTGTCACATCCTTGACGTTGCCCATCTCGGTCAGCGAGGACAGCTCCGATCCCGCCGGCCCCTGGTAAATCTTGGCGTTCATGCCCAACAGGAACTCTTGTGCCATTGTGTTTCGCCTCCGTGCTACGTGATGCTGCCTCGCCACATGGCGGGCAGTTGGGGTTTTTCTTTCTCGAAGGCCGGTCCCATGTAGGGCCGGGCCTGGTACGTCACATATTTCTTCTTGCCACGTCTGACCAGCGTGGCCTTGCCGCCGTACTCCAAGAGCGGCGGCGCTTCGCCTCTTCCCTTCTGGTTCAGTCGCGTCGGGCCGATCACCACGCTGCGGCGGTCCGCGTCGTAGCCGAAGAAGATGAACTTCTTGAGCAACCCCGTGTGCGAACTGGGCGGCTGGCCCGGCGGCGCTGGCTTCTTGCGCTTGCGGATGCTGCTCTTGGCCGAGCGGCGCACGAACGCGCCGAACTTGCTGAGCACCCGCCGCGTGGCGGCATCCACCTTCGAGATCACCGCCTGGCGGTCGAAGAACATCCGCTTGATGTCAAAGCCGATCATGGCTGTTTGCTTACATCCGCGAGCCTCTGGCGAACCATCTGCACCTTCGCCTGCACAGCCGACGACGAAGGCTGCGGCCCCAGTTCCTTGGGCCAGGTAATCCGCTCAATGCGCCCTTCGGCGTCGTAGTCCACATAGGTCTGGCGGCGCTTGGCGAAGGAGGCGTCACGCTCGATGGCCAGCTCCCGCAGTGCCGTGGCCAGTTCCGGTTGCTCAAACTCACGCATGGCTTCAACTCCAGTAGGCCGTGATGTCGAAGAACGTGCGCGTCGGATCGACGGTGACGATGTTGATCAGGTGGCCCTCGATCAGCCCGAACCTTGCCTGCACCTGGTCGCCGGGCTGCAGGATCGGCGTGGCCTCGACCTGGAGCGGCAGGGCCAGTTCACCGCCTTGCACCAGGTGGTACAGGGCATCGCAGATGCCGACGGTGGTGATGACACCGGATCGGATCACCTCCAGTTGCAGGAATACATCCACCAGTTGTCCTTGGTTGGACTGCTTGTAGATGACGAACTGCGCCGAGAGGCGGTGGCGGCCGGGACGGGCCGGGGTGAAGCGTCCAGCAGTCCAGGTGCCCAGGCGCATGTCGATCATCTGGTTGTAGAGCCCGCGTGAGACCGGATCGGGCACGGCCGTCTCGCTAAAGTGCGCGAAGGCGTACGGCACCACGAACGTTGCGTACGGCGGCAGGTTCTGCCAGGACAGGCTCCCGGAAAAGACAGCCCGGCTGGTTCTGTCGATCGGCGTGTAGGGCATTACCAGGTCCCTCCGACGATGCTGATCGTGTCGCCGGGCGTGCCCTTGACGAAGACCGCGCCCAGGTCGATGGATCGGAAGCTGTGCCACTCGCCGGCGATCCAGGGCACTTCCGAGCCGTCGTCGCCCTTGAAGATCACCGGTCCGGCATTGCCCGACGAGCAGGAGATGGTCACCGATCCCACCAGCCGCTGACTGGCCAGCGGCTGATAGTCGGCGGTGACGACGATCTTGCGCATGATGGTGTTGTTCATGGCTTCCTCTACTTCAGCGCCCGATAGCTGACCGTCAGCACGCTGGTGAAGACACGCTGTTCGGCCAGGTGCTCGGGGGCATAGACCGGCTCGTTGCTGATCGACACCCAGGAGGCGAACGGCGCGCTACTCAGTGGCCGACGACGCAGGTAGTCGGCAATCTGGTCAACAAGAGTGCTCAATGCTGCCACCTCTGAGTCGAGGTCCTTGCCGAGCTTCTTCTGCACGCCGATGTCGACTGCGATCTCGTACTGGCTCGCCGTTCGTGTCGAGCCGGTGATCTCCACGCGCTTGGGCACGACGGACACCTTCAGATCCGCCAGATCGGCCAGGTCGAACTCCGGCAACACCCGCCGCACGGCGGTGAAGCTCGGCGTGAACGTGCCTGGCGATGCCGCATTCAGTTCGGCAGTCACGGCGTCGGCGATGTCGATGACCAGGCTCATGCGTCACCCCGTAATCCAGGTGATGATTCCCGACGTGGCGGCGGTGATACCCGCACCCACGATCAGCCAAATCAACTTTGCTTGGCGCTTGGCATCCTGCTCCAGGCGGTCCAGCCGCACGTTGATGCCGGGATGGCCGTTGCCGCGAATGGCCTCATCCAACCGGTCCAGCTTGCGATGCAGTTCCGCGAACTGGCGCTCGCAGGCGCTTCGGAAGTCGTTACTGACAGTCGAGTCGCTCACGTGTCCGCTCCGATCTCCTTGGTGTGAATGCGGGAGGTTTGGCGGTACGGATCGCTCCAGCGCCAACACCCCTCGCCGCCCAGGTTCATGACTTCGTATTTCCGCCCGTTGGCCGCGATCACGTCGCCCGGTTCCGGCTCCATGCCCGGCAGCGCGTCGGCGAGGATCAGAAAGTCCCACACCTGGGCATGGATCGTCAGGCCCGATTCATCGGCGACCTCAAAGCAGGTCTTCCCGAACGTCGCATTGACGGTCCAGAACTCCGGCGGCCTGCGGTACTCGACCGGGCTGGAGCAGTGCGCCGTGCGGATCTGCTCCAGCCACTGCGAACCTAGGCGAAGCAGGTCGACCACGATCACTGCTCCAGCCGTACGCGGACCGTCGCATCGGCGTCGGCGGCGGCACGGACAGCCTTGCCCAGGTACTTGTTGTCGTCCGCCGTGGTGGTGGCCTGTTGACTCAGGGCGTCCCAGTACACCTTCGCCCCGGCGGCGATGGCCGCGCCAACGCCACGCGCCTTGGGCAGATCGAACACGCCTGACACCGCCAATGCGCCGAGTGCGTTGCGTGGGATATCGCGTTTGGCGATGCCCACCAAGTCGCCCTGAACGATCACGTCGCCGGCCGCCACGTCCGCGCTGGTGGGCGTGTAGTCGATGCTGTCGCCGTCATGAATGAACTGTGCTACTGCCATGTCTCGTTGCTCCTGTTCGTGATAAGAGAGTTCTGATGCCGGTTGAACGACGAGGCGCTTACGCCTCGCCCTTCATCTTCACGCCGCCCCGGTAGTCCTGGAGGGCGACGCCGAAGTCGAAGTACCCACGGAACTGGATGCCCAGAACGTTGAAGTCGGCTTCGGCCCGCTCCACGGTGGGCTGCCGCTTGCCGTTGAGGAACGCGACCTCGATCACCGGCAGGTCCGACGGTTCGGCAAGCAGATACCAGGCCTTCGTGCTCGAGCCGGACATGGCCGCATTGGCGAGATAGGCGCTGGTGACGACGGTGAACTTGCCTGCGTGCGGGTTGTCGCTCGGCTTGGGTTTGTTGGCAGTGGTGGTCTCGTTGACCTTCAGGCTGCTCATCAGCAGTTCGGCCTGAACCTTCAGTGCCGGAGGCACCAGCAGCGTGCGAGGTTCGATGGCCAGCGGGTTGCCGTCGGGATCAACCTGCTCGAGGAACATCAGCTCCGCGGCCGTCAGGCCGTCGATGGACAGCGCCGTGTCCGCGCCCTCCTGATAATTCTTGCGCGCCTCGGTGAAGAACGCGGCGTTGTTGAGGAACGTGCTCCAGAAGACCTTGTTGAGCTTCAATGCGCCGCCGCGACCGATGCGACGCGGAACGGCGGTCAGCGCGTCCATGTCGTCGTTGATCAAGTCGGTGCGGGTCAGGCTGAACATCCGCCCGTAGGTCTTGGCCTGGTTGGTGAAGCTCTCCTCACCGACCTGGGCGTGCTTCAGTTCCCCGTCGGGACCAACCTCCTCGTACTCGAAGCCGCCCGTCAATCGGTAGCTGGTGACCGCCTTGAAGTCCTTGACGCTGCGCGTGGCGGCGATCCGCTGCCAGGCCTGCTCGACCGATTCAAAACCGTCCAGCAGGAACTTGTTGGCCACGTTGGAGAGAATGCCCGGCAGCGTGAACGTGCTGAACGCCGCACGGAGCACCGCCTCGGGGTCATCGCTGAAGAACCGCACATCACAGCCGTTGGCCCAAGCCGCCTCCAGCAGAAGCTGGTGCAAACCCAGCCGGTTGCGGTAGCGCTTCTCGGCCGCCTCGACGATCTGCTCGCCGTGCGTCTTGAGCAGGTCGTCGCCGCGCACGCCGCCGGTCATCAGCGCGGCGGCTTCCAGCACCTTCGGACCGTTGGCCGTGCCGCCGGTGTGCGCCGCCGGAGCGGCGGGCCGCGAGGCACGCAGCACCTCCAGTTCGGTGCTCTTGACGTCCCAACCTTCCTCGATGGCTTTGGCCTCGATGTCCGGGAATTTGCCGTCGGTGATCTTGCGGATGGCGGCGATTCGCTTGCTCTCGGCGGCCGCCTGGGCGCGCATGTCCTTAACCAGGTCGTCACCGGCCCCG
>JARKPC010000181.1 GCA_029975435.1 Propionivibrio sp. | reverse complement strand
TCCCCGTCGTAGGAAAGCACCACGGTCTGATCGCCGATAATCCATCCCGATCCGGCTGCAAGGCCTGGCACCACTACCACCCGGGTGCCCCAGGCGGTCTGTGCGGTGGAATCGACAGGGCCCCCCACATCGAAACCGCCGCTGGCGTTCCGGGTGGTCTGGATAGCGAGCCAGTCGGCGGCAGACAACGCCACAACCGAGGGGGAGATACCCAGGGCCTGCATTTTGCTCAGGCCGTGCTGAACGGTGACGAGCGGATCGACCGCGAATTCCTGAGTCTGCACTCCGACAGTGTGCGCCAGCCCGGTGAAGTGCTCACCGGTTCCATCGCCGGTGAGTATCTCCTCTTCCAAAGCCGTCAGGATGGCATCCGCCAGTTCACCGGCCACCCATGTGGTCAGTGATAGCTCGTCTTCCAACAGGAATCGATCAGTGGGTTCCGACAGGACAGCGACCACGCGCAGGCGGTCGTCGACGCGCCGAACCCCGAGCTTCCGGGTCGGCTTGAGTTCACCGGGAGCAACAACCCCGGCCGCGCCCGGATTGCTGACAACCGTCTGCCTCAGGAACGAATACGCTGCCGAGCGCGGGGAACTGGGCAACGAGTCAAGCAGCCGCGGGGGACGCTCGCCCTCGATCGATGGGAACGGGGCAACTTCCTCAGGCATGATTGCAATGACCGATTCACCGGCCGGCGCCAATCCCTTGGTGAGCCCGACACGTCGGGAATAGCTACTCATCCCGGCAGCCATCCGGGTAGACAGGCCCTTGAAGTTCAGCCGTGCAACCCCACCTTGTGTAGCCTCGCCCGCTCTACGGGGATCACCAAGCGCATCGAGTGCTTCCTTGATGGGCTTGGTGATGTTAATGTGAGCGATCCATTCATTGGCGTCTCTAACCTCGGCGTGTTTTGCTTCAACCTCCGCGGCTTCATCGGCGGTCAGTTCGCGGCCTTCGGCCTCGGCCTTGTCAAGGATGGCCTGCGCAGCCTTGAAGGCTCGCTCACGCTGGCCGAGCGGGGAATTAGGGTGAACGTTTTTCCTATCTTGTGTCATGGTCTTCTCCAGTTCGTAGTTTGCCTGCTTGGCAGCGAGGCGGAGGGTTGGCGGTAAGGAGCGGCGCCTCTTCCACTCAGCGATAGCCGCATCGGCGGCGGCTAACCCAGCTTCGAATTTGGCATCCTCAGCGGACTTGACTCCGACAACCGAAGTGTCGGGGTTAGCAGGGTTCGGCGTGAAACTTGCTTCATAGACGCGCACCTCCCGCAGCTCGCGGGCTGTGCTTCCGTCCTTCAGTTTGATGGTCGCCTTGTCGAGTACGTCATACGCGAACGACAACGTGGTGAGCCGCCGGCCCTTGACCAGCCCCCACACCTTCTTGCCTTTGGGGTCGTCGATGTCGAAGCGGCCCTTGATCCACCAGCCATGGTCATCTTCACCTTGGTCGATGACGGCCCCGATGTTCATATCTGGGTCGTCGATGTTGTGGCCGTAGAGCACTGGGAGAACATTCCCAGACGATTTCCATTCGGCGATAGTTTTCGTGAATGCGCCTTTAGCCACGACATCGCCATAGCTATCAGGCGTACGGGTAAACGTTGAGGGATAGGCGATGAATTCGCCCTCGGCCAGACCGGCACCGGTCTTGACCTGAATACTAGTTTGTTTCTGTTCCATGAATTAGTCCTCATGCGTAGTGATTGAGAGGACCGGCGGCACGTCGCGGCCCTTGCTCGCGGGCCTCATGGCCGGCGTTGGGCGGCGGTTTCGCCAGTTCGCGGTGCTCCGATAGCGGGCCGTTCCGAAGAACTGGCGGGCTTGGGCTCCGCTGATGCGCGCCACGGTGGCTGCTCCGGCTC
>JARKPC010000172.1 GCA_029975435.1 Propionivibrio sp. | reverse complement strand
CGAGGGTCGGCGGCACGGGCAGCAGGCCGGGCTGGTAGACCCAGTCGCGGATGTCGATGCTGTCGGGCATCGCGTTGAGGCTTGATTTGAGGGCGGCCCAGGAGCGCGGGGCCGTGCTTGCGCGGGTCTTGCCTGCAGTTTTTGCCATGATGTTGTTCTCCTGAAATTGCGCCGGAAGGCGGCTCAAAGGGTGCTGTCGCGGCGTGGTGCGGTGGCCATGCTGGCGACCTGCGCCACGAAGGCGGCGGCGGAAAAGGAGGCGTGGGTGGATTCGGCGGCGTCCCGGATGGCACCGAACAGGTCGTCGCCGATGTGCTGGCCGAGCTTGCGGTAGCTCTCGAACTGCTCCTCATCGAAGCTCTGGTCGGCGGTGGTGTCGTGCGGGAAGGCACGGTGGTTGGTCGCGTAGTTGAGGATGTCCGGGTCTTCCTCGCCGGTCAGCGACGCCTTGATGTAGAGCAGGGCGCCCTCGCTGCCGTCGGCATAGCGGATCAGGCCGGCGGCGTGGTGTGCGCGGGTGTGCTTAAAGCTGTCGCAGGGGCGCAGATCGTCCACGTCGATCTCGATTTCGGCGCCGAGGTCGGTCGAGCACTTGCGCAGCGCATTGGCGAGATCGTCGAACCCGTAGTCTGGGTCGCAGCCGGCGTCGGTCACGACGATCAGCCGGCAGTTACGGCGCGCCAGCTCGTAGAGGCCCAGGTTTTCGAAATGCCCGCCGTCGGAAAGGTACAGGAAGCGCGCGCAGGCATTCGCCGTGGCGGTCAGTTCCTTGATCAGGTAGCGGGCGCCGAAGCGCGGCGACGACAAGCGCCACGACTCCGGATCGACCGGGTTCCCCAGCCACTGTCCGAGACGCACGTTGAAGATGGTCATCAGCGCGGCCAGCGGCGCGGAGGTGTGGTACCCGGCTAGCGGGCTGGCTGCCGCGCCGGAGATGCTCATGGCGCTGCCGAGGAAGGATCCCTGGCGGCTCTGGTAGTGCTCGGTCGGCCGGTATCCCCCGTACACCAGCGGCTTGTGTTCGATCCCCGCGGTGGTCCGCGTTGCCCGGTGCGCGAAGCCGCAATGCAGCGGGGTGAAGATGAAGGAACTGGCGCGCCGCTTCTGCCAGGCCAGTTCGTCGCCGCCGGACAGGTTGAGCGCGGCATTGATGATGGGGAACGGCCGCTGGTCTCGCAGCAGGCACAGGCGCACGTCGTCGTCGGCGGAAAAGCCGGTGAAGTGATGGCTGCGGCGGTCAGGATAGTTGGAGGCGCCCAGGTAGGCGCGCACCAGCCGGTTGCGGTAGAAGTGGTGCAGGGAGAACAGGTTGATGTCGATGCGCCACGCGGCCAGCACGAAAACGCCGATGCAGCCGAACAGTGCGAGCAGCAGCGGCAGCGTCTCGAAGCGGCCCATGTTGCCGAACACCTCGTGGGCAATGGCCAGGAAGTCGCGGGCGACGTATTTCGTTTCCAGGCAGGCCGGGCAGGACGTGACGAAGGTCCGTTGCTCGAGTTCGTAGATGGGAATGCAGCCGGTGCAGGCATTGCTGGCGAACACCGAGTACACGATTGCCGATAGCGCCGTGGCGAAGCCGGCAAGGAAGATGTACGGCGTCATGCGTACGGCGACGTCGAGCCAGACGTTCCGTGCGCCGGGTTTCTTGCCGCCGGTGAGCGGACTCTTGGCCAGCCACACGCCGAGCCCGGTGAGCACGGACCACAGGCCGCCGGCCTCGACGATCCACCCCCGCGCCCAGATGATGAGTGCCGGCGCCAGGCCGGTCAGGGCGAAGGCGATCATCCAGGCCGCCGAGGCGGCGAGCAGCAGGCCGCCGATCCGGCTCCACCACTCCCGCGCCTCGTGCGAGAGGAAGCGGCTCAACAGCCCGATATGCAGGGCGACGGCCGCCGAGAAACTCTGCGTCACCAGCGGCGCTCCGAGGGCCAGTGTCCACCACGCCTGCTCGAGCACGCCGCCTTCCGGATCACGAAGGCCGTGGATCATGTCATTGACGCTGCCGAGCAGGAAGCCGCCGGCCGCCCCGGCGATCAGCGTGACTCCGAACAACTGGATCTTTTCGAGCGTGCCGCGCAGGCTGAATTGCGGCGTGTCGCTATGCCGCTTCCAGATGGCGTAGCCGCTCACCCAGGCCAGGGCATAGATGGTCGCCCCGGCGAGCATCCATTCCCACGACGCGAGATTGCTCAATTCTCCGCGCATCATTGCCAGCGCGATCAGGATCCCGCTGGCCCCCGTCAGGGCGAGGATGCCCCAGGCCCACGCCGGGCGTGCGGCCGGCGAGTCGGTGCGCGGGCCGGAGGTGGTGGCCAGGGCGTCCGCCGCGGCCCAGACGGCGACGATCATCAGCGCCAGCGCGGCCCAGATCCCGCGCGGGCCGGAAACGTGGCGGTCGAGCGCGGCGGTTCCTTGGGCCAGCAGGTACATCACGAACATGAAAGCGGCGCCGAGCGAGATCAAGGGGATCAGGTTGAGTCCGAAGTTGCGCAGGTAGGTCGCCAGCGCGGCCAGCGTGTCGCCGGACAGGCCGGTCTTGGGCGTCAGGTAGCTGCTGTAGCGACGCAGGAAGCGCACGGGCGGCGCCTCGGTGTTGTCCTCCTCGCGGGTGGTCAGCAGGGTTTCGACCTTTTCGCGGCTGCCCAGGCGATAAATCAGCGTCGAGAACCACGCGCCGATGTAGCCGCCGCCGGAGACGGTCGACAGATAGTCGAAATGGCGCAGCAGCCCTTGGCGTGCCAGCGCCTGCAGGATGCCCAGATTGAAGGTCGCGCTGCGGATGCCGCCGCCGGAGAAGGCCAGGCCGATGAGCCCGTCGTTGTCTTCCGAATCGCCTTCGCGGCGGCGCAGTTCGCGAACATGCTCGGACTCCGCGGCGTGAACCTCCTGTTCGGAAAAAAGAAGGCTGTCGTCAGTTTCCGTGCAACGACCCATGCTCATCGCGACTCTCCCCACGTTGCGGCGTGCGATCTTTCAGCAAGGGTTGAGCCAGTGCGCCGAGTTCGTTGTTTTTGAACGGAAACCGTGGACAGATATTGGGTTGAGGAGGGTCTTCCGGGTCAGGCTCGACCCGGTCCGGTAGGGGCTCCGGCATCAGATGGCGTCCGCAGTTTTCTGTCCGATGCGGAAGATGATGAACTCGGCGGGCTTGATCGCCGCAACACCGACGAGGCAGATCAAGCGGCCGTTGTCGAGGTCGTTCCGGCTCATCGTCGTGAGGTCGCAGCGCACCAGAAAAGCCTTTTCCGGCTTGTCGCCGAGCAGCGCGCCCTTGCGCCATTCATTGAACAGGAAATCTTCGATCATGCCGCGCACGCGAGACCACAGCGTCGGGTCGTTGCGCTCGAAGACCACCCATTGGCTTCCGAGGTCGATAGAGTGTTCGAGGTAGGCGAGATAGCGGGCCACGTTGACGTACTTCCACTCGGGGTCGGAACTCAGGGTGCGCGCACCCCACAGGCGCGTGCCCCGGCCCTCGAACAGGCGGAGACAGTTGATCCCCTCGGGGTTCAGGACTTCCTGCTCTGCCTGGCCGAGTACCCGTTCCGGGCCGATGGCGCCATTGACCGTTTCGTTGGCTGGCGCCTTCCAGACGCCACGCTCCGTGTCGGTGCGTGCGAAGATGCCTGCGACGAAGCCGCTCGGCGGCAGCAGGATCTCCTTGCGCGCGATTGGGTCGCGACTCCGGAGCCACGGGTAATAGAGAGCCATGTGTTTCGAATCGAACCCGGCGCGGAAGGCGCGCACGTCGGCCACGCTCTGCCCTAGGCCACTGTCGATCACCGCCACGCGGTAGCGCATGCGCTCGACGTGTTCCTGCAGGAGGGCGACGCCGGAACGGGCTTCGTCTGGCGCGAGGGCGGCCAGCGCGGGCGCGGCGATGATCGAGATGTCGTCAATGGCCTCGAAGGCTTTCAGTCCCGTTCCGACACCGTTGGCCGCGATCGTGCCGGCGTAGAGCGAGGCCGGCGGCATTCTGCCGTCGCTGCCTCCCGAGAGGCGCACGGTGCCGTCGTGCAGGGTGGCCTCGGCAATGTTCTCGACGACGATCGGTAGAGAGCACGTCTGCGCGTCGTCCGCCGCGGCTGCCGGGAAGCGGCGAGCGATAGCCGCGGGATCCGGTTCCAGACCGCCCCAAATGAAGCGCGGTTTGCGCGCGTAGGCAGGGATGAAACCGACGGAGACCGACTGTGCGCGGGCGATCACGGTCACTGCCGGCGACAGGACGATTGTCGTGTGGGCGCCGCGAATGGCGACGAAGGTTGCCGGTGCCTCGCCTGTCACCCGCCGCCAGACAACTTCTTGCGCGGTGTCGCGTTCGCCGTTGACCTGTACGATGCCGCCCACGGAGACGGTTGCGGGCAAGGAGCCTGGCGTGGTCATCAGGTTGGGGCCGGGGAGCGCGGAGAAGGTCACCCTGCCGTTGCCCGCCGCGCCCGGGAAGCGGGCACGAACCGCATTGTCCTGGCTGCTTGCCCGTGCAGCGCCTGGGTCGAGCACGCGCGCGACGTGGAGGCGCTTGCCGCCGTTGGCGAAAAATGCGCGTACGGCGTGCCACATATAGTTGTCGCGCTTGCCGGGCTGGCTGGCGAACGCCAGGGGCTTGCCGTCGCCGTAGATCCGCTCGAACTCGCCGAGGTTCGTGAGGAGCGGGGGCACGATGGCCTCCGGACCGTAGCGAGTCGGGCCGACGAAAGCCGCAGTCGTGGTCGAAACGCCTTCGATGGCCTTCGGCCGGAAGCTCGTCTCTTCCAGGAAGATGCCGGGAGCCAGATATTCGGGCATGATTGTTTTCTCCTGCGTGAGACGGTGGCTCGGGCTGGCTTGCGGCGGATCAACCCCGGAAATGTCCGGTCGGCAGATGCCCGCCCCGGCGAGAAAACACGACGTGCCGGTCGGCATTCATTCTCCGGTGCACCAAGCCTTGCGATTCCAGGCGTGCAAGGGCCGAATGCACCGTGTCGGGGTCTGCGTGACAGGTCGTCGGAACCCACCATCTGGCGATGCCTTCACTTGTGTCGGCAGCATGCGGATGGTTGTCCAGATAGCGCAGGATTGCGTCGACGATTTCGGTGAGGTGATCTTCCTGACGCAACATGGCCGGTTTCTCCAGGTTCGCCGCTCGAGGGAGGGAGTCTCATCGCCGCAAGGATCGAGCCAGCTGTCGTGCCTCGGGAATCAAGGCAGTCAAGGCAGGTGTGCCGGGGCAGGCGGGTCAGCGAAGTCCCACCTCACCCTGGCAGCGCGGTCGAACCGGGTCGCCGGCGACCCCCCGCGGAGTCCGTGACTCAAAGCGCGGCTGTCGTGCGGAAAAGCCGCGGATCAATACTGTGCTTCTTGAGCAGCTTGCCAAGAGAGCGCCGTTCTTTCCCGGCCAGGAGGGCCGCGCGAGTGACGTTGCCGCAACTCTCTTGCATGAGGCGCGTCAGATGAGTGCGCTCGAATCGTTGCAGCATGGATTGTCTGGCTTCGTTGAAGTTGAGCGGACCCGGCGGGGTCCCGCGGCGGTCTGTCCCGCACCGGCGATCCGGGCCAGAGTGTGTCGGGCGGATCAGGATGCTGGGGCCTTCGCTCATCAGAAATTCACGCTGGATCCGGTTCTGGAGCTCGCGTATGTTGCCGGGCCACGGTTGGCTGATCAGCCATGTCACAGTGTCCGGATGCAGGTCGAGGCACGATTGTCCATAGCGCAGCGCCGCTTCCCGGATAAAGTGGCGGGCGAGCAGGATGATGTCGTCGCCGCGCGAGCGCAGCGGCGGCACGGCGAGTTCCATGACATTGAGCCGGTAGTGAAGGTCGGCGCGAAAACGACCCCGGTCGACTTCTTCCTCGATGTCGACATTGCTCGCTGCCAGAATGCGGACGTCGGCGGATTCCATTCTGCTGCCGCCAAGCGCCCGGTACTTTCCGTCTTCGAGAAATCGCAACAGGCTCACCTGTGCTTTTGGTGACAGCGCGTCGACCTCATCCAGAAACAGGGTGCCCCCCTCGGCTTGGGCAATCAGACCGGTCTGGCTTTCCCGGGCGTCTGTGTAAGCGCCCCGGCAATGCCCGAACAGCTCGTTCTCAATGAGGGCGTCGGGGAGCGCGCCGCAATTGACGGGGATGAAGGGCTTGTCACTGCGCCTGCCCAGGTAATGAATCGCACGGGCCGCCACTTCCTTGCCGCTGCCGGTCTCTCCACCGATAAGTACCGTCGCGTCGTAAAGAGCGATCTTGCCGATTGCCGCCAGCATCTCCCGGAATGCCTCGGATTCCCCGATGAGGCCGGCCGGACGGGTTGATCTGGTCATGTCGGTACCTCCTGTCTCATGCTTGTGCCGATGCGTGATCTGTTGTGCTGCCGTTAGATTGGCAATGACCATGCATGACTTCCTTTTGTTCAGTGCCTGATGCGATTGGCAACAACTCGTCGAGCGGAGCCGGCCAGGCCGGGCAGTCGCCGACGCTAGTGTAAGTATAGTATTCGCATTGCTCGGGTTGCGCACGCGATGCCATAGGCATAGTGTCTCAGCATGGTGATTCCATCGCTACTCTTCTTTGTGTCTGTCACGGTTTCCCAATTGGAGTAATCTGCAATCCGGCCAGACTATCAACGGAGGCGAATATGATGCAACTCACGACAACCCCGACTTTCGAGGGAAAGCGCATTGCCCGTTATTGCGGCGTCGTGGCCGGCGAGGCGGTGCTCGGCGCCAATGTGTTCAAGGACATGTTCGCCGGGATCCGCGACATCGTCGGCGGGCGTTCCGGAACCTACGAGAAGGAGTTGCGCAAGGCGCGCCAATATGCGCTCGACGCGTTGGCTGAGCAGGCCGGCGAACTCGGGGCGAATGCGGTGGTTGGCATCGATCTCGACTACGAAGTGCTTGGCGAGAAGAACGGCATGTTGATGGTCACGGCCAGCGGCACGGCGGTCGTTGTTGAATAGTTACTGGCCGGAAGGCCGCTGCAGGACATCGTTGGTTGAGATCGCCAGGTTTTTCATCTTCCGCCACAGCGTTACGCGGCTGATGCCGAGGCGGGAGCACACTTCGTCGGCCGGGTGCTTGGACAGCAGGTTGCGGATGATTTCCGACTCCATCTGCTTGAGTGATGCGCTTTCCGGGATGGTGATGAAACGGGTCTCTGCGGAGGCGCGTTCCTGTTCGCCGAGCACGTCGGTGATGTGGCGCGTGTCAATCAGTTCGTCGTTGCCGTAGGCGACCACCTCGGCGACGTTGCGCAGTTGGCGGACGTTGCCCGGCCAGGAGTAGGACTTCAGCGTTTCCCTGGCGGCCTGGGTGAGCCGCGCGTCGCGGCCGGCCTTGCCGGCGAATAGGCGCAGGTAGTGCTCGAAGATCAGCGGGATGTCCTCGGCGCGCGCGCGCAGCGGCGGAATGCGCAGGCCGACGACGTGAATGCGGTAGTACAGATCCTGGCGGAAGGAGCCGTTCTGCGTTTGCTGGAACAGATCCCGGTTGGTGGCCGAGATGATGCGTACGTCAACCGGGATGATCTTGTCGTCGCCGATGCGCATGATTTCCCGCTCCTGCAGCACGCGCAGCAGGCGGCTCTGGATTTCCGGCGCGAGTTCGCCGATCTCGTCGAGGAACAGCGTGCCTTCGTGGGCGAGTTCGAAGAGTCCGGGTTTGCCGCCCTTGCGCGCGCCGGTAAAGGCGCCTTCGACGTACCCGAAAAGCTCGCTTTCCAGCAGGCTGGGCGGGATCGAGGCGACGTTGACCGAAACGAACGGCCCCTGGTTGCGGCGGCTGTGGTTGTGGATGCTCTGGGCGAAAACTTCCTTTCCGGTTCCGGTTTCGCCGTAGATCAGCAGGTTTGAATCGTGGCCGGCATAGATCTTGGCGCGTGCCGTCAGCTGCCTGATGGCTTCGGAGTCTCCGATCACGTCCTTGAAATGGTGCCGGGCGTAGAAGCCCTTCTTGTGGAAGGAGGAGCGGATCTTCGACTCCGATGCCTGGATGCGGGCCACTTCGTGCAGCGTCAGGACCTTGCCGCGGACGGCGTTGTCGAATTCGAGCGGGATGCTGCGGACGATGACGTTGTTGCCGTTGATCGACGTGACCAGTTCTTTTTCACCGGAATCGAGCACGGACAGCGCGTGGTCGAAATCGGGCGCGCTGGCCGGACTGATCGAGCACAGCCGGCGGGCGTTCCGGTTGAAGAAGTTGACCTCGTGTTCCGGAGTAAACGCAATGACGGCTTCGTCGATGTTGTCGATGATCGCGGCCAGTTGGGCGGCCTGCAGCTTTTCCTGTTCCTTGGCCTTGATGATGCGCAGGGCCTGCTGGAAAGCCGCCTTGATCGAGGTTCTCCCGCTTTCCAGGAACACCGCTTCGACGCCCAGGTCGCGCGCCGTGTTGTAGGCGACCCGGCAGCCGAGGAAGGCCTGGAAGCCTTCGTCGACCATCCTGCGCACCATGGACTCGATGGCGTCCTCGTCGACTTGCGGCCGGATGCTGATTTGCGTGTCGAGGATGTTGAAGTCGCCCGCTGCGCCACTGAACAGGTTGGCGCGGCTGACCACGCCGATGCGGTTGAATCCCTTGCCGGTGAGGGTGCTCAGGTTGCTCATCAGTTCGTTGAGCGACATGGCGATTTCCACCACGGTGATGCCGGGAACCTGCCTGGCCCTTTCCGCCAGCCCTCCCCGGGTGACGACGATTTCGACCTCCGGGTGTTTGCGGATCAGTTGCTCGGCGCTGGCGTCGTCCGAAGTCTCGACGCGGATGGGGATGCCGAGTTCGCGGGCGACTTCCGGAGCAGTGTCCGAAATGCTCTGCCTCGGACTGAGGAGCAGGATGGGTTGCATGTGATGTCCCGGTCAGGGAGAGAAAACCGAATAATGCCCCGGATTGTTACAAAAGTGAAATTTCAGTGGTTTCACTAGTGAAACCAATAATTGTTGTGGTCTATGAAAATCAAACCCTTACGATTGGCATGGCTATTGCTATCTGGGTTGTGTGCAAAACACGGCAGTACCTGGTCCGCGCTCTCGTGCAGACCCCCTGGTCAAGTTTGGCACGTCATCTCAACCAAGAACCAACGAGGAGGACTCATGAACGTCATTCGCGCAAACAAGAAACTGCTGGGCCTGTTGCTCGGTGTTGCCCTGTGCTTCGGCGCCGGAACGACCCTGGCGGCCGATTACAGCATCAAGGTGGCTTACGAAAACAATCCGGGCGAGCCAATCGACAAGGCCGTCAATGAGTGGGCCAAGATTTTCGCTCAGAAGACGGGCGGCAAGGGCGAGCTGAAACTCTACCCGAGCTCGCAACTCGGCTCGAAGAAGGACGTGATGGAGCAGATGAAGCTCGGTAGTGCGATCATCACCATCGCCGACGGCGGCTTCTTCGCCGACTACGTTCCCGATTTCGGCATCCTGATGGGGCCGTACCTGGGCAACGATTACAAGGATATTTTCAAGCTGGCCAAGACGCCGTGGTTCGAGGAGATGAACGGCAAACTGGCGGCCAAGGGCTTCCGCATCCTGACGTCCAACTGGCTGTACGGTACTCGCCACATGGTCACCAAGAAGCCGGTCAAGACCCCGGCCGACCTCAAGGGCCTGAAGATCCGCGTGCCGAACAATCGCATCCAGATCGACGCCATGAAGACCATGGGCGCGACCCCGACCCCGATGCCTCTGGCCGAAGTCTATCCGGCCCTGACCACCGGCGTTATCGACGGCGCCGAGAATCCGATCCCGGTGTTGTACGGCCAGAAGCACCACGAGCCGGCCAAGTACCTGATCCTCTCCGGCCACCTCGACAACGTCAGCCAGTGGGTTACGAGCGAGGCTTACTACCAGAAACTGCCGGCCGACATCAAGAAGGCGCTGACCGAGTCGGCCGACGAAGCCGGCAACTTCATGACCAGCATCATCCAGCAAGCAGAGAAGGAAACCATCGAGAAGATGAAGAAGGAAGGCGTGACGGTGATCGAGGTCGACAAGAAGGCCTTCCGCGAGGCCGCCAAGCCGACTTACACGCACTTCCCGGAGTGGACGCCCGGTCTGTACGACAAGCTCCAGTCCTATCTGAAGTAATCCCGGGGCAACGGCCGGATTCTGATTTCCCCGGCTGAGGCTGTTTTCTGCCGGAGGTGAAGGCTTTGCCTTCCCTCCGGGAGGGTTCGATCATCCTGCTTTCGGAAGGCCGGAAGCTCATTATTGCAAGGTGTCCTCATGGGATTTCTGAAGAGTCTCGATGACTGGCTGGCCAAGCTCTTTACGCTCGCCATTGTCCTGATCACCATTCTTGCGGTGTTCATGCGCTATATCCTCAACGATCCCCTGCAGTGGATCGAGGAAGTGCTGATCGCACTCTACCTTTGGGCGATCATGTTCGGCGCGGCATCGGCCATGAAAGGCCGGGGCCACGTCAGCATCGATGCGCTGGTTGTTGTACTGCCAAAACCGCTTCAGCGCTATGTTCAATATTTCAACGATATCGTCGGCATCGTCGTGCTGGTAACGTTCGGCTGGCTCGGGCTGCAACTGTCCATGGCCGCCGGCGACAAGATCACCCCCATCCTCGGCTTCAAATACACATATATCGATCTGGCGGTGCCGGTCGGTGCCTTCTGGATGGCCTTCTACCTGCTCCTGCATCTGGTGGGAGACATCAGAAAATCAGCCAAGGGAGGCAACTGACATGGCCGTGGGTATTTCGTGTTTGCTCCTGCTGCTCGGCTTCGCCATCAACCTGCCGGTTTTTATCGCCGTCATCGGGGCGGTGCTGGCGTATTTCTTCATGGCCGCCGACGCATCACCGATCATTGCCGCACAGCGCATCATCGGCGCCGGCGAAAACGTGACGCTGCTGGCCATCCCGTTCTTCATCTTCCTCGGCAACCTGCTCAATTACACCGGCATTACCCGGCGCCTGCTGGGATTGGCGGAAGTCCTCACCGGTCACTTCAAGGGCGGCCTGGCGCAGTCCAATGTCCTGCTGAGTACCCTGATGGGCGGCATGTCGGCGTCCAACCTGGCCGACTGCGCCATGTTGTGCAAGATGCTGGTGCCGGAGATGACCAAGCTGGGGTACGGCCGGGCGTTTTCCGCGGCGGTTACTGCCGCCGGGTCGTTGATTACGCCGATCATTCCACCGGGCATTGCCCTGATCATCTACGGCTACGTGGCCGACGTGTCGATCGGCAAGATGTTCATGGCCGGCGTCGTGCCGGGGATTCTCTGCTGCATTCTGCTGATGATCGCGATCCGCATCGTCTCGGGAGTGCGCGGCTACAAGCCGGCTCGCGATCACGGCCCGACCTGGGCGGAGTTCTGGCCGGCACTCATGAACGCTTCGGGCGCGCTGGTCCTCGTTCTGGTCATCATCGGCGGCATTCGCGCTGGCGTATTCACGCCGACCGAGGCCGGTGCCATTGCCGTTCTTTATGTCATCGTGATTGGCACCTTCGTTTACAAAGAAATGAAGTTCGAGCACATGAAGCTAGCGCTGATCGAAACGGCGCGGGCAACGGGGGGTGTGATGCTGATCATCATGGCCTGCTCTGCCTTCGCGTGGATTCTGACTTGGGAGCAGGTGGCCCAGGACGTGGCGAAGTTCATTACCTCGTTCTCGAGCAGTCCGGTTACCTTCCTGCTGGTCCTGAATGCGTTCTTGCTGATCCTCGGGATGTTCGTCGAAGGCAATGCGGCGATTATCGTTCTCGTGCCGTTGCTGATGCCTACCGTCAAGTTGCTGGGCATTGATCCGATCCAGTTCGGCCTGATCATGATCCTGAACCTGGCAATCGGCTGCCTGACACCACCGATGGGCACGGTGATGTTCATCGCCAACGCCATTACGGGAACCAAGACGGGCGAATTCGTGCGCGAGAGCCTACCCTTGTTTGCCGCGCTGCTGGTGGCTCTGGGATTGGTGACTTTCGTCCCGGCGGTGACCACCTGGCTGCCGAACCTGTAATGCCGCCCACCTATTGTTGAGAGAAAACCATCATGAAGACTGTATTGCTCAAGAAACCCGGTGAAATCGGTATCAGCGACATCGCGATGACCAAGCGCCTCGATGGACAGGTGCTGATCAAGGTGCGCAGCGCCGGCATCTGCGGCTCGGACATCGGCGCCTACAAGGGGGTCAATCCTCTGGTGTCGTACCCGCGCATCATCGGTCACGAGATCGCCGGAGAGGTTGTCGAGGTCGGCGCGGATGAGACCGAGTTCAAGGCCGGCGATCGCGTCATCCTCGAACCGTATGTCTATTGTGGCAAGTGCTATCCGTGCTCGATCGGTCACACCAACTGCTG
>JARKPC010000170.1 GCA_029975435.1 Propionivibrio sp. | reverse complement strand
GTTCGCTTAAGGCGCGCGCGGCGGCGTTGGTGTTGATCACCCTGGCGCCGAGCGCGGCGGCGAAGTCCATGCGCCCCTTGAACACCACGACGGCATCCTCGCGCCCGAGGTCGATGTGCGAGGAGAAGGCATAGCACTTCTGTCCGCTCCCGGCGAGCCAGGCGAGGGTCTGCCGGGCCTTGGCCGGGGTGAAGGCGGATTCGTCGAAGGCCCCCGTGTAGCCGACGATGAACGCCGGCTCCACGTGCGTCACCCCGCACGACGCGAGACTGTCCAGGATTTCGGGGAACTCGTACCCGTCGTACGGGGCGGCGGATATCGAAATTATGCGGTCGGTCATGCTTTTTCCCTCGTTGGTAAGCCGTCATCAGCGGCGGGCGTCGAGCTTAGCCGACACCGAAAAGAAACCTGGGCAGCGCCTTGGACAGCCAGGGAATATAGGTGGCCCTGAAGAGCACCACGATGTTCATGCCCATGAGCGGAATGATGTGCCTCGACATCCCGCCGATGCTCGCCCGGCATAGCTTGGCCGCGACGAACAGGGTGCCTCCCACGGGAGGCGTGTAGAGGGCGATGGACAGGTTCATCACCATGATGACGCCCATCAGGATCAGGTCGATGTGCATGGCTTGAGCCATCGGCAGGAACAGCGGCGCAGTCAGCAACATCGCCGGCAGCGGCTCGATGAAGATGCCGAGCAGGAGGAGCACGATATTGAGCATCAGCAGGAATTGCCAGGGCTGGCTTGCTACCGACTGGATCCACTCGGCCAATTCCACAGCCACCATCTCCGCGGTCAGGAGCCAGGACAGCACGCCGGTAGCGCCGATCACCAGCAGGACGGAAGCGCTGGTCTGGAAGGCCTTGAGGGCAATCGCGGGCAGGTCTCGAAACTGGATGTCCTTATACAGAAACAGGGAAATGACGAGTCCATAGACCACGGCGATGGCCGCGGCCTCGGTTGGCGTGAAGGTTCCGGTCCAGATCCCGCCGACGATGATGACGGGCATCAGAAGCGCGGGTCCGGCGTCCTTGGTGACCTCCCAGATCTCGCGGAAGGAGGCGCGTTCGGATCCGCTGTCGCAACCGGTTTTCTTGCCGTAGCGGATGCACACGATGGACAGGGCGATGGCGCAGATCAGGCCGGGAACAACTCCGGACATCGAGAGGATGCGCATGGAGGCGCCGGAGACAAAGGCGAAAACCAGAAACGGGATCGACAGCGGCATCAGCAGGG
>JARKPC010000137.1 GCA_029975435.1 Propionivibrio sp. | reverse complement strand
GATGGAGACAATCCGAAAACCGAAACATCTGGAGCGGCAGAATAGTCTCGAACTCTCGACCTCAACCTTGGCAAGGTTGCGCTCTACCAACTGAGCTACTGCCGCGTGACCTATGGCTCCTCGACCTGGGCTCGAACCAGGGACCTACGGATTAACAGTCCGGCGCTCTACAGTTGTGTGCGTCAAGTTGTGCAAAATGGTGGTTGGAGATTCGGTTGATCCTTCTGCGCTGTCGGTGACGCGGAGGGCGTAGCCCGGAGCGGCGCCGACAGCGCGCGGCCACTTCAGGCGGCCAGTCTCAACAACTCCTTTTTCTGTTCCGCGAGGAACGTCATGTTCAGATAGCGGTTGTCCTCGAGCCAGGTTTCGTGCGTCTCGACGCACAGGGCGCGAATGAGCCGCAGACAAGACTCGGTGTTCGGGAAGATGCGCACGACGAGCGTTCGGCGCTTGATTTCCTCGTTGAGCCGCTCCAGCATGTTGGTGCTCTTCAGGTGTTTGTGGTGTGCTCTTGGCAAGCGGTAGAAGGTCAGCGTTTCGGTAATGTTGGCTTCGACCCAGTCGACCAGCTTCGGGTACTTGGCCTGCCACTTGCCGACCCACGCCGCCAGATCCCGCTGGGCTTCCTGGATGTCGCGCCGGTCGTAGAGCCAACGCAATTCCTGGAGGCAATCGTCGTCGGCCTTGCGGGGCAGATAGTCCAAGGCATTGCGCAGGAAATGCACATAGCAGCGCTGCCACGCGGCTTCCGTCAGCACGACAGCGATCGCTTTCTTGAGGCCGGCATGGTCGTCGGAGACGACAAATTCAACGCCCGACAGACCGCGTTCCTTGAGACGCAGCAGAAAGTCCTTCCAGCTGCTCTGGCTCTCGCGGTTCGCCATCTCGACCGCCAGCACTTGCCGTTTGCCTTCCCCGTTGATGCCGATGGCGATCAGCACCGCCTGGTGGCCGATCACCCCGTTCTCCCGGACACGCTCGTAGCGCGCATCGAGAATCAGGTAGGGATAGGCTTCATCGAGCGGGCGGTTGGCAAACTTCGCCAAGGACTCATCCAGCCCCTTGTTGATGGCGCTGATCGAACTGGCCGAAAAGCTGTGACCGCACAGTTCTTCGGTAATCGCCTTGACCTTGCGTGTCGAGACGCCTTGCACGTACATCTCGGCCAGCGCCGCCACCAGCGCTTTCTCGCTGCGGGCATAGCGCTCAAACAGCTCCGTCGAGAATTCGCCGCCGCGATCCCGCGGGATGCGCAGTTCCAGCTTGCCGATCCGGGTGACCAGGCTGCGGCCATAGTAGCCGGCTCGGTAGCCACTTCTCGCTTCCGTACGTTCGCCCGACGACGCTCCCAGAAACTCGGTCATCTCGCCTTCCAGAACTTCCTGTAGCGCTTCTTTCATCAGCGCCTTGATCAAATCACGGTCGCCTGCCACCGCTTCCGCTGCCGACAACTTCGTATTACGCTCCTTCGTGGTCATGGTTTGCCCTCCCAACGGGTTCAAGGTCGATCTGCACAATCAACCTCTTACCATGACCACCTCTCCGCTTTCTAGCGCCGGCGCTTTTGCACATAAGACGGCACACTACCAGGATTTTGACGGCGATAAGTGGAGCCCCGCGGGGTTAGCGTTATCCACGGTGACGGGTGCCGAAGGTCGCTACAAGACCGTAGGCAGACGGCGCGGTGGGTAACGCGGGTTTCATGCGGCGAGGTTTCCCTGCGGCAAGTTGGCGAAGTAAATCATGTCGGGCGTCTTGCCGGCAAATGTTTGATGCGGTCGGCGGCTGTTGTAGAAAGTGATGAACTGTCCCAGGCTC
>JARKPC010000127.1 GCA_029975435.1 Propionivibrio sp. | reverse complement strand
ATCGGCGATGCCGTGATCGCCACCGATGCCCAGGGACGGGTGACGCGCATGAATCCGACCGCCGAGCGCCTGACCGGTTGGCCTCTGAACGACGCCAACGGCCACCTGCTCCCCGACGTATTCCGCATCGTCAATGCCGATACCCGCAAGACGGTGGACAATCCCGTGCAGCTGGTCATGGAGCGGGGCGAGGTGGTCGGACTGGCCAATCATACGGTGCTCCTGGCGCGCGATGGACGGGAGTACCAGATCGCCGACAGCGCCGCACCCATTCGTGGTGACGACGGCGAGATCGTCGGCGTCGTGCTGGTCTTTTCCGACGTCACCGAGCATTACCTCATGGAAAAGGCGATCCGCGACAGCGAGGAACTGTACCGCACGGCCTTCCTGACCACTCCCGACGCCATTGCGATCACGCGCCTCGGCGACGGCTTGTACGTGGACGTCAATGAAGGCTTTTCGCACATCCACGGCTGGCCGCGGGACGACATCATCGGCCGCACCTCCCTGGAAACCGGTATCTGGGATGACCCGCAAGACCGGCAGGCCATGATCGAGATTCTCCATCGCGACGGCCACTGCTCGAATTTCGAGACCGACCTGCGCACCCGCGACGGCAAGGTCTTCAAGGCACTGATCTCCTCGCACCTGATCACCATCAAGGGTGAGAAATGCCTGTTGTCGGTGACCCGCGACATCTCCGAGCGCAAGCGCTGGGAACAGACACTCATTGAAAGCGAAGCGCGTTTCCGCAAGCTCTTCGAACAGAACTCGTCGGTGATGATGCTGATCCACCCCGTTTCCGGCGCAATCGTGGACATCAACACATCGGCCGTCGACTTCTACGGCTACTCGCGGGATCAGCTGCTGCGCATGTCGATTGCCGACATCAACACATTGCCGCCGGAACACATTGCCAGGGAAAGGCAGCGCGTCCTGAGCGGCGAGTGCAGGATCTTCCTGTTCCGCCACCGCCTCGCCACCGGTGAGGTCCGCGACGTGGAAGTACGTCTCACGCCGATCGAGAGCGAGGGCCGGCCCTTGCTGTTTTCGATCGTGAACGACGTCACCGCGCGCAAACGTGCCGAGAAGGAACTCGAACAGCACCGCCACCACCTGGAAGAACTGGTGGCCACGCGCACGGCCGAACTGACCCAGGCCAAGCTGGCGGCCGAAGCGGCCAACATCGCCAAGAGCGCCTTCCTGGCCAACATGAGCCACGAGATTCGCACGCCGATCAACGCCGTTCTCGGCATGGCCAACCTGCTGCGGCGCAGCGGGGTCACCCCCGCGCAGGCGGAACGGCTGGACACGATCGACGCCGCGACCCGGCACCTGCTGAGCATCATCAACGACATTCTCGACCTGTCCAAGATCGAAGCGGGGAAGCTCGTTCTCGAAGATGCCACGGTGGCCGTCGACAATCTGATGAGCAACGTCGGTACGATCGTGGCCGAGCGCGCCCAGGCCAGGGGCCTTGCCTTGAACATCGAGATAGAGCCGTTCCCCGCAAACCTGCGCGGCGACCCGACGCGCATACAGCAGGCAGTGCTCAACTACGCGACGAATGCGATCAAGTTTACCGAATCGGGCACCGTCACCCTGCGTGCCCGTCCGCTGGAGCAAATCGACGGACACGTGGTCGGGCGGTTCGAGGTTCACGACACCGGCATCGGCATTCCACCCGAAACGCTGAACCGGCTGTTCGGCGCCTTCGAGCAGGCCGACAGTTCGACCACGCGCCGCTACGGGGGAACCGGACTCGGCTTGGTCATCACCAAGCGGCTGGCCGAAATGATGGGCGGCGAAGTCGGCGTCGACAGCGCTCCCGGGGTTGGCAGCACCTTCTGGTTCACGGTTCGTCTGAAAAAGACGCCGCCGCATCACGCCAGCGAACCTTCCACGGAGATTCCCGAAGCCGAAGCCCTGATCCGCCAGCACCATCGCGACCGGCGCATCCTTCTGGTCGACGACGAGCCCCTGAACCTGGAAGTGATCCGGTGCCTGCTACAGGACTCCGGGCTGATCGTCGATGCCGCGGAAGACGGCGTGCAGGCCATCGACAAGGTCCGGCAGAACGCCTACTCCCTCATCCTCATGGACATGCAGATGCCGAACCTGAACGGTCCGGACGCCACGCGCCACATTCGCCTGATACCGGGCTACGAGGAAACTCCGATCCTGGCCATAACGGCCAATGCCTTCGCCGAAGACAAGGCCCGTTGCCTGGACGCCGGAATGAACGACTTCCTGGTCAAGCCCTTCAACCCCGACCAGCTGTTTGCCAGCCTGTTCCAGTGGCTGGATCGGCATGCGCGGTAGAGAAAGGGACGCCGTTTCTACCGGAGCGATTCCGGGCGCCTGCAACGCCGCTCGAAACACCGTATTTCCGCCACGCCGGACGACCTCCCGCTGACTCTGCGCTGCCGGACAAAGCACCGGAAGCGCAAATTCGTCTTGCGCCGGGACAAACTCTGAATGCAAGAAATTCGCGACTCGCTCTTGATCGGCTACGCGGAGCCCGGCGCCGGGTCGTAGCAGTGCGTCAGCCTGACGACCTCGCCCTGCTCCGCAAACGCCCTCTCCAGCTCGCTCATCTCCGCCGTTTCATGCCGGGTCAACGCCCCTCCGCCCAGACGTTCGCCGCGATAGCCGTTGATGACGAGCGTCGTCCGCTTGTCGAATCCGGCGGCCTCGATCAGGCTGGCCGCGCTCCTCGCTTGCAGGAAAAGCGTGACGTCGTTGATGAACAGGATGTCGCGCTGAGGTTCCAGCCGGCCGATCAGGGTGTCGATGATCTGCGCGTTGCCCTCCGCCTTGTCGAGCGCCTCGCTTTCCGAGCTTGAACTCAGCCGCGGCGGCACGAGAGACGCGCGCAGATCAAGAACTTCGCTTCCCGCGGGCGCGCGCAATTCTCCGCCGGCTCCGACGATGCCGCGTTTCAGGGCCAATTCACGGGAGATGGTCGGTGCCATGTCAACCAGGGCAATCCGGCTTCCGAGCCCCTGCTGACAGAGTTCGTTCAGCCACCTTTGGCACAGAGTGGTCTTCCCCGTGTTGACGTCGCCGACCACCAGGATCCGCCTCCCGAGGCAACCGGCGCCGGGCGGGGTCAGCATCGTGCAGCCTCGCTGCGCAGGTCTTTGCCGGCATAGGTCTCGGGCAGCAAAAGCAGCATGATTGCGCCGGCGAGATAAATGCCGCAGGTAACCAGCAGACCGGTCTGCAGTCCGTAGGTTTTGCCGAGCGCGCCGATGGTGAAGGGCGCGGCGATCGCGCCGATGCGCCCCATGTTCCAGCAGAACCCGCCGGCGTAGGCGCGCACGTGCTCCGGAAACAGTTCGGCGTAGTAGGCGCCGAGAATGCCGCCTGACCCGCACAGACCGAAACCGACGACGGCGCCCCACCAGAACAGAAACGTCGGGTTCTGCACGAGGATGTAGATGGCGATGGCGACCGCGCAGAGCGCGAAGGCCGCCATCATCGCGCGGCGTCGCCCGATCTTGTCCGCCAGCAGCCCGAAAGACTGGAAACCGAAGAACATGCCGACGTACATCACGACCGAGAAGCCCAGCATGGTCGTCACGTCGAGCCCCCGTTCCCGGGTCAGGAAGGTCGGAATCCAGAAGGCGGCGCCCCAGTAGCCTGCGAGATTGACGATGCTCACCAGCGTCGCCGGCAGGGTGATCCGCGCCAGATTGCCGGAGAAGATCGTCGTGATGCCGACCGTGGCCGGTCCGGCCAGGCGCTTTTGTTCGGCTGTTCGCGTGTCGGGCGGTATCAGACGCAGCACGATCAGCGCGAACGGAATCGATATGGCGCCGAAGGCGAACAACAAGCGCCAGTCGACGGTGATGATCCAGCGGCCAACGAGTGAAGCAACGACCGCGCCGATCGCGAAACTGCTGAAGACGAAGGATGCTGCGCGGGCACGATAGTGTGGCGCCCAGTGTTCCGCGATGAGTGCCGAGCAGGGGCCCCAGACGCCGCCGATGGCGAGTCCGGTGAGGAAGCGCAAGACCATCCACGACAACCAAGTGTTCACGAGGTAGACGGCGCCCATGCCGACGCCAAGCCAGACAAGAGCGAGGATCAGCGAAAAGCGGCGGCCGCGATTCTCGGCGATCAGTCCGAACACGATGCTGCCAAGCATCGCTCCCAAGCCGGTAGCCGAGCCGAGCAGTCCGCCATCGGGAAGTGAAATGGCCAGAACCTTGAGCAACACCGGCATGGCGATGGCCAGCACCATCAGGTCGTAACTGTCGAAAAGGTACGCGAGAAACCCGGCCCAGAGGACTTTCCAGCGGTGTACCGAGCCATCGGGGGATAAAGGCAATGTTGTCATTTCTGTGTCACGTTTTTGCGTTATGACGATGGACACGCGTTCCCGGCCCGTCATCAGTCAGGACGAATCAAATCAGCGGTACGGAATCCGTCATCCGGGGCCTGACTGCAAATCCAGTGTGGCACCTCCGGATCCCGGCATGCGCCGGGATGACGGGCATAGGCTGAGTCGGGTGCGACTTACAGCTTCCGATACACCTCCGCCCCGGTCTTCACGAACTCCACGGCCTTCGTTTCCATCCCCTTCTCCAGCGCCGCCTTCTCGTCCAGCCCCTGCTGTGCGGCAAAATCACGCACGTCCTGCGTAATTTTCATCGAACAGAAATGCGGGCCGCACATCGAGCAGAAGTGGGCGACCTTGGCCGACTCCTTGGGCAGCGTTTCGTCGTGGAAGCTCTTGGCCTTGTCGGGGTCGAGGCCGATGTTGAACTGGTCTTCCCAGCGAAATTCGAAACGCGCCTTGCTCATGGCGTTGTCGCGGATCTGCGCGCCGGGGTGCCCCTTGGCGAGGTCGGCGGCGTGGGCGGCGAGCTTGTAGGTGATGATGCCTTCCTTGACATCGTCCTTGTCGGGCAGGCCGAGGTGTTCCTTGGGCGTGACGTAGCAGAGCATGGCCGTGCCGTACCAGCCGATCATCGCGGCACCGATGCCGCTGGTGATATGGTCGTAGCCCGGCGCGATGTCGGTGGTCAACGGGCCGAGGGTGTAGAACGGGGCCTCCTTGCAGTATTCGAGCTGCAGGTCCATGTTCTCCTTGATCATGTGCATCGGCACGTGGCCAGGGCCTTCGATGAAGACCTGGCAATCGTGTTTCCACGCGATGTCGGTGAGTTCGCCGAGCGTTTTCAGTTCGGCGATCTGCGCTTCGTCATTCGCGTCGTAGATCGAGCCGGGGCGCAGGCCGTCGCCAAGGCTGAAGCCCACGTCATAGGCCTTCATGATCTCGCACATTTCCTCGAAATGCGTGTACAGGAAGCTTTCCTTGTGATGCGCGAGGCACCACTTGGCCATGATCGAGCCGCCGCGCGAGACGATGCCGGTCAGGCGATTGGCCGTCATCGGCACGTAGCGTAGGAGCACGCCGGCGTGGATGGTGAAGTAGTCGACGCCCTGTTCGGCCTGTTCGATCAGCGTGTCGCGGAAGATCTCCCAGGTGAGTTCCTCGGCCTTGCCGTCGACCTTTTCCAGCGCCTGATAGATCGGCACCGTGCCGATCGGCACCGGGCTGTTGCGGATGATCCATTCGCGCGTTTCGTGGATGTTCTTGCCGGTGGACAGGTCCATCACCGTGTCGCCGCCCCAGCGGATCGACCAGGTCATTTTCTCGACTACTGCCTGGATCGAGGAGCCGAGCGCCGAGTTGCCGATGTTGGCGTTGAACTTGGTCAGGAAGTTGCGGCCGATGAGCATCGGCTCGGCTTCCGGGTGGTTGATGTTGGCCGGGATCACGGCGCGGCCGCGCGCGACTTCGCTGCGCACGAATTCCGGCGTGATTTCCTCCGGAATCGAGGCGCCGAAGTGCTGGCCGGGATGCTGGCGGCAGAGGATGTCGGCAAAGCGTTGACCCTGCGGGCCGCTGGTTTTCAGCGACTCGATGTAGGCGCGGCGGTTGTTGTTCTCGCGGATGGCGATGAACTCCATCTCCGGCGTGATGATGCCCTGCCGCGCGTAGTGGATCTGCGTCACGTTCCTGCCGGCCTTGGCGCGCAGCGGCTTCCTGTGCAGGCCGGGAAAACGCAGTTCGTCGAGCGACGTGTCGGCGGCGCGTTTCCGGCCGAATTCGGAGGAAAGGTCGGCAAGCGCTTCGGTATCGTTGCGCTCGGCAATCCATCCGGCGCGCAGCGCCGGCAGGCCGTTACGGATATCGATCCTCGCTGCCGGATCGGTATAGGGACCGGAACAGTCGTAAACGTAGATCGGGGGATTCTTCTCGCCACCGAACGCCGTCGGAGTGTCGGCCTGCGTGATTTCCCGCATCGGCACCCGGACGTCCGGCCGGCTGCCTTCCACGTAGATCTTGCGCGAATTCGGCAAGGGCTTGACGGCGGCTTCATCGACGTGAGCGTCGGAAGCGAGGAACTTTTCGTTGGCGTTCATGATATTTCCTTGCAAAGCGACGCAGACTGCCGGCGTCGAAGGCCTAAAACAAGCAAGGGATGGCGAAGCGGGGAAAATGGAACGCGGCGATGCGATGACCTTCTGTTTCCCTACGACGGCATTACCCGTACAGGTTCAAAGGGACTGTCTCAGCTACGCCGGGAATCTGACAAAATCCGGCGCGGCACCCCTAAAGAGATTGCCTAAGTTACTGGAAATACAGACCTCAGGCAAGGCTCGACGACTTCGACTCGAGCCGGGCTACCGAAGTTTCCGCAATTTCCACTAAAGTATTGCCGAGGTTTTCCGTGAATTGGATGATGAGCATAAGAACAAGCAACGGGAGTTCCCCCATGCCCGCGAAAATCCTCGCTGCCTTAATCGTCGCGCTACTGCCTGCCGCGGTATCGGCGGCCTGGCAAACGGTGGCTGTCGAGCAAGGCAAGCGCGTCGAAATCGACCGGGACAGCATCGTTACGGAACAGGGCACCACGATGACGGCCAAAGGGCGCATCGTCCTCGACAAGCCGATCATGGACGCGAAGACATCGGCGGCCTATCGCATCATCGAGATCGAGAGCCGCTATGACTGTGCGGAACGCACCCATGCCACGTTGAAGCGCACCTATTACAAGGATGAGGGAGAGGCTCTGCGCCAGGAGGAAGTGCGCAGCCCGTTCGAAATGCCGGTGCGCAGCGGCACACCGGACGACAGGTTGCTGCGCGAAGTATGCCGGCCAAAGGGCAGTGCGGGCGGCGCGCAGGGCACGCAATCAGTCAACAAGACGCTGGACAAGGTCAATGAACTCTCCGGCGATCTGCGCAAGGCCAATGAAGCGCTGGTCGAACAGGCCGTCAGGAAGGATCTGCAACGCCTGACGCGGCAGTCCGCGCCCGCTTCGTCCGGAAAAGCAGCGTCGCCTGCGCCGAAGAAGGACTCCGCGCACCCGGCGGCCGCCGTGCCTAGACCCGCGCCCGGAACGGCATGGTCCTACGAAGGCAGTGGCGGCCCGCAGTACTGGAGCCGTTTGCGGCCGGAATATGCGACCTGCGCTGCCGGCCGCCGCCAGTCGCCAATCGACCTGCGCGATGGCATCGCCGTGGACCTCGAACCGATCCAGTTCTTCTACAAGCCCGCCGCCTACCGCGTCATCGACAGCGTGCGACAGTTGCAGCTCGCCATTTACGGCGGAGGCCTGATGGTGATGGGCAAACAATACCGGCTCATGCGCATCGATTTCCACAATCCTTCGGAAACCGCCGTAGACGGAAGATCGTTCGACATGGAGGCGCAATTGGTGCATCAAGCCGACGACGGGAAGATCGCCATCGTTTCCGTGCTCATGGAGAAGGGAACCGAGAACCCCGTGATCCAGGCTGCCCTCAACAACCTGCCGCTGGAAAGCGGGGGAGAAGTCGCGCCGCCCGGCCTGACGCTCGACGCCAGCCAGTTGCTGCCCGCCAACAAGAATTACTTCACCTTCATGGGGTCGCTGACCCACCCCCCCTGTACCGAAGACGTCCTGTGGATGGTCATCAAGCAGCCGCAGCAGGTTTCTCCCGAGCAGCTTTCCATCCTGCAACGGCTGTACAAACCCAATGCACGCCCGCTGCAGCCGGCCTTCGGACGAATCGTCAAGGAATCGCGCTAGTCCTGCTGCCGAAGTCGTTGTGCGTGCAGCTCAATGTTCCGTGCGAGCCGTTTTTTCCGCGTTTTCTGCATTTTCTCGAAGAGTCGCGAAAACACACCTAAAATACATTCAAGTGCAGCGAACTTGCTCGCATGATCGCTTAAGTTGCAGAAAAAACCCTGAATTATCAATGTGATCGGAAGCGCACGTTAGCGCCTGTTCGGTTCAATCCTGTTACACTCGCGCCTGCAAAAAAACCGAAAACCCGAAAAAAGGGAGCGTCGAGCGGCGTCGATTCGACGCCGTTGCCGGAAGTATTCGCATGTCAGGCGGCGGCCGAAATGCGAGTGGCTCGCGCGGCAGTCCGACGCAACCGCAAACCTGAATCCTGACATTCAGCAGAACCATCGAAGGAGATCATTCATGTCTTTCATGCAACGCATCATCGATTTCTTTTCACGTAAATCGACCGTAACCAAGGGCGGCGGCGACAAGGCCATCAGCAAGCAGAAGGCCGGCGGGAAGATGACCGCCCGCGAACGCATCGCCGCACTGCTCGACGAAGGTTCGTTCCATGAGTACGACCTGTTCGTCGAACACAAATGCCAGGACTTCGGCATGGGCGACAAGGAACTGGCCGCCGACGGCGTCGTCACCGGTTCCGGCACCATCGCCGGCCGCCCGGTATGCATCTACGCGCAGGACTTCACTGTCGCCGGCGGCTCGCTCGGCCTGATGCACGCGCGCAAGATCACCAAGGTGATGGATCACGCCATCAAGATGGGCGTGCCGATCATCGGCATCAACGACTCCGGCGGCGCGCGCATCCAGGAAGGCGTCAACTCGCTGGCCGGCTACGGCGAGATCTTCTACCGCAACACGCTGGCCTCCGGCGTGGTGCCGCAGATCTCCGTCATCCTCGGGCCCTGCGCCGGGGGCGCCGTGTACTCGCCCGCACTGACAGACTTCGTGTTCGTCGTCGACCAGATTTCCAAGATGTTCATCACCGGGCCGGAAGTCGTGAAGACCGTGCTCGGCGAGGAAATCTCCATGGAAGACCTCGGCGGCGCCCGCGTGCAGGCCGAGACGGCGGGCAATGCGCACTTCTTCGCCAACAGCGAACTGGAATGCTTCGAGCAGATCCGCACGCTGGTCGGCTTCCTGCCGGATAACAGCCGCAACAAGCCGGCGATCATCGAACAGAAGAGGCCAAAGGCATCCTACAAGATCGAGGAGCTGATTCCCAAGGATTCCAAGATCCCGTTCGACGTGCGCGACATCGTTCGTGCCATCGTCGACGACTCGGAGTTCTTCGAAGTGCAGGAACTGTTTGCCCCCAATGCCATCATCGGCTTCGGTCGCATCAACGGCGAGACGGTCGGCATCATCGGCAACCAGGCGCTGTTCCTGGCCGGCGTGCTGGATATCGACGCCTCCGACAAGATCGCCCGCTTCATCCGCTTCTGCGATGCGTTCAACATTCCGCTGCTGACGCTGATGGACATCCCCGGCTACCTGCCCGGCTCCGACCAGGAACACAACGGCGTCATCCGTCACGGGGCCAAGGTGCTCTACGCCTACAGCGAGGCCTCCGTGCCGAAGATCACCGTGATCCTGCGCAAGGCCTACGGCGGCGGTTATATCGCCATGTGCTCGCACCACCTGCGCGCCGACTTCGTGTTCGCCTGGCCGACGGCCGAAATCGCCGTGATGGGTCCGGAAGGCGCGGCCAACATCATCTTCCGCAGCGAGATCATGGCCGCCGACAACCCCGAAGAGATGCGCAAGCTCAAGGTCAAGGAATACACCGACAAGTTTGCCAACCCCTATGTCGCGGCATCCAGCGGCTATGTCGACGCGGTGATCACTCCTGAGGAAACACGGGCTGCGATCGCCCACGCCCTGCAACTGACACGCAACAAGCAGGAAGCGCGTCCGGACCGCAAACACGGTGTTCCGCCGTTCTGAGAGGAGAACGATCATGAGCGAACAACAATTTTGCGAGATCGCGCTGGAAGGCGGCACCTACGAGACGCGCTTGACGAAGAAGTTCACGCAGCGCAAACCCTATGAAAAGGATGATCCGCGCGTCATCAAGGCCCTGATCCCTGGAGTCATCGCCGAAATCGATACGCAGGTCGGCAAGGCGGTGAAGAAGGGCGATACGCTGATGATCCTCGAAGCGATGAAGATGCTCAACCGCATCAAGGCGCCACAGGACGGCACGGTCAAGGCGATCGGAGTCGCCGGCGGGGACAAGGTGACCAAGGGTCAGGTGCTGATCGAGATCGAATAGACAGAGGCAGCAACCCTTCCCAAAAACCGTGCCCGGCTCGCGCCGGCACGGTTTTTTTCATTGGGACAGGGGGTCGACCGGAAACCGGCCGGCCGCAGACTGGCAATCGCCCGCGGATGACTCGTACCGCGTGTCGCCATCCGCACCCGAAGAAGGAGCAGCCGCAGCCAGCGAAGGCCTGCCGCAGCCCAGGCAATAACCTGCTTCGTCCAATTGGCAATAGCCGATGCACTGGTACGAGTCTTCCTGTAAATCGTTCATGGCGCTCTCTGGGGACGATCGAGTCGGTCTGAAGGCTCAGACCAGCACGCAGCGCCCGGGTTCAGATTTCCCGGCGGAAGCTTCTATACTTTGCATCCCTTTCCTCCGTTTTCTCACTTCATGCGTTTCCAGAAAGCCATTGATCGCGCCCTGTGGCAGATCGCCGTCGATCTCTCCAACACCATGCCGGGCGAAGTGCAGTTCCAGCGGCTGGTGTCGGCGATCGGCTCGGTGCTGCCCTGCGACGCCGTTTCCCTGATGCATCTGCAGGAAGGCACGCTGGTGCCGATGGCCAGTACCGGGCTGGCGCCGGACCTGATGGGTCGCCGCTTCGATCCGGTGGCGCATCCGCGCCTGCGCGCCATTCTCGAGGCCGGCAACCCGGTACGTTTCCCGGCCGACAGCGACCTGCCGGACCCGTTCGACGGCCTGCTGGCCGGCGACGCGGAAGGCGAAAAGCGCGTACACGCCTGCCTGGGCTGCAGCCTGCATGTCGATCGCGAGCTGGTCGGGATACTCACTCTCGACGCGCTCGACGAGCACGCTTTCGACGACGTGCATGATTCGACTATCGGCGCCTTCGCCGCGCTGGCGGCGGCAACCTTGCGCAATGTCGCCCTGATCCGCGCGCTGGAACAAGCCAGCGAACGGCAGCGCGCCATCGCCCGTGATCTGATGCAGGAAGCCTTCCGCCGCGAGGGCAACCTGATCGGCAACGGCCGGGCCATGCGCCATCTGCGCCAGGAAATCGCCGCCGTGGCGAGCACCGACCTGGCCGTGCTGATCACCGGCGAGACCGGCACCGGCAAGGAGCTGGTGGCGCGCACCGTGCATGCGCAGTCGAACCGCAGCGAGCAAGCGCTGGTGCAGATCAACTGCGCCGCGCTGCCGGAATCGGTGGCCGAAAGCGAACTTTTCGGACATCGCAAGGGCGCGTTCACCGGGGCTGTGGCGGACCGCGCCGGCAAGTTCGAGCTGGCGCACGGAGGCACGCTGTTCCTTGATGAAATCGGCGAACTGCCGCTCAACCTCCAGGCCAAGTTGTTACGCGCCCTGCAGCAGGGTGAAATCCAGCGCGTCGGAGCCGACAAGATCATTCGCGTCGACGTGCGCCTGATTGCCGCCACCAACCGCGATCTTCGCCACGAGGTCGCGGCCGGCCGCTTCCGCAGCGATCTGTATCATCGTTTGCACGTCTACCCGATTGCCGTTCCCCCGTTGCGCGAGCATCGCGAGGATCTGGCCGTTCTGGCCGGCTATTTTCTCGACCAGGCCCGGCACAAGCTCGGCATCGAGCGAATCGACCTGCACGCGCAGACGTTTCCGGCGCTGGCGGCCTATGACTGGCCCGGCAACGTACGCGAACTGGAGCACTTGCTGCTGCGTGCGAGCCTCAAGGCGGCACAGCGCGATCCGGACAGGGTTGTGGTACGGCCTGACGACCTCGGATTGCCTTTCGCCTCAATCGACGAACGGCCCGGGGAAATAGCCGCGGCCTCTGGCTTGCCCGCGGCCGGATTCCGCGAAGTCGTGGAGGCTTACCAGCGCCAACTGATTTCAGCGGCACTCCGCGACAGCGGTGGCAACTGGACTCAGGCGGCCAGGCGCCTTGCGCTGGATCGAGCCAACCTGCAAAGGCTGGCCCGACGTCTGGGGGTTTGAAACGATTTCAGGTACTGCCGGCGGCCTTCCGGCCGTGCTCACATGGATGACGAAGGCGTGCCCTGGTCGTACTTCATTTCTTCCGCCCTTTGCCGCATGGTCTTTCTCGGCGCCGTCAAATCCAGGGCAGGGCAGGACACAGACGCTTCGTTGCTGATCACCAGATGCCCATTAGGGACGATCTTGCGAATTTCGTCCCGGAGCGACGGTGAATCCATCCTCACGGGTGGAGACATGCCCCGCCACACCAGTTCGTTGGTTGGCGCGAAGATCATGTAGCACGCGGAAGAAGCTGCTGTCGAAAAGACAAAAGCCAGCAGGGCGAGGACTGATTTCATTGTTGACCCCCTTGATAGATCTGCAACAGAATTTCCGAGCATCCGGAAGCGCCTTTATCGTAGCCCAACCGGACCCGCCGAGTACAGACAAATGCCCTGCGCCGTTGTCATTTCGCGCAAACCATCCGCCGTATCCTCTCGCTCATGCTGCCGGGCTCGACGCCTTCCCATTCCGGGTTTGGCAACCGCTCGGTCGCGACCATACGGCCATCGCCCATCTGTTCGGAATAGGCTTCCAGGGCGATCGTCCGGGAACGCGGCTGGCCGCAGTCGTATTCGACCAGGGTCTTGATCGACCCCACGACCGTCCGCTCGTCCGCCCACTGGGCCGTGACGAAATCCATGAGCTGAAAGACCTGGACGAGATCGCCGTTTCGTTGGAGTGACTTCTGGTCCATGTAGGCGCGGAAATTCTCGCTTCGGCCGAGGGCCAGCCACTCGGCCTGGGCACTGCCGGCAAGCAGAAACGTACTCATAAAGAGAACGCAAGCACGTAAGGCTTTAAGGGGATAATCTCGACGTGTCATAACGTTTTATTGCGCAATCAGAGAGCAGAGACCGATATGGTACCGGGGATTGAAGGCCTCCGACTCTCTAATCTGGGGCAGATCCGAGACCAATCTCCCGCCTCGCGTCTTGCGCCAGGAATGAAAATAGGCATTCCAGCCCGGCCGCCGGGCATCTATGCTGGAGTATTCGGGGTTTTAACCTATCAAGGAGTCTGGAATGAAACCGAGTCGACAGTTGTTCATGGCAGCGATCGCCGTCCTCCTGATGTTGGTGCTTCCTGCTTCCGCCGCCGAGAAGGCCAAGCCGCTGATTGTCGGCATGGAACTGGCCTATCCTCCGTTCGAGATGACCGACCAGAGCGGCAAGCCCTCCGGCGTCAGCGTCGATATCGCCAAGGATTTGGCAAAATACCTGGGCCGGCCGGCAGTCATCCAGAACATTTCCTTCGACGGCCTGATTCCGGCGCTGAAAACCGGGAAGGTCGACCTGGTCATTTCTTCGATGACGGCGACGGCCGAGCGCGCCAAGTCGATCGATTTCTCCGATCCTTACATATCGACCGGCCTGTGCCTGCTGCTGAAGAAGGATTCGACCGCGCAGGGCATTGCCGACCTCGACCGGCCAGGCGTGAAGGTGGCCGTCAAGAAAGGGACGACAGGGCATTTGTATGCTACCGGCAACCTGAAGAAAGCCGAAATCCTGGTTCTGGACAAGGAGTCGGCCGCAGTGCTGGAGGTTTCGCAGGGGAAGGCCGACGCCTTTATCTATGACCAGATGTCCACCTACCAGAACTGGCAGCGCAACCAGGCCACCACGCGGGCGATCCTCGAACCTTTCCAGAAGGAAGCATGGGCCGTGGGCATTCGCCAGGGCAACGATGAGCTGAAGGCCAAGGTCAACGCGTTCATCAAGGACTACCGCGAAAAGGGCGGCTTCGAGCGATTGGGCGACCGCTACCTGAAGGAGATGAAGGACGAGTTCAAGCGGCTCGGTTCGGCCTTCTTCCTCTGATCCGGGCGGGCTCCTCTTGGATTTTTTCTTCGCGCCGACGCAGGGACGGCCAATAGCGCGCGCCGCGCAGGTCGTTTCATGGGGACTGGTCGCCGTGCTGGCCGCGGCGGTCTTCAGCTTCGCCTTCAGCCAGCTGCTCTACGGCTGGAACTGGGATGCCATCTGGCAGTACCGGCAGAAGTTCCTGCAGGGATGGCTGATGACCGTGGCGATTTCCGCCGCCTCGCTTCTGGTCAGCCTGCTGATCGGAGTGCTCACCGCGCTGGCCAGGCGCTCGGCCTTCCTGCCCCTGCGCTACTCCGCCACGCTGTACGTCGAAGCCATCCGCGGCACGCCGTTGCTGGTGCAGATACTGATCCTCTTCTACGTCGTGGCCAATGCTTTCGGCGTGGATAACCGCTATATCGTCGGCGTGCTCGCCTTGTCGCTGTTCGCCGGTGCCTACCTGTCCGAGATGATCCGCGCCGGCATCGAAAGCATTCGCGATTCGCAGCTCGAATCGGCGCGGGCCATCGGACTGACGACGGCACAGACCTACCGCTACGTCATTTTCCCGCAGGTGGTGCGCCAGCTCATTCCACCATTGACCGGCCAGTTCGCCTCGATTATCAAGGATTCGTCGTTGCTGTCGATCATCGCCGTCAGCGAGTTCACCCTCAATGCGCAGGAGGTCAACGCGTTCACCTACAGCACGCTGGAAAGCTATCTGCCGCTGGCGGCCGGCTACCTTCTGCTGACGCTGCCGATCTCGCTGATCAGCCGCACGCTGGAACGGAGATTCCACTTTGCGACTTGATCTGTGCGCCATCGGCAAACAATTTGGAGAGCAGCACGCGCTGCGCGATGTCACGCTTTCGCTCTCGGATTTCCAGTCGCTGGCCATCATCGGCCCGTCCGGCGGAGGCAAGACCACCCTGCTGCGCATCATCGCCGGTCTGACCACGCCGGAGACCGGAACCCTGAGCATCAACGGCCAGCCGTTGGATTTCTCCGAGGAAGCGCTGCTCTCGCACCGCCGCAGCATCGGCACGGTATTCCAGGCCTACAACCTGTTTCCCCACCTGACCGCGCGGGAAAACGTCATGTTGCCGCTGGTCAAGGTGCACGGACTGGCGACGCAGGAAGCGCAGGAGATCGTCGGCGCCCTGTTCGAGCGCTTCCACCTCGCCGCGCACGCCCACCAGCGGCCGGGTGAACTCTCCGGCGGCCAGCAGCAGCGGGTGGCCATCGTGCGGGCCATCGCCATCAAGCCGCGCTTCCTCATTTTCGACGAACCGACTTCCGCGCTGGACCCGGAAATGACCGCCGAGGTTCTCGATTTCATCGCCGAACTGCGTGACGAAGGACGCGACCTGATCATCGTCACGCACAACATGGGCTTCGCCCGCGAGGTCTCCGATCGCTGCGTGTTCATCGCTAACGGCCGGGTGCTCGAGCACGGGCCCTCGGCTGACGTGTTCGCCAATCCGCAACACCCCCTGCTCGTCAATTTCCTCGCCCGCGTGCTGCGCTATTGACGCAGAGTCAATTCGACACACAAGAGTCATATAGACTCAAGCGACAGCCGTGTCACATTGACTCGTTTCGCTTTGTCATGACAGCCATTTTATTAACAATCAATTAGTTGGAAGTCTGGCACGCTCTTCGCGATAGGTTCCCCGATCTTAAACTCAACAGACGAGGAATCCCCATGTTTTGCGTGCAATGTGAACACACCATCCGTACCCCTCAAGGCGATGCCGGCTGCAGTTTTGCGCGCGGCATGTGCGGCAAGACCAGCGAAGTTTCCGACCTGCAGGACATGCTGGTGCATTTGCTGCAAGCCGTGTCGACGTACGCCGTCGCGGCGCGCAAGGTCGGGATCGTCGACGCGGAAATCGATGCCTACGTCCCGCAGGCCTTCTTCTCGACGCTGACCAACGTCAACTTCGACGCCGAGCGCATCATCGACTTCGGCCGCCGCGCCGAGACCTGCCGCAACGATCTGCGCGCCCGCTATGAATCGGCCTGCGCCGCGCAGGACGTCACGCCGGAAAAACTGCCGTCAGCCGCACACTACCGGCTGCCGGACGCCAAGACAGTGATGCTCAGCGACGCCCTGTCGTTCGCCCTGAACCGCCAGAAGAAGGAAGTCGGCGAGGATGTGATCGGCCTTCGCCTCCTGTGCCTGTACGGCCTCAAGGGCGCCGCCGCATACATGGAGCACGCCCGTGTGCTCGGCCAGACCGATGCCGACGTCGCCGGCAGGTTCCACGAATTCATGGCCTTCCTCGGCACGCAACCAGCCGACGCCGGCGCGCTGTTCCAGTGCGCGATGGACATCGGCACGCTCAACTACCGGATCATGGAAATGCTGGACACGGGCGAGACCGAGACCTTCGGCCATCCCGAGCCGACGCGCGTCAACACGCAGCCGATCAAGGGCAAGGCCATTGTCGTTTCCGGCCACGACCTGCACGATCTCGAACTGATCCTGCAACAGACCGCAGGCAAGGGCATCAACGTCTATACGCACGGCGAAATGCTGCCGGCGCACGCCTACCCGGCGTTCAAGAAGTACCCGCACCTCGTCGGCAATTACGGCACGGCGTGGCAGAACCAGCAGGAGGAATTCGGCGCCTTCCCGGGCGCCATCGTGATGACCTCCAACTGCATCATCGACCCGAACGTCGGGCAATATGGCGCGCGCATCTTCACGCGCAGCATCGTCGGCTGGCCCGGCGTAACGCACATCGACGGCAGCGATTTCACCCCGGCCATCGAGGCCGCGCTGGCGCAACCGGGCTTTGCCGCCGACGCGGCACCGGTCTACACCACCACCGGCTTCGCCCGCAACGCGCTGATGGGCGCCGCCCCGGCCGTCATCGAACAGGTCAAGGCCGGCAACATCAAGCACTTCTTCCTGATCGGCGGCTGCGACGGCGACAAGACCCAGCGCAGCTACTACACCGATCTGGCCAAGGCCGTTCCCCAGGATGCCCTGATCCTGACGCTGGCGTGTGGCAAGTTCCGTTTCAACACGCTGGAGTTCGGCGACATCAACGGCATCCCGCGTTTCCTCGACATCGGCCAGTGCAACGACGCCTACTCGGCGATCCAGCTGGCGCTGGCGCTGGCCGATGCCTTCGGCTGCAGCGTCAATGAACTGCCGCTGTCGCTGGTACTGTCGTGGTTCGAGCAGAAGGCCATCGTCATCCTGCTGACGCTCCTGTCGCTCGGCATCAAGGACATCCGCGTCGGTCCGACCGCGCCCGGATTCCTGACCCCGAACCTGATCGGCATCCTGAACCAGAAGTTCGGCCTGCGCCTCGTCTCGAACGTCGAGGACGACCTCAAGGAAATGCTGGCCGCCTGACGGGAAAATTCTTTCACCACAACGGGCACAGCAAACACGAGGAAAGCCGATCGACGACGGACTCGATCGGGAATAGCTCGCCTCGTGAATTGCGTTATGTCCGTTGTGTTCGTTGCAGTAAATCCATTCCTCACCTCTCCATGAACACCATCGCAGAACACCAACTCTTCTGGCAGGACGAATCGCCGCTCGTCTGCGTCGAACGCATCGAGGAAACGCGTGACGCGGCGACGTTCGTTCTTGCCGAACCGGCCGGGCGCTTCTTCCATTTCCTGCCGGGGCAGTTCGTGTCGGTCGGCGCGGCAATCGGCGGGAAAATGCACTGGCGCGCCTACTCTATTTCGTCCAGTCCGGCCCGCCCCGAAACGCTTTCGATCACGGTCAAGCGGGTGGCCGGCGGACTCGTGTCCAACTGGCTGCTCGACAACCTGCACGCCGGGTGCGAGATCCCTGCGCTGCCGCCGGCCGGCGATTTCGCGCTGCGACCCGGCGATGTGCCGACCAGTCTCGCCTTGTTCTCGGCCGGCTGCGGCATCACGCCGATGATGTCGATGACGCGCTGGTTGCTGGAAACCCGAGCGGCGACCGACATCCATTTCTTCCACAGCGCACGCAGCGAAGACGACTTCATTTTCGCCGACGAATTGCTGGCGCTGGCGCAGCAGCACGTGAACCTCAAGCTGCATCTCTTCCTCACGCGCCCGCGGGGACGTATCGCCGGCCATCATGGCCGTCTCGACGCGCCTCGCCTGCAGGCGCTGCTCCCGCGAGGAAAAGACACGCGCGCCTACCTGTGCGGCCAGGACGCCTACATGGACGCCGTCAGCGGGTGGCTGCGCGCCTCGGGCATGGCCGACGATGCGATGCGCCGCGAGAATTTCCTGCCGGTCCGCGCCGCCACACCAGCAGGAGGCGAGCGTTTCAGCCTCCATGTGCCGGCATTCGGCAGGAGCGCCGAAATCGCCGCCGGCGAACTGCTGCTCGACGTCCTCGAGCGCGAAGGACTGCCAATCATCGGCGCCTGTCGCACCGGCGTTTGCGGTTCCTGCAAGTGCAAGATCGTCGAGGGCAAAGTGGCAACGACCAGCGCCGTACCGCTCAGCCCCGAGGACGTCTCCGCCGGCTACGTGCTGGCGTGCAGCGCGACGGCGAAAAGCGACCTGGCGCTGCACATCGGCTGATTACGCCGCACTGTTCGGACACGACGGCTGTCGAGACGGTGCAACGTCCATCAGCTCCATCATTGAAGAACCGCCGTAAATCGGTTGCCTATCCTCCTCGGCTCGGATTTAATGGACAGTGGATGCACCGACAAACAGAGGTCACTGGGAGACAGACATGGGCGGACTCAATTCCTTGCGCGTTTCCACGCGCATGCAGTTGCTTATCGGGCTGACGCTGGTCGGACTGCTCGTGCTTTGCATCCTCGCCTTGCTGCAACTCAAGAACGGGATGCTCGAAGACCGCAAGGAAAAGACCAGGAATCTCATCGAAGTCAGCGTGGGCGTCCTCGAGCACCATCACAAGCTGGCGCAAAGCGGCAAGATTTCCGATCAGGACGCCATGCTGGCTGCCAAGGAAAGCCTGCGCAACGTGCGCTACGGCACCAACGACTACTATTTCATCCTCGATACCAATCACAACTACGTGCTGCTTCCTCCACGGACCGAGTTCGAGGGCCAGAACAAGGCGGACATGAAGGATGCCAACGGCAAACTGCTGATTCAGGAGCTCGTCGCGGCGGCCAAAAATGGCGGCGGCTTCGTCGAGTACTGGTTCCCGCGCGCCGGACAGCAGAAGCCGGAACCGAAGCTCGGCTACGCGACCCTGTTCAAGCCGTGGGGATGGGTTGTCGGAACGGGCGTGTACATCGATGACGTCGACACCCAGTTCCGCCGCACCGCAATCGTCCTCGGTGGCGTTTCGGTCGTCCTCATTATCCTGCTGATCATCGTCGGCTGGCGGATCGCCTCCGGCGTGCTGAGGCAACTCGGTGGCGAGCCGACCGACGCTGTGGCGGTGATGCAACGCGTCGCCGACGGCGACCTGACCGCCTCGGTCAATACAGCACCGCCGGGCAGCCTGCTGCACGCGTTAGGCACCATGGTCGCCTCGTTGCGCGAACTGGTCAGCCAGATCGACAGCAGCGCGACACAGCTCGTCGACAACGCCGAGCAGATCAACCGCGCGTCGAATGAAGTCTCCACCGCGGCCAACCAGCAGGCCGACGCGACCTCGGCGATGGCCGCCGCGATCGAGGAGCTGACCGTCAGCTCGACGCACATCTCGGACAGCGCGCGCGACACCGAGAACGATTCGCGCGAGGCGATGCATCTGGCCAGCGAGGGCAGCGGGCGCGTCAAGCAGGCGACCGAGGCGATCCAGAAGATCGCTACGACCGTTACCGATGCCTCCGAGCGCATCCGGGCGCTTGAAGGGCGCGCCATGCAGATTTCCTCTATCGCCAACGTGATCAAGGATATTGCCGGGCAGACCAACCTTCTCGCGCTTAACGCCGCCATCGAAGCGGCGCGCGCCGGCGAACAGGGGCGCGGCTTCGCGGTCGTCGCCGACGAAGTGCGCAAGCTCGCCGAACGGACGTCGTCGGCGACCACCGAAATCGAACAGATGATTGCCGGCATCCAGAGTGATACCGTCGGTGCGGTCGGCGCGATGAACGAGGCCTTGCCGGAAGTCGAGCAGGGTGTTCAGCTCGCCGGTTCGGCCACCGAATCGCTGCAGTCCATCGAAAGCGGGGCCGGACGCACGCTGCAACGCATCCGTGAAGTCGCCGAAGCCACGCAGGAGCAGGGCAGCGCCAGCACCTCGATCGCCCAACGCGTCGAGCAGATCGCCCAGATGGTCGAGGAAACGACCGCGACGATACGCAGCACGGCAGACACCGCGACACAGCTGGAGCACATCGCCCAAGGCTTGCAGGCGCAGATCCGGCGTTTCCGGGTCTAGCCGCCTGTCGGACTTGGCAAAGGGCGGGAAATCCCGCCCTTTTTCATGCCGGATCGCTCAATGCGCCTCATCCCAGTTGGCGCCGACGCCGACTTCGACCGCCAGCGGCACGCGTAGCTTGGCCACCTGCGTCATCAGCGGTGGCAGCTCGACGCGCACGCGCACGAGTTCGTCGTCCGGCACTTCCAGCACCAGTTCGTCGTGCACCTGCATGACCAGCTTGGTGGCCAGTCTTTCGCGGTCGATCCAGCCCTGCACGGCGATCATCGCCAGCTTGATGAGGTCTGCGGCCGTGCCCTGCATCGGCGCGTTGATCGCCGCGCGCTCGGCGCCCTGGCGGCGGCCGACCTGCGCGGCGGTGATGTCGGGCAGCCACAGGCGACGGCCGAACACCGTTTCGACGTAACCGTTCATCTTCGCCGTGTTGCGCGTGCTTTCCATGTACCGGGCGACGCCGGGATAGCGCGCGAAGTAGCGCTCGATGTAGCTCTGGGCGGCAGAGCGTTCGAGGTCGAGCTGGCGCGCCAGGCCGAAGGCGCTCATGCCGTAGATCAGCCCGAAGTTGATGACCTTGGCCACCCGCCGCTGGTCAGGGCCGACTTCGAGCGGCGTGACGCCGAAGATCTCGGACGCGGTGGCGCGGTGCACGTCCTCGCCGTGCGCGAACGCCTCCATCAACCGCGCGTCCTCCGAGAGGTGCGCCATGATGCGCAGTTCGATCTGCGAGTAGTCGGCGGAGACGATGCTGGCGCCGGGCGGCGCGACGAACGCCGAGCGGATGCGCCGGCCTTCCGCGGTACGCACCGGGATGTTCTGCAGGTTGGGGTCGCTGGAAGCCAGCCGGCCGGTAACGGCCACCGCCTGCGCGTAGCTCGTATGCACGCGCCCCGTTTCGGGATTGACCATCTTCGGCAGCTTGTCGGTGTAGGTGCCCTTGAGCTTGGCGAGCTGGCGCGACTCCAGTAGCAGCTTCGGCAGCGGGTAGTCGAGCGCGAGTTCGGAGAGGACTTCCTCGTCGGTCGACGGCGTGCCCGAGGGCGTCTTCTTCTTCACCGGCAGGCCGAGCTTGTCGAACAGGATCTCGGCAAGCTGCTTCGGCGAGTTGACGTTGAACGGCTGCCCGGCTGCTTCGTGCGCCTGCTGCTCCAGTTCGACGAGGCGCTTGCCGAGTTCCTGGCTCTGCCGCGCGAGCAGGTCCGCATCAATCAGCACGCCGTTGCGCTCCATGCGGAACAGGATGTCGCGCACCGGAATCTCGATTTCGCCGTAGATGCGCGACAGCCCCTCGCTGGCCGCAATCTGCGGAAACAGCCGGTCATGCAGTTGCAGGCACAGGTCGGAATCCTCGGCGCCGTACTCGGCGGCCTTGTCGACGGCGACCTGGTTGAAGGCGATCTGGCTTGCGCCCTTGCCGCAGAGATCCTCGTAGGCGATCGTCTCCAGACCGAGATGGCGCAACGCGAGCTGCCCGAGGTCGTGCCCGCGCACACCGGACTTGCCGGCTTCGAGCACGTAGGATTGCAGCAGCGTGTCGTGTGCCACGCCGGTGAGCGCGATGCCGTGGTTGGCAAGGACGTGCTGGTCGTACTTCAGGTGCTGGCCGATCTTGGCGTGCGCCGGCGATTCGAGCCAGGGTTTCAGGCGCGCGAGCACGGCGTCGCGCGGCAGTTGCGGCGGCGCGCCGGGGTAGTCGTGAGCCAGCGGGATGTACGCCGCCTCGCCGGGGGCGACGGCGAAGGAAATGCCGACGATGCGCGCCGCGAAGGGATCGAGACTGGTCGTTTCGGTGTCCAGCGCAACGAGCGGCGCGGCCTCGATCTTCCCGAGCCAGGCGTCGAATTCCGGCCAGTCGGCGATGGTCGCGTAGTGCTTCGTGTGAGGAGCGAGGAGGGAAGGGCGAGGGGTCGGGGTCGGCGCCTGCGGCACCGTGGCCGCGGCAACCGCTCCGGAGGAGGCGCTGGCCTCTTTGAGCCATGACTTCATCTCGTAGCGGGTGAACAGCTCGATCAGCTTCTCTCGCTGCGGTTCGCGCGGCGCGAGGTCGGCGGGCTGCACCGGCAGGTCGAGGTCGCAGCGCACGGTCACCAGCTTGCGCCCGAGCGGCAAAAAGCCGAGGGCGGCGCGCAGGTTCTCGCCGACTACGCCGCCGATCTCGCCAGCCGCGGCGATGACGCCGTCGAGCGAACCGTAATGGGCGAGCCATTTCACCGCCGTCTTCGGGCCGACCTTGGCCACCCCGGGCACGTTGTCGACCGCGTCCCCGATCAGCGCCAGGTAGTCGACGATGCGCGTTGGCGGCACGCCGAATTTCTCCAGCACGCCCGCCTCGTCGAGCGTTTCGTTGCTCATCGTGTTGACCAGCGTGACCTGCGCATCGACCAGCTGCGCCAGATCCTTGTCGCCGGTCGACACCAGCACGCGCAGTCCCTGCGCGGCGGCCTGCCGGGCCAGCGTGCCGATGACGTCGTCGGCCTCGACGCCCTCGATCGTCAGGATCGGCCAGCCGGACGCCTCGACACAGGCGTGGATCGGCACGATCTGCGCAGCGAGGTCCTCCGGCATCGGCGGCCGGTGCGCCTTGTATTCGGGGTACCAGTCGTCACGGAAGGTCTTGCCCTTGGCATCGAAGACGCAAGCCTTGTAAGCTATGTCGTGCGCCTTGGTGTCGCTGTCCAGACGGCGCAGCATGTTCAGGACGCCGTAGATGGCTCCCGTCGGTTCGCCCTGTGAATTGCGCAGGTCGGGCATGGCGTGGAAGGCACGATAGAGATAGGACGATCCGTCGACCAGCAGCAGGGTAGGCATAGTTGAATACGAAACGAGTGTGAAATGACCGAAAAAGGAAAGATCCCCCTTCTGGCGGACCCCAGCGCCTCAAAATTCACGGCCTCACAGGAGGCCTGGCGGGTGTTCGGCATTATGTCAGAGTTCGTCGAAGCCGCGCAGCGGCTGGCCGAGATCCGCCCGGCGGTATCCATCTTCGGCAGCGCGCGCACGGCGCCGGACTCGCCCTATTACCAGCTGACCGAAACCATCGCCCGCCTGCTGTCCGACGCCGGTTTCTCGGTCATCTCCGGCGGCGGCCCGGGCATCATGGAGGCCGCCAACAAGGGAGCCTTCCAGGGCAAATCGCCGAGCGTCGGCCTGAACATCCAATTGCCGCACGAGCAGCGATCCAACAGTTACCAGGACATCTCGCAGAGCTTCAGGCACTTCTTCGCGCGCAAGTACATGTTCGTGCGCTTCGCCAACGCCTACGTGGTGATGCCCGGGGGATTCGGCACACTCGACGAACTACTGGAGGCACTGACCCTGATCCAGACCGGCAAGGCCCGCAAGATCCCGATCATCCTGGTGCATGAACCGTTCTGGCGCGGCATGGTCGACTGGTTCAAGGCCACGCTGGTCAGCGAGAAGATGATCGATCCGGAAGATATCGACCTGATCCAGGTCATCGACAGGCCCGAGGACATCGTCGAGGCCATCTTCAAGCACTACGAGTCGCGCGGATTCGCCCCATTGCCCAGCGAGCGGGAGATGCTGCTCAATCTATAATACAATCAGTACTCATAACCCCCGGATTTACCGCCATGCGCAGCATTCACGCTCTCCTCGTTTCACTGGCCCTCGCAGCTGTTTCGGCGTCGGCGCAGACCAGTGCCGAAAAACCGGCCGTTCCCGATGCACGACCGCCCACATTGGTTCCTGTGGAGGACTCGATGGAACCCCAGGTGACCATCCGTCAGCGCGAGGGAGACATGATCGAGGAATACCGGGTCAATGGCCGCTTGTACAAGATCAAGGTCACCCCGTTGCGCGGCGAACCCTACTTCCTCATCGATCAGCGCGGTGACGGTTCCTTCGTTCCGATGGAAGGTCCGGGAACACCGGGGCTGAGCATTCCCCAGTGGGTCATCGGCACTTTCTGACCACCCGGCGCATGCCGCGGAACAACTGACTCGATGGCACATTTCCCGATTCCCGCGCCGGCTTTCGACGGCCGCAGCCGAACGGTCGGGGTCGGCGCCGCCTTCGAATGGCTGCGGCTGGGGTGGGGCATGTTCATGGTCAACCCGGGGCTGTGGGTCGCCGCTTCGGTCCTTGTGATCGTGGGTTTTCTGGCCCTCTTGGCCGTGTGGCTGGCCGGCCCGCTGCTGGCCTGCCTGCTGGCACCGGTCCTGGCCGCCGGTCTGCTGACCATGTGCCGCAAGGCTTCAACCGTCGACGGCTTCGACCTGCAGGATCTGGTCAGCGGATTCAGGGCCGCCACGACACCGCTGGTCATGATCGGGCTGATTTTCATGGTGGCCATGGCCGCCATCAAACTGGTCGTGTTCGCCCTGTTCAGCGGATCGGTGGCCGGCGGGTTGCTGATGCCCGGAGTTACCGGCCTAGGCGTGCTGCTCGGAGGCTCGCTGCTGGCCGTGCTGCTTTCGTCGGTGCTGATCATCCCGCTGGCAATGGCCTTGTGGTTCGCCCCCGCGCTGGTCATGTTCAACAACATGCCGCCGATCGAAGCCTGCAAGGCCAGCCTCAACGCCTGCCTGAAGAACATCGTGCCGTTCCTGATTCTCGGCCTGATCTTTTTCGTGCTGTCGTTCTTCGCCGCCCTGCCGGTCGGCCTCGGCTTTCTCGTCCTCCTTCCCGTGCTGTCCGGCGCGGCCTATGCTTCCTACCAGGATGTTTTCGTTGCGCACTGACGCCCATGTGACTCCATGCAAGTACTGACACTTCCGGCCAAACGAGGCCTGACCTGGCTTATCGAGGGCTTCGCGATCTTTCGCCGGAAGCCCGCGCTGTTGAGCTTTCTGGTGCTCGGCTACTGGTTATCCATGGCCGTCGTCTCGGCCATTCCCTATCTGGGCCAGATGGTCAGTTTCATACTGATTCCGGTCTTTTCGGTCAGTCTGATGAACGCCTGCAGGCTGATCGACACGGATGAGGAACTGCCGCCGCAGATACTTTTCAGCGGCTTTCACCGCAATCTGCAGACGCTGCTCGCGCTGGGCGTTGTATACGTCACCGCCAGCCTCATCATCCTCGGACTGTCGGCGCTGTTCGACGGCGGGCTGCTGTTCCGCATGCTCGTTCTCGGCGCCATGCCCGACCGCGATGCGCTGGCCGACACCTCGGTATTCATCTCGGCACAACTGGCCATCTGCCTGCTCATCCCCGTGATGATGGCTTTCTGGTTCGCGCCGGTCCTTGCGGCATGGCATGACATGACTGCCGGGAAATCGCTTTTCTTCAGCCTGATCGCCTGCGCACGGAACTGGCGGCCGTTCCTGATGTATTCGCTGGCCGTCGGCATCATCGGCGTATTCGTTCCGCGCATGGCCAACGCCCTGCTCGGCGGCGGCGAAGGCGTCGGCCAGATACTCCCGTCCCTCATCACGGTGGCCATCAGCCTGGTCCTGCTCCCCACCCTGTACGCCAGCTTCTACATCAGCTACCGGGACATCTTCGTCAGCCTGCGCGATGAAGCCTGACACGACTGGCAGGCCGCTCGGCGTCTTCGGGGGCACGTTCGACCCGATCCATTTCGGCCACTTGCGCCTTGCCGAGGAAGCCGCCGACGCGCTGCAATTGGAGCGTGTGCGCTGGATCCCAGCCGGACAGCCGGCCTTGCGCGATGCGCCGCGGGTCGGCCCCGCGCAACGACTCGACATGGTGCGACTGGCCATCTCCGGCAACCCGCGCTTCGAGCTGGATCCGGCGGAAGTCGACGCCGAGCAAACCAGCTTCACCGTGCCCACCCTCGAAAGGCTGCGCCGAAGCGGCACTTGCGGCCCAGACCGGCCTCTGGTGCTGCTCGCCGGGGCCGACGCTTTTGCCGGCATGGCCGGCTGGCACCGCTGGGAAGCCCTGTTCGAGCTGGCCCACGTCGCGGTCGCCCATCGGCCTGGTTACACCATCGAGGCGAAATACCTTCCGCCGGCCCTGGCCGATGTCTTCAGGCGCCGTTTCTGCGACAATCCGCGCCTGCTGCGGGATACGCCGGCCGGCCGCATCGTGACCTTCGCCATGACGCCGCTCGACATCTCGGCAACAAAGATCCGCACGTTGCTGTCGAAAGGCCTGAGCGTGCGTTATCTGATGCCGGATGCCGTCATCGCCCATATCCATGACCATCGTTTCTATACGGAGAATTGAACCGCCAATGAAAGCCACCCAGCTCGAAAAAATCGTCGTGGCCGCCCTCGAGGACATCAAGGGCAAGAATATAGAAGTGATCAACACCGCCAAGCTCACGCCGCTGTTCGAACGCATCGTCATCGCCAGCGGCGACTCCAATCGCCAGGTCCGCTCGCTGGCACGCAACGTCGAGGACAAGGTGCGCGAAGCCGGGGCGGAAATCCTGTCCACCGAAGGCGAAGACGGCGGCGAGTGGGTGCTGGTCGACCTCGGCGACGTGGTGGTGCACATCATGCAGCCGGCCATCCGCAGCTACTACAACCTCGAAGAACTGTGGGGCGGCAAGGGTCCGGAGCGTGTGCGCAAGGCGGTTGTTGCCAGCGCGTGAGGACATGAGACTGGGCATCCTCGCCGTAGGCCACAAACTCCCCGACTGGGTTGCCGCAGGCTGCGCCGAATACATCAAGCGCATGCCGCGCGAACTGCCGGTGTTGGTCACCGAGATCAAGCCCGAACCGCGCGGCACGAAGAGCCGCGAACAGTTGCTGGCCGCCGAGAAGACCCGCTTGCAGGCTGCCCTACAGGGCTACGCCCGGACGGTCATCCTGGACGAACGCGGCACCGACCTGACCACTATGAAACTCGCACAGCGCCTTGAAGACTGGATGCGCCGGGGAGGTGACACGGCGTTCGTCATCGGCGGCGCCGACGGCATCGACGAGGAACTCAAAGCCAGCGCCGACGACGCCATCCGGCTGTCCAGCCTGACCCTGCCGCACGCCATGGCGCGCCTGGTGCTCTGCGAGCAGCTCTACCGCGCCGTGAGCGTGGTCCGCAACCACCCTTATCACCGCGAGGGCTAACCGGCATGCCTTTCGACACACGCAATCCCCGCCTCTACCTGGCATCGCGCAGCCCGCGCCGCCGCGAACTCCTGACCCAGATGGGCATCCAGTTCGACACGCTGGCCTTTCGCGCACCGCCACGCCAGGACGATGTCGACGAGACGGCCCACGAGGGCGAAACGCCGTTGGTCTATGTCGAGCGCGTCGCGCGTCTCAAGGCCGAACACGGCTGGCGCACGGTGGAAATGCGCCGGCTGATGCCTCAGATCGTTCTGGCGGCCGACACCACTCTCGAGTTCGACGGCGCAATCATCGGCAAGCCGGTCGACGCGGCCGACGCACGGGCCATCCTGCGCCGGCTGTCGGGCCGGACGCACCAGGTCCTTACGGCGGTTGCCGTAGCCTTCGAAGGCCGCATCGAATCGGCGACGTCGATCAGTGACGTGACCTTCGGCCATCTCACCGATGGCGACATCCGCCGCTACGTAGCCAGCGGCGAACCGATGGACAAGGCCGGAGCCTACGGCATCCAGGGTCGCGCCGGGGTATTCGTCGAACACCTGTCCGGCAGCTACAGCGGCGTCATGGGACTGCCGCTGCATGAAACGGGAGTGTTGCTCAAGCGGTTCGGATTTCCGCTATAACCCGTTGCCGATAGGCGTGCAGCGCGTTTTCCGGTAGAGTCTGCGCGTAGTAAAGCACGCTGGAAGGCGAGAAATGCTGAAATCACTGTTTGGCAAGAACTTGGGCTCTGCCAAGGAAGAACACGCCGGGCATGCCGCCGCGGCGAGGATCGATCCGAGCCGGGTCAGAACGCTGATCGAGTTTTTCCCGATCGGCAAGAAGCTGCGTTACTACCCTGAGTTCAACAAGGACATCGTCCTCGATACCCTGATCGTGGCCTACTGCGTCAATGGCCATTTCGTCTATTCGCTGGAGTCGATCGAGACCGATGCCGACGGAACGCCGACTGCATTCGTGTCCGGCGAGAACGAAATCCGCATTCCTGCCTCCGGAATCAAGCTGTTCCAGCTGCTGGTTCCCGACACGTCCGACCTGGAAATGAAACTCGACTATCTGCGCCGCGCGCAGATCAGCCGCCACGGGCAGTTCAGCAAGGGCAACTACATTTCGCTGATGTCCAACGCCGGAATCAAGGGTGTCTCGACCGTCGATACCGAGGTCGCCAAGCAGGTCGTCCTGCGTGACGGCCCGTACGCGCAGATGAACATGGTCCTGCTCACTCCAGAATTGAACACGCTGTCAGTCAGCGATCAGCGCAGGAAGCCGCGAACCAAGACCAATGTGCCGGTGACCGTGCTGGTTCCGACCGAGAATTACTCGGGGCAGTGCACCATCGTGGACATTTCCGACGCCGACCTGCGCATCCGGCTGAACGAAAAAGGCGAGGCGATCCCGCCGGTTTACAAGGGCGATGCGATGATCGTCGACATCCGGCTCGGCGAGGCCGAACGGCATTACTCGGTCAAGGGCTCGGTGATCCGGCGCTCGTCGGAAACCTGCGTCATCCGGCTGGATGGGCAGATCCGCGACGGGCGGCTGTCCCCGTTCAGCCCGCTCGACCTGCTGGAACTCAAGGCCGGCCTGCTCAACTACGGCAAATAGGAAGCAATCAGTTCGGCGGCCTCGGCCGCTCCATCGGGACGAGGGACGGCAGGTCGGCTTTGTTGCCACAGCTGCTCCAGCGCCGGCTGCATCCTCCCGCCCATGAGGTCCGCCTCGCCGATTTCCGCGCAACGGGCATTCTTCGCCAGCCAGTCGATCAGGCAGTCCTGCTCCGGCCAATCGTCGCGCCGCACATAAAGGACCGGTGTGCCGTTGCAGGCGGCTTCGGTGAAGGTGCCGTAGCCGGGTTTGGTGAGCACGGCGTCGACGCTGCGCAGCAGATCGGTGAAGTTCATGCGCAACGGTTCGAGCGCAGCCATGTCGCTGCGCGCAATTCCCCAGCTTTCCGGGACCAGCCAGCGCACCCCCGGCATAAGCGGCCAGCAGGCAGCGTCCAGGTTTTTGTCGAAACCGCCGAAGGCAACCAGCACGATGTGCTCATCCGGCGCCGCACCCAGCCGCGCTACCAATTCCCTGCGGCAATCGCGGCCGAGCGCGGCCACCGGCGCGATGCTCCGCGTGTTCGCCAGGTCAGGCATGGGCATCGCCGGCGTCAGGCGCAAGAAGCACTCGACACCGCGATAGGCGGCCAGGATTTCCTGATGAATCGGCCTCGCCCACGGCTCCTGCCCGAAGACGTGGTCAAACAGGCCTGCCCAGTTCAGTGAACACATCGACAGCGCGGGAACGCCCAGCGCAGCCGCCCCGGCCAGCGGCAGATAGGCCACGTCGGTGAGCACCAGGTCGGGAGCCAGGCGGCGCAAGGACTCCGCCTCGGCCGCAACGCGCCCGAGCCAGTCGGCATGCCAGGCGCGGTAGGCCTCGGCGGTGGCCGCATGATCGATGCGCACGGCGTCGAGCATGACAAAGCCGAAATCACTGTGCCCGGCGAGATGTTCGAACGGAGCGGCGATGCGGGCTCGCATTTTTTCCGGCGGCAGTCCGGAGCGAATGCTCAGCCGCAGTTCAGGGCGGATGCGCGCCAGGTGGTTGAGAATCGGCGAGACCTGCGCCAGATGGCCGAAGCCATGCGAGGAGATGTCGACAAACAGATGGGACATGCGCGGCAGCGCCTCAGACAAAACGCGCCAGCAGCGCGCCCGGCAATTCTCTGGGCAGCGGAATCCAAACGCGATGGCCGTTGCCCGGGGCCACGGTCATCGGCGCGCCTTCGCCACTTTCCATCCCATCCAGCACCACTTCGAAGTTGCCGGACGGATGGATGACTTCCAGGCGGTCGCCGACGGCGAAACGGTTCTTGACGTCGATTTCGGCGAGACCCCGTTGCGCGTCCCAGCCAACGACATCGCCGACGTAGAGGCTGCGGCCGGACTCTGAATGACCGCGCAGGTAATTCTGCATTTCCGAGTCATGGTGGCGCTGGTAGAAGCCATCGGTGTAGCCACGGTTGGCCAGGCCGTCCAGTTCGCCGAGCAGGCGCGGGTCGAAGGGGCGGCCGGCGACGGCGTCGTCGATGGCCCGGCGATAGACCTGCGCGGTTCGCGCCACGTAGTACGGGGATTTGGTACGGCCCTCGATCTTCAGTGAATCGACACCGATCTCGACGAGGCGCTGAACGTGCTCCAGCGCGCGCAGATCCTTCGAGTTCATGATGTACGTGCCGTGTTCGTCCTCCTCGATCGGCATCAGTTCGCCGGGACGTTCCTGCTCCTCCAGCAGCCAGATCTTGCGCGCCGGATGCGTGTCGCCGCTGGCGTCTTCCTCGGCGCCCGTCACCTTGTAATCCCAACGGCAGGAATTGGTGCAGGTACCCTGGTTTGAATCACGGCGGTTGAAGTAGCCGGAAAGCAGGCAGCGCCCGGAGTAGGCGACGCACAGCGCACCGTGCACGAAAACTTCCAGCTCGATGTCCGGGCATTCCTGGCGGATTTCGGCGACTTCCTCGAGCGACAGTTCTCGCGACAGGATGATGCGCGAGACGCCGAGCTTTCGCCAGAAGCGCACGGCGGCGAAATTGACGGTATTGGCCTGTACCGACAGATGCACCGGCATCTCCGGCCAGCGTTCGCGCACCAGGTCGATCAGGCCGGGATCGGCCATGATCAGCGCGTCCGGCCGCAGGGCAACGACCGGCTCCATGTCGGCCAGATAGGTGCGGACCTTGGCGTTGTGCGGCAGCACATTGCTGACGAGGTAAAACAGCTTGCTGCCGCCATGCGCCTCGGAGATGGCCTGACCGAGTTTGTCCAGGCTGCCGAATTCGTTGTTGCGCACGCGCAGGCTGTAACGCGGCTGGCCGGCATAAACGGCGTCAGCGCCGAAAGCGAAGGCGTTGCGCATCATGGCCAGGGAGCCGGCAGGGGCGAGCAACTCGGGGGAAAGGCGAACTGGCATCGGGGGCATGGAGCTTTTCAAAGGAACGGGTAGAATGCGGCAACCCTCGGATTTTAACCGTTTTCCCTGAATTGGCCGTTCATGTCAGAGTCCTTTCCCGAAGATATCCTGATCAACTTCACTCCGCAGGAAACGCGCGTCGCCGTCATGTACCAGGGCGTGGTGCAGGAACTGCATATCGAACGCAATGCCAGCCGTGGGCTGGTCGGCAACATTTACCTCGGCCGTGTCGTGCGCATCCTGCCGGGAATGCAATCAGCATTCGTCGACGTCGGCCTGCAACGCACGGCGTTCCTGCACGTCGCCGACATCTGGGAGACGCGCAGTCCCGGCGAACCGACCCGACCGATCGAGCGCATCCTGCACGAAGGCCAGAGCGTTCTCGTGCAAGTCATCAAGGACCCGATCGGCACCAAGGGCGCGCGGTTGTCCACGCAAATTTCCTTAGCCGGCCGCATGCTGGTGTATCTGCCGCAGGAAAAGCACATCGGCATTTCCCAGCGCATCGAGAACGAGAGCTACCGCGACGCGCTGCGCGAGCAGATCGGCCGGCTCGTTTCAAACAACGAGCAGGGCGGCTACATCGTGCGCACGATGGCCGAAGGCGCGACCGATGAAGAACTGGCCAACGACATCGAGTACCTGCGCAAGCTGTGGTACGACATCCAGGCCGAATCGAAGAAAATCGCGCCGCCCGGACTGCTCTACCAGGAGCTGTTTCTCGGCCTGCGCGTGTTGCGCGATTTCGTCAACGCCAACACCATGCGCATCGTCATCGACTCGCGAGAGAATTTCCAGAAACTGTCGTCCTTTGCTTCCGAATACACGCCGACCGTGCTGCCGTTGCTCAATCACTACATCGGCGAACGTCCGCTCTTCGACCTCTATGGCATCGAGCAGGAAATCGAGAAGGCATTGGCCCGGCGCGTCGACCTCAAGTCCGGCGGCTATCTGATCTTCGACCAGACCGAAGCGATGACCACCATCGACGTCAATACGGGCGGATTCGTCGGCGTGCGCAACTTCGACGATACGGTATTCAAGACCAACCTCGAGGCGGCCCAGGCGATCGCCCGCCAGCTGCGCCTGCGCAATCTGGGCGGCATCATCATCACCGACTTCATCGACATGGACAGCGAGGAGCACCGCTCCGCCGTGCTCGACGAATTCAACAAGGCTTTGTCCAGCGACCACACGCGCCTGACGGTCAATGGTTTCACTGCGCTCGGCCTCGTCGAGATGACTCGCAAGCGCACACGCGAATCGCTGGCGCACGTCCTGTGCGAACCGTGCCCAACCTGCAGCGGCCGCGGCGAGGTCAAGACGGCGCGTACCGTGTGTTACGAAATACTGCGCGAACTGCTGCGTGAGGCGCGTCAATTCAACGCGCGGGAATTCCGCATCCTGGCCAGCGTCCCGGTCATCGACGTCTTCCTCGACGAGGAGTCGCAGGGGCTGGCCATGCTTTCCGATTTCATCGGCAAACCCATCTCCCTGAAGGCCGAAACCAGTTATTCGCAGGAGCAGTACGACATTGTTCTTTTGTAGTCTCGCAGGAATCTCAGACCTTGTTTGAATCAGGAACGCCATACCCCAGTACGGAAAGTCATTCATGAAGATCAACTTGCCTGTGACTCAATCCGAGATTCCCTTCCCGAAGGGGCGCTATATCGTCTCGCGCACCGACCTGAAGGGCATCATCACCCATGTAAACGATACGTTCGTCGAAGTCAGTGGTTTCTCGCGCGAGGAGTTGATCGGCAAGAACCACAATATCGTGCGCCATCCGGACATGCTGCCCGGCGCTTTCGCCTGGATGTGGGACACCATCAAGCAAGGTCGCCCCTGGCACGGCGTGGTCAAGAATCGCGCCAAGAGCGGCGATCATTACTGGGTGGACACCTTGGTCGTTCCCGTCCTGAAAGACGGAGCAGTCAGCGGTTACATGTCGGTGCGCTCCGAGCCGACCCGCCAGCAGGTGGCCGGAGCGGAGGATCTTTACCAGAAGCTCAAGGACGGCCGCGCATCGATTCCCAAGACACCGTTGCTGCAACGGATCTCCCTCAAGACAAAGTTCTACGGGCTGCTTTCATTGCTGATCGCCATGCAGATCGCCGGCGGCGTGGCGCACCTGTTCGCGCCGGCGCTCGGCCTGTCCACTGCCGGCGCCAACCTGCTTCTGCCAACTTTCTGGGTCGCCAGCATCATGGCCAGCGCGGCACTGTTGCTAACGCAGCGACAGGCGCTCGGGATCATGGACCGCATCGTCGGCCGGATGCAGAACATCATCGAAGGCCGTCTCACCGATGCCATCCCGCTCACCCGCGAGGATGAACTCGGCCGGCTCAACGACGCGCTGGTCATCATGCAGACGCACCTCAAGGTGATGATGTCGGAGATCGTCGAGGCAGCCAACCTGATCGGCGACAGCGCAGGGGCGCTGAACGCCCAAATGGAGCAGACGCGCCAGGCCACCGAGCAGCAGTCGGGCGCCGTTACGCGCATCGCTTCGGCAGTCGAGGAACTGGTCGCTGCGGTCGATGATATTGCCGACAACGCGCAGAAGGCGGAGCAGGCGGTGGAGGCTTCGCGCAGCCTGCTTGGCCAAGCCACGTTGAGCATGCAGGACAGCCAGGCGGCCACCTCGAATGTGGTCACGACCGTCGACGCGGCCGGCAGGACTATGGCCGACCTGTCACGATCGATCCAGTCCATCGAGAAAATCACCCAGGTCATCCACGGCATTGCCGACCAGACCAATCTGCTGGCGTTGAATGCCGCCATCGAGGCCGCGCGGGCCGGCGAATCGGGGCGCGGCTTTGCCGTCGTGGCCGACGAGGTGCGCAAGCTGGCCGAACAGGCCGCGCGGCAGACAGCGGAAATCGCGGCCAGTGTCCATGACATCCAGCGCGTCACGCGGCAGGCGTTGAGCACCATGGAATCGGCCGGCGAACACGTCACGACCACGGACTGTGCCGTGCAATCGGCGCGTTCGGGGCTCGACTCGGTAGCCAGCAACGGCGATGCCGTGGCGCAAATCGCACGGCAGATCGCCGACGGCACGCGCCAGCAGTCGTCCGCCGGAACCGAGATCGCCGGACAGGTCGAGGGTATCCTCGGCGGCATCTCCCAGACCAGCTCGGCCATTTCCGAAGTCACCGAACGAACCGCGCTGATGCACACGGCCGCCGAGCAACTGCGTTCGCTGGTCGCACATTTCCGTTACGCCCGTTAGCGGCTATATTGGGAAACATGCCGACACGCTCGACGATCATCGCTTGCGGGCTGGCCGTTTTCCTGGCCGCCTGTGGCAGCACACCTCCGATGCCGGAACAGGCCACACCCGCGTTGTCATCGCGCCCGGCAGGACTTCCCGGCGTGGGACACGAGATTGCACTCTATGCGCTCGGACTGATCGACACCGGATACCGCTTCGGCGGCAAGAATCCCGAGGCCGGGCTCGATTGCAGCGGGATGGTTTCCTACATATTCGGACAGGCTTCCGGCCTGAAACTGAACGGCAGTGCGGCCGACATCGCCCGCGCCGGGCGGCCGGTCAGGCGCGGGGAACTGCGGCCGGGCGATCTCGTCTTCTTCAATACGCGCAACGCCCCGTTCACCCACGTTGGCATCTACATCGGCGATGACCGCTTCGTCCATGCGCCGTCGTCGAACGGCCGCGTACGCATCGACCCGATGAACGCGCCCTACTACGCCCAGCGCTTCGACGCGGCGCGGACCTATTTCGACTGAGCTCCGGGGTGCGGCCGCGCGGACCGCGCCGTTCTTGCCGCCTGCTCTCCGTCGTTGACACCCCGGCCAGCGTCGGCGGCTCTTCAGTCATGGAAATCTTTACACCATTTTTACTTTTGGAGCGGGACAATTCGCTTACCAAAAGTCGAAGGGCCGGCTCCGAACGCCGGGCACATCATGACGACAACATCCAAGAATCTGAGCGTACCTCACCCGGATCTGCGTGACTGGCAACGCCATGCGCTGACCGTTCTGGCCTGCGCGGCCACCACCGCGATCACGACCCCCTTGCTCGGGCTCCTCGATCTGGCCAACATCGTGATGCTCTTCCTGCTCACGGTCCTGCTCGTCTCCGTTACCCTCGGACTGAAGCCGGCACTGCTTGCCGCCTTCCTCAGCGTCGGCCTGTTCGATTTCTTCTTCGTTCCGCCGCGTTTCACCTTTGTGGTCAATGACGGGCAATATCTCGTCACCTTTGCCGTCATGCTGGTAGTGGCCATCATCACCGGCCGGCTGGCAGGCGGCCTGCGCCGGCAGGCGGACGATTCGGCGGCCGAGGAACGGCACGCCCGCGCGCTCTCCGAAATGGCGCGAGAGCTGTCCGGCGCCCTGACCCTCGAGCAGGTCATGGAAATCACTCGTAGCTTCCTGCATCGGCTGGCAAATGCTCGGGGAGACATCCTTCTGTATGACAAAGGCGGCGCGCTGCTTCGGGACACGGCGACAGGTTCGCCGACGCTGGCCATCGAACCGCGCCTGGCCACCATCGCGTACGAGCAAGGGAAACCGGTCGAATGCTCGCTGCTCGCCGACAGCGGCTACGCGGCACTCTACCTGCCCCTGAAAGCCCCGATGCGCATGCGCGGCGTCATTGCCGTGGCCCCGGAGGAAAGTACGCCAGAAGCCTTGCACGCCCAGCGCGCGCGGTTGGAAACCATGGCATCGCTGGTGGCCATCGCCGTCGAGCGCATCCATTACGTAGACGTCGCCCAGCGCACCCAGGTGCAGATGGTTTCGGAACGCCTGCGCAGTTCGATCCTCTCGGCCGTGTCGCACGATCTGCGCACGCCGCTCACCGCACTGGTGGGCCTGGCGGATTCGCTGGTCGTCAGCAAGCCGCCGCTGGGCGATGCGGCTCGCGAATCGGCGGAGGCCATCCGCGAGCAGGCCGAACGCCTTTCCGGACTGGTCGGCAACCTCCTTGACATGGCCCGCCTGCACGCGGGGGATGTCACGCTGCACAAGGAATGGCAACCCATCGAGGAAGTCATCGGTTCGAGCATCAAGCTGCTCGGGCGCGCGCTGGCCGAACACCCGGTGCGGGTGACCCTGGCCGAGAACCTGCCGCTCGTCGAGTTCGATTCCGTCCTGGTCGAACGCGTGTTCTGCAATCTCCTGGAAAACGCCGCCAAGTATTCGCCAGCAGGCAGCGCCATCGAGATCGGCGTGATCACGCGTTCCGACCGGATGGAGATCACGGTCAGCGACCGCGGCCCTGGCTTTTTGCGAGTGGGTGACGCCGCGCTGTTCGACATGTTCGTGCGCGGAGAGACGGAATCCGCAAAGCCCGGCGTCGGGCTCGGACTGGCCATCTGCCGCGCGATTATCGAGGCGCATGACGGTTCGATCACCGCGGCCAATCGCCCGCAAGGAGGTGCCAGCGTCAGCTTCACCCTTCCGCTCGGCAAACCGCCGGTCATCGAGGAAGAGGTCCCGCCAGCAGGAGAAGGAGATGCGTCATGAGCACCGACAACGCCACGAATCCCTTGGTGCTCGTCGTCGAGGATGAAAAGCAGATCCGCCGCTTCGTGCGTACCTCGCTCGAAGAGGAAGGATGCCGCGTGGTCGAGGCCGAAACATCGGCGCAAGGACTTCTCGAAGCCGGCAGCCGCAAGCCCGATCTGGTGATGCTCGATCTGGGCCTGCCGGACGGCAATGGCGTCGATTTCATCCGCGACCTGCGCGGCTGGTCGGACGTACCCATTCTCGTGCTGTCCGCGCGTTCCAACGAAAAGGACAAGATCCAGGCGCTGGATGCCGGAGCCGACGATTACCTGACCAAGCCCTTTGGCGTCGGCGAACTGCAGGCGCGGGCACGCGCCCTGCTGCGCCGGCAGAGTCGCGGCGAGGAAGCGTCCCCGCTCTTCACATTCGGCGAGGTCACCGTCGATCTTTCGCGCCGCCTGGTCGCGCGCAACGGAGAAACCGTACACCTCACGCCGATCGAATACCGCTTGCTCTGTGTCCTCCTGGCCAATACCGGCAAGGTGCTGACGCAACGTCATCTGCTGCGCGAGGTATGGGGTCCGTCCAGCGTCGAGAGCTATCACTACCTGCGTGTTTACGTCGGTCATCTGCGTCAGAAGCTGGAAATCGATCCGACCCAACCGCGCCACATCCAGACGGAAACAGGTGTCGGCTACCGCTTTCAGCCCTGACTGCACCTCACCCTCCTGCAAATATTCCCGGGAATCACTATGAGTCATGCTGCCAGCGCCCATGATCGCGCGCATTTCAGAACCCTTACGCTCGCCGCGCTCGGCGTCGTCTATGGCGACATCGGTACCAGTCCGCTGTACGCCATTCGCGAAGTTTTTGCCAGTCCGCACCACCCCGTGCCGATCACGCCCGACAACGTGCTCGGTATCCTCTCGCTGGTATTCTGGTCCCTGATGCTGGTCATCAGCGGCAAGTATGTTTCCTTCATCATGCGCGCCGACAACCGTGGCGAGGGCGGCATCATGGCACTGATGGCACTGGCCCTGCGCAACGTCGGAGAAGGCCCCAGGCGCAATTTCATCCTCATGCTCGGCCTTTTCGGCGCTGCCCTGTTCTACGGCGACGGCGTCATCACGCCGACGATCTCCGTGCTTTCCGCCGTCGAGGGACTGGAGGTAATCACCCCGGCATTCAAGCCGTTTGTCATTCCTCTCGCCCTGGTCATCCTGATCTTCCTGTTCGTCATCCAGAGGCACGGCACCGCCAGCGTCGGCAGGTTGTTCGGTCCGGTGATGATCCTGTGGTTCACCACGCTGACAGTGCTCGGCGTGAAGGCCATTCTGCTGGAGCCGAGCGTTCTGCGTGCGCTGAACCCGGCGTGGGGCATTTCGTTTCTCGCGGCCCATCCGGTGCTCGGCTTCTTTTCGCTCGGCGCGGTGGTGCTGGTCATCACCGGCGGCGAAGCGCTCTACGCCGACATGGGGCACTTCGGGCGAAGGCCGATCGCCACGGCCTGGTTCGGGATGGTCCTTCCCGCCCTGCTGATCAACTATTTCGGCCAGGGCGCGTTGTTGCTCGATAACCCGGCGACCATCGAGAACCCGTTTTACCTGCTGGCGCCCAACTGGGGGTTATATCCTTTGGTCGTTCTGTCCACGGCCGCCACGATCATCGCTTCACAGGCCGTCATCTCGGGCGCCTTCTCGATCACCCTGCAAGCCATGCAACTCGGCTATTCACCGCGCTTCGAAGTCCGCCACACCTCGGAAAGCCAGATGGGCCAGATCTATCTGCCGGCCATCAACTGGCTGTTGCTGATCGCCGTCATCGCCGCGGTCATCGGCTTCGGTTCGTCCAGCAACATCGCTGCGGCATATGGCATCGCGGTGACCGGCACGATGTTCATCACCAACCTGCTGGCCTTCGTCGTCGCACGCAACGAGTGGAAATGGGCGCTCTGGCGGACGCTGCCATGCGTGGTGCCGTTCCTGTTCATCGACATGGCCTTCTTTTCCGCCAATTCGACCAAGATCGTCGACGGTGGCTGGTTCCCGCTGGTTTTCGGCCTGCTGGTGTTCACCGTGCTGAGTACCTGGAAGCGGGGGCGGCAGGTGTTACACGACAAGCTTGGCCAGGACTCGATCCTGCTTGCGCCGTTCATCGAGAGCCTCGCGCTCGGCGGCGCCACGCGCGTTCCCGGCACCGCGGTATTCCTCACCGGGCGGCCCGAAGGCGTGCCGCGCGCCATGCTGCACAGTCTCAAGCACTACAAGGTGCTGCACGAGCGCATGGTGATCGTGACCATCCGCATCTTCGACGTGCCCTACGTTCCCGCGATCGACCGTGTCGAGGTCACGCCGCTGGGCCAGGATTTCTGGCAGGTAACCGTACACTACGGTTTCAAGGACGAACCCGACCTGCCTGAGGCGCTGACCCATTGCGCCCAATTCGGCCTCGAATTCGACATGATGGACACCTCGTTCTTCCTCGGCCGGGAAACGCTGATCCCGCGCTTCGGCAAGGAAATGGCTTACTGGCGCGTGCTGCTCTTTGCAACCATGTTCCGCAACGCGACCAGCATCACCGCATTCTTCAAGATTCCGTCCAACCGGGTGGTCGAACTGGGATCGCAGGTCGTGATGTGATCGCAGCGGCAAAGAAACCAATGCACTGGCGTCACTCTCTCGTCTTGCCGAAGAAGTGCTCATCCTGCCGCTTGCGCAACGCGAGCAACTCGGAGCCCGGCTCGATCTCGATATCCGCCAGCGTGACGAGCGCGCCGGCTTCGACGTTTCGAACCAACCTGCGGTTGGCCGCCAGATAGAAGGGTACGGCGTTCTCTGGGGCGAGCGGCGCGGACGAATGCAGTTCGGCCACCACACCGTCGATGGTGTGGTGATGCCCGCCCATGGCCAGCGTCGAACCGGCCGCCAGCGGGCGCGTGGATCTGGCCACCAGATCCAGATGAGGGCGAGGCGACTGTGCACCACAGGAACGGCCATGCACGGCAGCTTCCAGGACGCTCGTCGCCGCTTCCAGGCCCAGCAGGTGGCGGGGATTGAAAATCATGGCCCGACTTCCGTCGCGCGAAACCAGATGTCCCTTTTCCTCGAGGAGTTTCCAGGTTTCAGCGTCGTCACAACGGACAACGACAAAAACGCCACCGGCAAAACTGGCTTCGTCCGGGCGGCGCAAGCAATGGAAGACATCCAGCACGCCGACGCGGTTCAGCAGCCCCTTTTCGGCGGTCAGGCCGAATACGCTCGGCACTTCGGGGATGCGGACAATGGGCGCATGCAGGTCGGCGCGGTCCGGGACGAAGCCGGTCGAATTGGCCACCACCAGCAGTTCGCAGAGGTCGGGCACCGCGCGCTGGGGAAGGGCCGAGCACACCCGCGCACGATCGCCGGTCACCTCCGCGATAGTCCTGTCGCCCAGCGAGAGCTGTTCGGCCAGCGCCGGCAGCGAATACGTCTTGCCGTTGCAGGACATGATGCCGGTGCGTTCATCGAACACGAAGTCGTACTCGCTCGACTTTCCGGCGGCGACAATCTCGAAGCCCAGCGTCTCCGCCCAGGTGATCAGCCCGATCAACAGGCTCGGCTGATCGCCATCGACCGGCGTCACGACTTTTCCACGCCGGCGCGCGAGAGCGGCAAGATACGGCCCGATGACGCTGTCAACCTCCTTGGATACCAGCACCAGATGATGCCCGGCGTCGATGGCCATGCGCCCATGCCTGGCACCGGCTTCGGGGTTGCCGGTCGCTTCCACGACAACATCGATAGGCAGATCGACGGCGATCGCCAGGTCCGCGGCAGCGACATAGCAGCCGCGATCCCAGGCTGTCCTGGCTTCGGCCGCGGTGCGGCAGACGACCACCTCTTGCTCGGGAATGCCGACGGCGACAAACCCCCGGGCGGCAACGGCCGCATCAATATCGACGGCCACGCGAACGTTCATCAGCGGGACCCGTTGTCCCTGGGCGATGAAGCTCCGGCCAAAGCCGCCGCTGCCGACGACGCAGGTTTCGACCGGCTGCTTCGCCGCGGAGAAATAGTCCAGATGATTCATGACGAGCCTCGCTCTAAACTAGAAAATTTACTGGAAGGTCGGCATTCCGACCATATAATTGCATGTAACCTACGTTAACACGTTCGACATTAAGGCCAATAACTCGGCTTATGTCAACGCATTGCATGCAATGTGGTTGGTCACCTTTCTTCTACGGATGGACGTTCATGCCCGAAAACAGCCACGGAAACCGTACCCAGATCGCTGCGGCCAAGCTGCGGCAAATGATCATCGCCGGTGACCTGCCCCCCGGACAACGGATCTCGGAACGGGAAATCAGCACGCACCTGGACGGGCTGTCGCGCACGCCGCTACGCGAAGCGCTGAAGATGCTCGCGGCCGAGGGTCTGGTCTGCATTTCCCCAAATCGCGGCGCCACGGTGGCGGCGCTTTCAATCAGCGAGGTCGAAGACATTCTCGAACTGATCGTCGGCCTGGAAGGCCTCGCCGCCGAGCGAGCCTGCCAGCGGATAAGCGACGCCGAAATCAGCGAGATCGAGGCCTTGCACCGCCTGATGCATGACGCCTTTCGCGATGGACGCTTGATGGATTACTTCGAGATCAACCAGCGCATCCATCAGGAAATCGTCGACGGCGCAGGGAATCGCGAGCTGTCGCGAATTTACGCCGCTGCATGCGCCCGCATCCAACGTTACCGCTATGCCGGTAACCGGCGGCACGAGCGCTGGGACCGGGCCGTCGCCGAGCACGACCAGATCGTCACCGCCCTGAAGGATCGCGACGGCGCCCTGCTGCGCGAGTTGCTGCGCGCCCACCACCGCAACGGCTGGCGCGTCGCCCGGATACTCGTCGAGAACGAACTGAACGAAGGCAAGGCATGAAAAAAACGGGCGCCACAAGGGCGCCCGAAGGGGGTTACACGAGGAGGTGATGAAATCAGTAGTGGTAAGCCGATTCGCCGTGCGAGGTGATGTCCAGGCCTTCGCGCTCTTCCTCTTCCGGCACGCGCAGACCGATGAACATGTCGACCAGCTTGTAGGAAACGACGGACACGACACCCGACCAGACGATAGCCACGCCCACGCCCCACAACTGGCTGACGACCTGATCGGACATGCTGTACGCGCCGACCGCGTTGGCCACGTAGTCGTACACGCCGGTGCCGCCCAGCGACGGATCGCAGAACACACCGGTCAGGATGGCACCGAGGATGCCGCCTACGCCATGCACGCCGAACACGTCGAGCGAGTCGTCCGCACCCAGAATGCGCTTCAGACCGTTGACACCCCACAGGCAGACGACCCCCGCCAGCAGGCCGATGACGATGGCGCCGACAACGCCGACGAACCCTGCCGCCGGGGTGATCGCCACCAGGCCGGCCACCGCGCCGGACGCCGCGCCCAGCATCGATGGCTTGCCCTTCAACATCCATTCAACCAGCATCCAGGACATCGCCGCGCACGCCGTTGCCACCCAGGTATTGACCATGGCCAGGGCCGATCCGCCGCTCGCTTCGAGCGCCGACCCGGCGTTGAAACCGAACCAGCCGAACCACAGCAGCGAGGCGCCGATCATGGTGAAGGTCAGGCTATGCGGGGCCATCGATTCACGCCCGTAGCCGATGCGCTTGCCGATCATCAAGGCACCGATCAGACCGGCAACGGCCGCGTTGATGTGCACCACGGTACCGCCGGCGAAGTCGAGC
>JARKPC010000126.1 GCA_029975435.1 Propionivibrio sp. | reverse complement strand
TGACTTGCGCCTCGGAATGTGTGCGCGGGTTGCGGGCGTAGGGAATCAGCGCCTCGACCTTGCGGTACTCGACGTTGAGCGTATTCAAAGATGGTGTCCTGAAAATAGAAAACCCGCCGACGACAACCGTGGGCGGGTTTTTGGGGTTGGTGCGAACTGACGGGGTGCGAACTGCGAACCGTGCGAACCTTGGTTCGCACCCTGACGCTAAAAAAGCGCCGCGCTCGCGCCCCCCGCATTGGTTTTTGGCCAGGAAGGACCCGTTGATTTATGGGTTGCTCCCTCTGCCGTCACCTCTGTCCAGAAGATAGCTGAAATACTACCCCCGACCGGCCCGTTTTGTTGCAGGGTTGCAGGGCCTCGAAACGGACAAGCACGGCAAGGCGAGGACAAACACGGCAAGCATTACCCTAAATTGCTCACGTTTTTGGAACATCCCTCGTCAAGTCTCGCTGCGCGGAGCGTATTGACTGTGTGCGCACCGTGACATCGACGTGTGCTGCATTGAGGTGGTCGGCGACCGTCTGCAATGCCCGCTGCCAGTGCCGCCATGCCGTCGTGCGGTCGCAGGCGAAGCGGATCGTGATGTCCCGCCACCCGTAGCGCTTGGCCCGCATCCAGACCAAGTGCCTGTGTTCCTCCTCCAGCCATTGGACCCAGCGCATGACTTCCAGCATCCGTTCGATGGCAGCAGGGTCGGGAGGAAAGCGGTAGACCGTCGGTTCCGCGCCGAGGTTTTCCCAGGACATGCGTTTGATCGCAGGCCAGCAGTTGAAGTAGCCCTGCACCCGAACGGGTGGCAAACGGCGTGCAGTGCTGGCCGCCTCTTCGAAGCGGACGGCTACGTCCTCGATTGTCCACGCGTTGCGACGGTCAGCCATGGCGTCGTCCTCCCGCACCGTAGAGGCGCTCGCCGATCTGGCGCACCAGTTCACGCTCCATCCAGTCGAGACGGTCGTCGTCAGCGGAGACGACCAGGATGCGCTGGTCATGCCAGCCACGTTCCTTGATCGCATCCAGATCCGTGGCTTGAGGTTGCAGCCGCCCGAGGGGGCAGCGGTACTGCGGTGTGGGAACTTTCACGTCACACCTCCTGGCCGTCGTCGTGATGCTGGATCGCCCAGTGCAGCAGCGCCAGGGCATCGGCCTCGTTGTCGTCGACCGGCGCGTGCCCGCGTGCGGTGACGGAAGCGATCACATCGTCCTTGCCAGCGTTGCCCTTGCCCGTGGCGTGCTTCTTGATCGTGCCGACAGGCACGCCTTGGTACGGGATCTGGTGGTGCTCGCACCACGCAGTGAGCGTGGCAAGGAAACCGCCGTATGCGTGGGCAGCATCGGTCGAGACGTGGCGACGTACCTCCTCGAAGTGCAGGCAGTCGATGTCACTGGTGATGGCCTTCAGTTCGGTGAGCCAGCGTTTGAAGCGCAGGAAGCGCATTCCGCCGCCTTCGAAGCGCTGCGGTCGGAAGCTCTCGGAGCCGCTCGTGATGTGGCCGTCACTGCCGCGCAGTGCCCAGCCGGTGATGGTGCCCAGATCGAGGGCGAGGATGGTCGTGGTCATGGTGTCAGTCCTTATCCGGTGCGGATCTGACGCAGCTGACACTTCGTGACGAAACTCTCCATGAGGCGCGCGCACACGCGCACGCGTAGGAGTTACGACAAACTGCGTCAGCTGCGTCAGACCGCGTGGTTTTCATGGGGGTCAGTCGTCCGCGTAGGGGGTGTAGGCAGGGGTCGGCGGGTGCTTGAGGCCAATGCCCTGGAACCCGCGCACGCCCATCCCGTTGCGCCATTTGTCCAACCCGCGCGTGATGAGCAGATCGGAGAAGCGGCGTTGTGCGCCGACAAACTCGCCAGAGGCTTCAGCCCACAGCTTCCAGTCGTTGAACAGCTCGGCGGTCAGCGACTTGGCGTTGGGCTCGCGCACGCAGCGCTCATCGAGCCAGCGGCCCAGGGCGTCCTCGGCTTCGAAATACTCCTCCGTCGCGTCCACCACGCGCTGCGGTGGAGAGAGTCGTCCGTGGCGCTGCCAGTCGAGACAGCCCTGCACGGCCCACGCGAGGATGCCGTCACGTTCGGCCAGGAGCTTCTGTTGCAGGTTCTTGTCGCGGCGCTCGGGCGGCACGGTGATCGTGAAAGGGATCAGGTGCAGCCTGCGTTTCATCGCCTCGTCGATATTGCGAATGGCGGGCTTGTGGTTGCCCGCCACGAACAACTTGAACTGCGGGAAGAACTCGAAGAAGTCCTGGCGCATGAAGCGCGCCGAGATCTTGTCGCCACCGGTGAGGTTCTTGAGCTTCGACTCGGCCCAGCGCTTTCCCTGTTCAGTTTCGATGGCCGCCACGAAGCGCGCGCCGCGCAGTCCCGCCATATCGGTCGGGTGCCGGTCGGTGCGCGTTTCCATGAAGGTGTCCATCGGCGCATTGGTCGCGTAATCACCCAGGATGGTGGCCAGCGTGTTGACGAACACCGACTTGCCGTTCGCACCTGTGCCGTACAGGAAAAACAGCGCGTGCTCTTGCGTCGATCCGGTCAGCGCGTAGCCGACCATCCGTTGCAGATAGGAATGCAGTTCCTTGTCACCGCCCGTGACCTCGTCGATGAACTGCCTCCAGGTCGGGCAGTCGCCGCTGGGCGTGGCTGTGGTGATCTTGGTCATCCGATCGGCGCGCTCGTGCGGGCGCATCCGGCCTGTCTTGAGATCGACCACGCCGCCTGGCGTGTTGAGCAGCCACGGATCTGCATCCCATTCGTCGGTGGTGGCCGCGTGCCTGCGGTCAGCACGCGCCAGGCGTTCCACACCGCCGACCGTTCCTGCGCTGGCCAATTTGGCAGCGACCTTGGGGTTGTCGGCGCGTACAGCCGTCTGGCGGCAGACGCTGCGGATCAAGTCCGTGGCCGCCAACGTGTCCTCGGTGCGCCAGCGTTGCCCGTCCCACACCAGCCACTTTCCCCAGCCAGCCACGTAGCGCCAGTCGCGGTGGTAGCGGCGCGTGAAGGACAGCGCCAGCGCGTCCTCCGTGCCCCAGACGGATTCGTCGCTGCTGACCACCGGATCAACGTCATCGGCGACGTCGTGCATCTGCAAACGTGGGCCGTGGGTGAGGAAGGTGGCGACATCGAAGCCCTCGGCGATGGCGTCGGCCACGTCCCAGCCCTCGGCGGCTTCCTCGGGCGGGTACAGGATGTGGCAGGATTTGGCTCCCGCCGACAGGATGGCCTGTGCCGCCTGCGTGGCGTACTCCCAGCCCGGCTTGTCACGGTCGGGCCAGATCAGCACGGCCTTGCCGGCCAACGGCGACCAGTCGGTCTTTTCTACCGGAGCGTTCGCGCCGTGCATCGCCGTGGTGGCCACGATGCCCGCGTCGATCAGGGCCTGCGCGCACTTCTCGCCTTCGACCAGTACCACCTGCGCGGCACTGGTCATCCCTGGCTGGTTGTAGAGCGGACGCGGGTCGGGCGGTGCCATCTTGCGCCGCTTGGCATCCCAGGGCCGGAACTGCTTCCTCTGCCCGGGCGGGTCGTAGCGGTAGACAACGGCGATGAGATGGCCTTGGGCGTCGAGGTAGTCCCACTTGGCGGTGGCGGGGCCGAGTTCGTCGACCGGCACGTCCTTCTTGCTGGCCTTGCGTACTGGTGCGGAGCGCGAGCGTCCGAGCAGATCGGCAGCGGCATCAAGCACGCGGGGAAAGTCGCGGGTCATATCGATGCCGAAGTGATTGCCGATCAGCGCGTACACATCGCCGCCGGAGTTGTCGGCACGATCCGTCCATAGGCCTGCCTTTTCGCCCTCAAGCACCACCTCAAGGCTGTCGCCAGGGCTACCCAGCACATCACCGATGAGGAACTTGCCCCGGCGCTTCTTGCCTGCCGAGAACAGAGTGAACAGCACCGATTCCAGCCGGGCGAGCAGTTCTGCGCGCAGTTCCTCCCGCTCGGCATCGCTGACGATGCGTGGTTGGTTTCCGGTGGGGACGGCGGTGTCGTTGAAGTCGATCATTCGGCCTCCTCGACGGCGGTATCCGTATCTCCCGCGAAGCGGCTTTGCGCTGCCGCATTGCGTGCCGCCCACGTAGCCCGATTTTTTCACAAAAGCAGGCGAATCTCGTTTAACCCATTGATACAATTGGGGTTACGCCAATAACACTTTGTAAGAAGCCTAAACGAGACCGACCATGGAGAATTCTACCCCGACCCAGCTTCGTTTTCCCGCC
>JARKPC010000110.1 GCA_029975435.1 Propionivibrio sp. | reverse complement strand
GTTCGTCAGCCGCGACGTGATCGTCTCGGCCGACGCCAACCCGTACCGCTACGTCCGCAGCAGCCCGGTGAACTTCACCGACCCCAGCGGCCGCGGGCCGTGCGGGCAGCCGGTGTGGGACGCCGACCTGGGCCGCTACGTGGATCCGCTCTACGAACAGTGGGCGGCGGAGGCCTGGGCGAGATACGAGGCGAATCGCCCGCATTCGGTCGGCGCACCTGGTTTCGCCGAAAGCCTTATTCCCGTTTGGGGAAGCGGCCGGGCCGCAGTGAACGATTTTCAGGAGGGGCGATGGGGCTGGGGTGTGATTAACGCCGCCCTGGCAGTCTCGGACGTTTTTCTCGTGAAGAGCCTGGCAACGGCCGGCGGCAAACTGGTCGTCAAGGGTGGGGCGAAGTTGCTCGGCCGCGAGACGGTGGAGCAGGCTGGCACTGTCGTCGCTAGACAAACATGCCAGGAAGTTGTGAAACGTGCCCCTGCCACGATGCTCCAAAGCGGGGAATTGCGTGGCACGGAGGCTGCGTCGAAGGAGCTAATCGAGTCCGTCGCCGGCAAAGGCAGGACAATTAGTTATGCTCGTCCTGGATCCGACGAGCTTCGTTACCTCGATGCTATGCGTGCCAATGCCAATGTTGGCGGGGACAAGCTGACACATATCCTACTTCGGGAAGACCCGAGAAAGATCGAAGTGCTTGAGGAGTTCCTGCACGGAACGCAGCAACGCGCGGGCATTATCGACAGACTTGGCGCAGACGGCGCGGAGGTTCATGTGAAGGAGTTTATGATACGACATCAACGCCTCCTGGGGCTTTCACCCGAAGATGTCAAGGTTCTTCAACAGATGATAGGGCGCTGACATGGCTAGTTCTTTGAGTTTTGAAATGCGAATTGCAGACATCTTCCGGTTCGCCGACGGTCGCACTGTGTTTATTGGTCCGATCGATAGCGAAAGCAAGTTTGTTGGGCCATGCCTTTGCGAACTAGTCGTGGACGGCGTGCATCGCAGCACGATTCGGCTTGAAGGCGAAATGGTGCCGAGCGGCCAACACCCTGAAGGGTTTCGGTCGGTCTGCACGCAGCAGCCCGTCGTCCTCAATCGCGAAACGGTTCTGTCGTCCGCATGTTCGCTTCGTGCGATTTCCGCTTGACTGCCCATGTGCTGCTGGGGGGCTGAGAGCAGCTCGTAGATTATGCTTCAGCATAACACCGCGACTGGGCCGCTACGTCGATCCGCTCTACGAGCAGTGGGCGGCCGAAGCGCGACAGCGACAGCGGCTCGCGGCCGAGCGAGAGAGTCAGGAGGGAATCGGTTTTTGGGACTGGGTGCAGGGTGGGCTCGATGCCGGCGGAGTGGTCGAGCCGACGCCGTTTTGCGACCTGGCCAGCGGGGTGATATCGGCCTTCCGCGGCAACTGGGCCGATGCCGGGTGCAGCTTCGCGGGGATGATCCCCTACGTGGGCGACACCGCCAAGGCAGCCAAATACGGCCGCAAGGCCGCCAAGCTCGCCAACCGCGCGGGTGACGCAGCGCACGCGGCCGACAAAGCGGATGATCTCCGCAAAGCAAGCAGCCGCGTGCTGGAAGCGAGAATCCATCGATCCTTCCCGGAGAAGCTCGCTGATATTCAGGGCAATCCTGACAAGTGGGAGGCGATTTCGGCACACGCAGAGAAGGCAAGCCGCAAGGGCGCTCGTCAACATGGTGCGAGCACACAAACGATCTACAGGAACAGGGAAACCGGCGAGACAATCGTCCACCACACAGTCACCGATGACGCAGGCCGCGTGATTGATGATCATTTTCGGCCGAACTATCGTCCGCGCGCCGGAGACTTGAATGATGGCAGGTGAAGCAAAATCAAGGCCGACAAGTCGCGATCAATTGCGGATGTTCATTCTTGACGTTCTGCAACATGATGTCGCAGAAAACATCGACTCGATCCTGCGCTTGCTGAACAACACCGGCTGCATAGGCTGGCGTCAGTTCTGGTCACATGACTTCACGAAGCGCGAAGTCGTTGAGGCAATCGATTCGTTGGTCCGTGACGGGCTGGTACTGCCGCTCAAAGAGGATGCGAGGGTCGGAGAACTGGTGCCGGAAAATCCGAGCGAAATCAGCATTCAACACGATGCCAGGGCACTTTGGTTCGGGCGGACGCAACAAGGAATCGAAGAATGGAACAAATGGGCCCCTCCAACTTGACTTCGTTTTGCGTTACGTGCAGCTAATGCGTTCCAGTGTATCGATGATGGCCTTGGCGATCCCCTCGGAATCGAATTGTGCTGCCGCGGCAGCGCGCACCGCTCGCCTGGGACGGTGGTGGTTGTCGCGCTGCCTCCTGCTGGCGTCGCTTCTGTTGGGCAGTTCGCTGCCGTGGCGACTCGGCCCCCGGCCGGCGGAGTCTGCTCCTGCCGTCGCGCAACCGGATCGGCCGCGCACGCAAGAGATCGAGACGATACGCGTCGGTCAGCGGGTCGTCGCCCGGAATCCGCAGCCCGAGGCTGTCCCCCGAACGACTGCGGAAGTTGATCCGACGACATGGCGTTTGTTGCGACTGCGGGCGGAGAGCCGATGGCCGGACGGCACGCTCGACGTGATCCATGTCGAAACGCTCCAGCCCGCGGAATGGATCGAGAAACACAACGCGCTGGTCGGCGCTGCGGTGCCGCTGCCGTTCGATCTGCTGGAGATGGGGCTGCCGAAGGATTTGCACGCTCGGGTCGTCGCCAATGAGCCGTGTCCGCCGATTGCTGCGGGCCCTGGGAGCGTCGTGCTGACGACTGTGAACCACCTCAATCCCGACGCCTACAGTCTGGCCTTGGTCGATGCGGAGGGACGCGGCGAAACGGTGAGGCCGACCGGGTTGCACAAATTCTACAGTGCGAACCGCGGGCGCTGGGTGAACACGGAGGAGTTGAAGCCGGGCGAACGGCTGCGCGGCATCGACGGGTGGCTGACGGTGACGGACGTGCGGCGATTGCCGGGCGTTCATCGCGTGTACAACATGACGGTTGCCGGCGAGCATGTATTCCACGTCTCCCGCCTCGGCTTGGTGTCGCACAACAACAACCCGTGCGCACAGGCCGTCCCTACTGTACCAAAGCAAGGTATCTACGAGTTTCCCGATGCGGCAGCAGCCGGCAAGCCTTACGTTGGGCAGTCTGGGACCATTCCACAACGGCTACAGCAACATCAGCAAGCTGGTCGTTTGACCGAAGGTACTGTACCGCGAACAACCGAAATTCCCGGTGGCAAGACGGCACGCGAGATCGCTGAGCACCAGCGCATCCAAGAGCTTACGGGTGGCGTGCCGGCAAGACACTCGCCCAACGTAGCGAACCAGAGAGACCCCATCGGACCGAACCGAAGGCATCTTCTGGGCGACCAGTGACCAACAGCGAGAGACAGGAGTATGCGTATGCGACAATCTGGTGAACTGCCGATTCCTCCGGCAGCGTTGTCTGACGGCAGGGCGATTGAATTGGCTCGGGTCTGGGCTGCTGGCGGAAAGCAGCACGTCTCACTAGCGACGGGCCTTTGGAATGATCCCTCTGCATGGGGAATCATGCTTGTAGACCTCGCTCGGCACGTTGCCAGTGCTTACCAACAGACGCAAGGACTTAATCCGGCCGAAGTGCTGGACCGAATCAAAGCAGGCTTCGAGGCCGAATGGAGCGCGGCCACTGACAAGCCTCAAGGCGGCCTATTGGAATGAGCCTCTGAATCCCTCTACAAGCTGCAAGCCAACTTGACCGCAGTGGCCCACCGGTAAGCACCTTACAAGCATCATGGAAACCAACAAGCTGTTTCTGTCGTGCCGTTCAGTGAAGCGGCCTGGAGGTGGCTGCGTCGGTCGAAATCGCGGAACAACTTTCGCCAGTCGATACAGCAGCCGCTTGTGCCGCGCACGACTGTTCGATTGGGTCTTGACGAATTGACCGGTCCCCTCGTCATGCACGGTCAATCCGTTGACGGCCGACACACCAAGAGTTGACGGTCGGTTTCCACGAAGCAGCCCGTCGTCCTTGATCGCGAAACGGTTCTGTCGTGCGAATGCTTGCTTCGGCAGATTTCCGTGTGAGTCGCGATGGGCTCGCTTCAGCGTCGCGGGCAACGAATGTGCTCCAACGCATCAATGACGGCATCTTCGATCCGCTCCGTCCTGAATTGCTCTGCCGCTGCCGCCCGCACCGCCTGGCGATCCATTGCCTGGGCCTGGGCCAGGGCGTCGAGGTAGGTGGCCAGTGCCCGTTCGTCGTCCTCGGTGGCGACGCATTGCCGGCCT